>JAHHUF010000184.1 GCA_020024115.1 Anaerofilum sp.
TTTTGTTTTGCCCATGATAGCATACTTCGTTCCGTTTGACAACAAAAAACGAGCCACTCGAAAGCGGCGATATCCATAAAATAGTCATCTGTATCATAAAAACCGGTATCTGCGCCGATTTGCTCTGGTGTGAGGACTTTTCAAAAGGAATTTATCTTGTACTGCACTTTTCCTATCATATAATAATGAAAAATTGTCCAAAAACCAAAATATTCCTAACAGTCGCAAAGCCGCCTGCCCTGCGTGGGCCGACGGCTTTGATGACAGAAAAATTCTGAAATTTTGTAAGATTTTTTGATTATGAGAGTCTTACAAAATGAAAGGAGGCAGCAGTACGGTGGAGTTTGATGAAATTTATAGCAAATACTTAAAGCCTGTCTATGGATATGTTTTGCAGTTATCATGCGATGAATCTATTGCGGAAGAAGTCACAAGTGAAACATTCCTGAAGGCTTTGAAATCCATAGATCATTTTCGGAATGACTGTGATATTCGTGTTTGGTTGTGTCAGATTGCAAAGCATACGTATTTTTCGTATTTGAAAAGAAATAAAAAATTGGAGCATGTATCAGACGAAGATTTAGAAACGATTCAATTTGAAAATAACTCTATAGAGGAACAATTTCTGATCCATGAGGAAGCACGCCAGGTTCAGCATCTTCTGCATCACTTATCAGAACCATACAAAGGGGTATTTATGTGGAGAGTTTTTGGCGAACTTTCATTTAAAGAGATTGGAGACCTGTACAAAAAACAGATAACTGGGCTTGTGTTACATACCATCGGGCCAGAAAAATGATACAAAACAGATTGGAGGAAACATATTATGAATAAAGCGTGTAGTATTGTAACGGATTTGCTTCCATTATATTCTGAGAATATGCTGAAGCCTGAAACAAAAGAGTTCGTTGAAGAACATCTTCATTCCTGCACGGCATGCCAAAAAGAACTGGAAGAGATGAATGCTCCGTGTAAAATTGAAGATATGATAAAATCTCAGTGCACCCGTGAACATGCGCAATTCAAATCCATTCAAAAAAATGGTATCGTCAAATTGCTTTATTGATTGGATATTTTTTTCCGGCAGTCATTAGCTTTACCTTGTACATCTTAATTGCAGTCAATGCCGGTTTCCATAGCTTAAATCCTCTTGTTTGGTGCTTTGTCGCACTTTTGTTTGTTTCTGCCATTCTCCTGATGCAAAAGAAATGGTGGGGGTGCATTGGAGGGCTCCTTACCGGCATTGTCCTGATTTATATGGGAACTCAATACACAGGACAAGTCATCCGTGAAACTCCTATTGGCATTCTATTTTGTATTTACTATGCCATTTTTGGTTTCTTTTGTTTCAGAAACAAGAAATTATCCCAATAAACTTTTGTATGACACCTATTTCGCACTCCCCCTCTCCTCCAATTTTTTCCGCCAAGGGCGTATCATTCACCCTTATAAGTCATGAACCACTAGTAAACTAGTGGTTTGCACAGCCCCTAGAAGGGGCTA
>JAHHUF010000019.1 GCA_020024115.1 Anaerofilum sp.
ATTAAGAAAAGATAAATTTTGCATTTCGTTTTATAAAATATTCTATCAAAGAAATTTTATAAAAACATGAAAAATTTCTTTTTTCTTTCCCCAAACAAAAAGGAAGGCTGTCATTGCATCCGCCCATCTTGGGTGAAGGCAGGCACAGCCTTCCTTTTGCCTTATTATCCTCTTATAATCAAAAGAATTGTAACGCATCTGCCAACCAGAGTTAAATAAACCGCAATTCAATCCACCTGACATATAGTTACTGTATTTCCGTTGTCCATATTCCAAAAGACATAAAATACATTTGGATACATCGCACCATCTCGATTTACAGTTGCTTCAATCTGTCCAACAAAAAGCATTGGTTTCCCATTGTCAAATGGCCATTCTGCCGCCTGCAGTCAGACCGGAATTTCTCCATACGACCTGAAATCTTGGGCGATACATCCTTCCAAAACTGTTTTTTGTCCTCATCTTTTCCGTTATATTCTTGCAATAACTTCACAAAATACAGTTCGCTTTCATCAGAATACAATCGGTCAAAGCCATACTTGTTTCCCAATTACATCAGCTAAAATAAGTCCTCATCTGGGATTTCAGTTTCAAATTCAATCATCATTCTTACCTCAATCAACAACAATCAAGCTAAAAACTGTTCTGAATATTCTTTCCATATCAGTTCAAACAACTCTGTAATGCGCTCCTGACGGTGCTGCAAATACAGCCAACCCAACAAAGATTCAAAGGCAGTGCTTGCCCGATACTGCTGAGGGGTCGCGTGTTTGGCAACACTTGCTTTGCTGGAATTTTTTCCACGCTGTACCACTGCTTGTTCTTCTTCGGTCAGCATTGGCATCAAAAACTCCAAAATCTGGCTTTGTCCTGCTGCACTGACAAATTTTACAGCTCGGCTATGCAGCTTTCCAGGGGAAAGCCTTGTTTCAATTACAAGACGCTGACGAACCAAAACTTCATAGACACCATCCCCCACAAATGCCAATGCAACGGGGGACAGTTCTCTTACATCGCAATTATGATTTTCTGGCAGCATATTTTGCCTCCTTAGAATACATAATCAAATTCAAATTCGCCAATGCGAATGGTATCATCTTCCTGTACACCAAGTTTAACCAGTTGCTCCAAAATGCCGCTTTCGCCCAGCTGCCGTTGGAAATACTGCAAACTCTCATAGTCGTCCATATCGCTACCATACAAAATGCGCTCCAGCCAAGGTGCTTCAATTTCCCATGCTGCATCGTCTGCACGGGTGATGGTAAACGCACGGTTGTCTCCAACCTGTTTTTCGGGACGGACATACTCTGGCTCATATACCACCACAGAAGGCAATTCCTGCAATTTATGGTACACCTCTGCCGGAATACTCTCCAACCCTTGATGTGCTGCTGCAGAAATGGCATGGAACACCAAGCCTTTGCCCTCAATATAGTTTTTAAAACTCTCAATTTGCTCGGGAGTTGCCACATCGCACTTATTTGCCAACACAATTTGTGGGCGTGCTGCCAATTCAGGGCTGAAGTTTTCCAGTTCTGTGTTAATTTTCTCAAAATCTTCGATGGGGTCACGACCCTCACAGCCCGAAACATCCACCAAATGCAACAACAAACGGCAGCGTTCTACATGACGCAAAAAGTCATGTCCCAGTCCAATCCCTTCGCTTGCACCCTCAATCAAACCGGGAATATCTGCTGCCACAAAGCTCGCCTCAGGGCCAACCTTTACCACACCCAATACAGGAGAAAGGGTGGTAAAATGATAGTTTGCAATTTTGGGTTTTGCTGCACTCAGCACACTAATCAAGGTGCTTTTTCCAACATTTGGGAATCCAATCAAGCCCACATCTGCAATCAGTTTCAATTCCAAACGAATTTCAAATTCTTCGCCAGGCAAACCAGGTTTTGCAAAACGGGGAATCTGGCGGGTAGGGGTTGCAAAATGGCTGTTTCCCCAGCCACCTCTGCCGCCTTTTGCTACAATCACAGGCTCATCGCCTGAAATATCAGCCATCACCAGACCACTCTCAGCATCTTTTACCAAAGTGCCGCGAGGAACACGAATCACCAAATCAGGGGCATTTTTGCCGCTGCATCGACCTGCTCGTCCGGGGTCACCGTTTTGGGCTGCATATTTTCTTTTATATCTAAAATCCATCAAAGTGGAAAGGTTGTCATCTGCTTGAAAGATAACATTTCCACCACGACCGCCATCGCCACCATCAGGTCCACCGGCGGCAACAAATTTTTCACGGTGAAAGCTCACTGCGCCGTTTCCGCCATCACCGGCTTTAATTTTTATTTTTGCTACATCAACAAACATTTTTTACTCCTCTTTGTGGGGAGGGAGCCGCTGCCGCCTCCAAACGAACAAAAGACCGAGCCAAGGGCCCGGTCTTGCTTCTTTGCAATTACTGCTTAATGCTTACTTGTTTGCGGTCACGGCCCAAACGCTCGAAACGAACGGTACCATCTACCAGAGCAAACAGAGTGTCGTCGCTACCGCGGCCTACATTTTCACCTGGGTGAATATGAGTGCCACGCTGACGGACCAGGATATTGCCAGCCAGAACGAACTGACCGTCGGCGCGCTTAACGCCCAAACGTTTGGACTCGGAATCGCGGCCGTTTTTAGTAGAACCTACGCCTTTCTTATGTGCCATTTGTGTTACACCTCCGTTTTAATTAGCCATTGATAGCGGTGATTTCCACCTTAGTATAGGGCTGACGATGACCCATGTGACGGGCGCTGCCCTTCTTGGGACGATAGGTGATGATGTTCAGCTTTTTGCCCTTGCCGTTTTTCAGAACTTTTGCCTCAACAGAAGCGCCTGCAACGGTGGGAGCGCCGAACTTTACATTGCCTTCCTCACCAACAACCAGAACGGAATCGAAGGTGATGGTAGCGTCCTGCTCAGCGTTCAGCTTCTCGATGAACAGCACGTCGCCTTTTTCCACGCGGTATTGCTTACCGCCAGTAACGATAACTGCGTACATAGGTATTACCTCACATAAATAAGACTCGCTGGACAACAGGGCGGTGCTGCGCACTCTTAGGAAGCCCATACCAAGCGGCTATACTACTATAACACAATTTTTCTGCCTTTGCAAGAGATTTCCTGAGATTTTTTGGGTTTTTTCAGGATTTCATCTGTCTTTGTGCTGCTAAAAGGGTGTTTTTCATCAGCATTGCACGGGTCATCAGCCCAACCCCTCCAGGCACAGGGGTTAAATATCCGGCAATTTCTTCCACATCCGATGCCACATCGCCACACAGTTTTCCCTGTTCGTTGCGATTGATGCCAACATCAATCACCACTGCATCAGGTTTGACCATTTCTTTGGTGACAAACTCTGCTTTGCCAATAGCAGACACTAAAATGTCTGCTTTTCTGCATTGCTCTGCCAAATCGACAGTTTTAGAATGGCAGATGGTCACAGTCGCGTGTTTTTCCAAAAGCAGCATTGCAACAGGTTTGCCTACAATATTGCTTCTGCCCAGCACAACAGTGTGTTTGCCTGCAATTTCAACTCCTGTGCGTTCCATCATTTCAATACATCCAGCAGGAGTGCAGGGCAAAAAACAGTCCTGTTCAATCAGCATTTTTCCCACATTTTCAGGGGTGAATCCATCCACATCCTTTTCCGGAGGAATGGCTTCAATCACTGTTTGTGGGTTAATATGCTGCGGCAATGGCAATTGAACTAAAATTCCATGCACTGTTTCATCTTCTGCCAGCTCTGCCAAAAGCTGCAAAAGCTGCTGCTCTGTGGTGGATTCGGGCAAACGATGAATGATAGAACGAATACCACATTCAGCACAATCCTTTTCTTTGCCGCCTACATACACTTTACTTGCTGCATTTTCCCCAACCAAAACGACTGCCAAACAAGGAAACACACCTTTTTGCTGCAAGTTCTCAACCTGCTGCTTCACCTGTTCTTTTATTGTCTGTGCGATTGGTTTTCCTTCGATACGCACTGCTCCCATTCTGTTTTCCTTTCTTATGCAAGCTGTTTATTGTTTTTCCTACTCATTTTCCTGTGGTTCATCGTTTACAGGCTGCTGTTCTGCTATTTCAATATTATTTTCTTGTTTGAGTTGGGTTGGTTTTGTTGGTTCGATTTCAGGAATCACCAAAGGAACTCCTTTATACTTTTTACGCAGCAAAACCAGTGCAACCAAAGCGACAACAACACTCACTGCTGCAAGTGCTTGGCTGACCCGAATATTGCCCAGCATCAAAGAATCGGTGCGCAACCCCTCAACAATGGCACGCTCTGAGCCATACCAAATCGCATACATCAAGGCAATCTCTCCATGAAAGCGCCGTTTTGGGATATACAGTGCCAACAAGACAAATCCCAGCAAGCACCAGATTGATTCATACAAAAAAGTGGGATGTACCGGCATAGAAGGGTCTACCACTACCCCTTGTTCTGCCAATGTCTGCTGCACTGATGTAAGGTATCGCTGGGTTTGTTCACTGTACATTCCCCACGGCAAAGTGGTATTCGTACCAAATGCCTCCTGATTGAAAAAGTTGCCCCATCTTCCGATACCCTGTCCAAGCAAAAAGCCCATCAAAGCCAAATCGAGCATTGGCAGCGGAGGCACTTTTTTCCATTTACAGAAAAGAACACCAAATCCAACGGCACCCAACACACCGCCATAAATCGCCAAACCACCATCACGCAGGTTAATCATATTCCAAAAACTGTCATAATCAAAAGAAATGAAAATGACATAATAGACTCTGGCACAAATGATAGCACAAACAGTGGTCAGCATAATTACATCCACCATTTTATCATCATTGATACCAAACCGCTTTGCATTGGCAAATGCAAAAAACAGAGCCAAACAAAAACCACCTGCAATAATCAAACCATACCAATAAATATTGAAATCACCGATGGAAAAAGCAATCCGATTGATGTCAAATTCCAATCCCAGCCCTGGAAAAACCACATGATTAGTCATCTTGTTCTTCCTCACTTTCCGGACGAATTACCACAGAAACGCTGTTTTCTTCCAGCAGCATTGTCTGCAATGCACTGTCGATGTCCTGTACTGTCAAATTCACAAGGCAGCTCATCTCGTCATATAAAGTATAGCCTTTCAGCGCACCTGCACACAATGCACCTGCGGTACCGGAAGTGCTGTCCAGTTCACAAACCAAACCGCCATACATTTGATTTTTGCACAGCATAAACAATTCTTCATTCACACCATCACAGCGCAGACGGTCAATTTCCTGCTGCAACAATTCCCGCACTTTCTCAGGCTGGTCTGTTTCTCCACAGAACATCAGGCAAAGAGCGTTCTCAATGCACAAAAATTCTCCGCTGAAATCTGCCCCTGCCAAACCGCTGTCATATAGTTCACGGTAAAACGGAGTCATTGCACCACACACCAACTCACTCAGCATATCGCAAATCAAAGCGGTTTTTAGCTGATTTTCAGTTGTTGGCGGAACTTCTTTATATCCCACCCCAAGCATGGGTTTAGAAACACTCATTTCAAACTCACGATATTTGCAAACGGTTTCAAAAGGCTCTTGAATGGGCAGTTTTTTCACATTTGGTTTTTCATGAGTCAGCCCTGCTCGCTCAATTGCATCCAAAATTTGCTGTTTGCTGATGTTACCTGCTGCTGCCAGCACCAGATTTGCAGGAGAATAAAAGGCTTTTACACATTCGTACAGCATTTCGGGGGTGATTTGGGCGATGCTTTCCTCACTGCCTGCAATGTCATCTTTGACAGGGTGGTTGTGGTACATTGATTGCAGCAAGCTGAACATCATCCGCCATTCTGGGCTATCATCATACATTTTGATTTCCTGTCCAATAATTCCCTGCTCTTTTTCCACTGTTTCTTTTGTAAAATATCCACGACTTACCAGTTTCAGCAAAATATCCAAAGCCTTTTCCACACCACAGGTGGTAGAAAACAGATAGCAGGTTTTGTCAAAGCTGGTGTAGGCGTTTGCGGATGCGCCCACTGCTGCATACTGTGCAAAAGCATCGCCTTCTTCGCTTTCAAACATCTTATGCTCCAAAAAGTGAGCAACCCCTGCCGGCAGTGTATGCTGCACCCCATTCATTTCAAATTTGCAATCTGCAGAACCAAATCGAGTTCCACAAATGACATGAACATCACGATAGCCCTCCATTGGCTTTACCAAAACAGTCATACCATTTTCCAATTGTATTGTTTCACACTGAGCTGCTGTGCGCAGTGCTTGAATTGTAGTTTCATTCATCCGCTGATTCCTCCTTTGTCAAAAGATATGCCACTGAAAAGCGGAATTTATTCATGGCTTGCTGCACCTGTTTCGGTGTCACTTCCAAAAGCTGCTGATGCACCTGCTCCGGAGAGTCTGTACAGTCTCGCCACAGTTGACCGATATACCAATTTTCCTGTGCCGAAATACTGTCCCCCACCGCAGCCAAACTGTTCAAAATAAAGCGGCGAGCATCCTCCATTTCTTTTTCGCTGGGCAAATCCTCGCACAAGGATTTCCACTCGTTCAAAATCGCCTGCTGTGCAGTTTCAGCATTTTCAGGTTCAATGCCACTGTCAATGCACATCATACCACCAAAAGAGTTGAAGCTGGCAGCGCAATAATAGCAAAGACTTTGCTTTTCACGCACATTCATAAACAAACGGCTGGTGGGGCTTCCACCCAAAACAGCCATTGCAATACGCATAGCAGAAAGTTCTTTTTCAATATCAAAGTTTTCTACCGTAAACAACAAACACAGCTTTGCCTGTACCATTTCCATTGTTTCGGTATAGGTTTGCAGCTCAACTGCCGGCATTGCCTGTGCCCCCGGCAATGGCTGCGGATTGCGAAGGATATTCTGCAATTCTGCCTGTACCAACTCTGCTGCTTGATGTTCATCCAATCCGGAGCAGAATACTTCTACATGGCTGTTTTCCACAATCCATTTCCACGCATCAGTCACCTGCTGTGCAGTCAATCCTGCAACTTCCTCAGGATAGCCAATTCGCTCGATACCTGCGGGGTGATTGCCATAAAATTTTCTTCTTGCCTGACGCAAACAATACAGCCGCTTGTCATTGATTTCCCCTGCCAGTTCTTCTGCCAGTTTCTTCTTTTCGATTTCAATTTCAGCAGGGTCAAAAAGACCGTCTTTTAATGCTGGGCGAAAAACAGTTCCCAGTGCCAGCTTTGCATACTCTTTTGCCAGACACTCCCCCTGCAACGCAAATTGCTGCTGAATTCCATCCACACTGACAGTCAAACTACGGCAGGAACCGCTTGCAGTTGCATCTGCGGATAAAGTCGCACCATATAGCTGCGCCAAACGGCAGGAAAGTGCTGTCGGGTCAGGGCAGTCTGCATAACCACGCTCCATCAAAAAGGGCAGCAATGCGCAGGCGGTTGCCTTTTCACGGTTTGCGTGGTAGCGCAATTGTACTGTGATGCGGCAGCGGTTAAACTTTTCTGCTGGAAGGATATTCAAATAGGCATTTTTTGCCAGTTCTATTCGTTTCAAATTGATTTCTCCTATTCTCTGTTATTGTTTGGACAAATATTCCTCAAGAGTCAGTCCACTTTCTTGAATTTTTTTTGCGTTTTCAGCCCCCACATAGCGGTAGTGCCAAGGTTCATAGGTCACTCCTGTAATAGCTTGCTTGTCTTTTGGATAGCGAAGAATAAAGCCATATTCTGCTGCATACTCTTGCAGCCACTTAAATTCCGGCTCATTTTCAAAATCCACTTCAATCCGCTGGTTTGTGATACTGCCCACATCCACTGCAAGCCCTGTATTATGCTCACTGCATCCAGGAACCATCACAACGGTCGCTGCCTTTTTGGTTGCTTCTTCCTGAGAGTATCCTTTTGACTTCCATTTTTCAATTTCCGCATTAAATAACTCAGTCTGACGCTCGATAGG
Organism: Anaerofilum sp.; assembly: GCA_020024115.1. GTDB lineage: Bacteria > Bacillota > Clostridia > Oscillospirales > Ruminococcaceae > Anaerofilum. The sequence goes on from JAHHUF010000019.1 coordinate 7,929, forward strand.
GCGATAGGTGGAACACGCCATCAGGTGCAGCCCTGTTGCATTGGCAGCTGCACGCATTTGGTCAAAGGCTTCTGCGGCTTCTGTCTGCATCTGCAAATGAGAATCTGTCAAAGTTTTCAGTTCTGGCTTATACCCTTCCGGCAAAGGAGTGTTTTTATTTGCCAAAATCATTCTCCAGTCATCTGTATTGGTTGTGGAAGAAACATCCGCCGCCTGTGGCACAGAAGAATCGGTGTTTTCCGACTGACTTTCCGGTTCTGATTCCGGCTGGCTTTCCATCTGTGATTGTGGCTCCGATGCAGACTGCATCTCAGATTGTAATTGTAATTCTGATTGACTTTGGGAAGGAGGCTTGTCCTTTGGGGGTTCCTTTTTGTCAAACATCTGTACAACAAAAATGATAACCAATATAATTCCAATGATACCGCCCATCAAAAGCATCCGCTGCTTTTGACGCTGTTTGCGGCGTTTTTCTCTCATTTTTTGGCGCAGACGCAGTTCTGCCGGGCTTATTTTACGCTCCGGATTATTGGGCTGCTGATGGGACATTCAGTTCATTCCTTTCCAAAATTTATTGTTGTTTATTATATCCACAATTTTATATCAAGATTGCCATATCATCTTATTATATAGCGAAGATGGCTACTTGTAAACGATTTCCTTTTTGATTACACAAAAAATTAAAAAGAGCCACTCAATTGAATGGCTCTTTGAATCAGTTTAAAGTTATCGCAAAAACGCATCATGAATTGCATTTACTGCTTTATCCGCATCTTTTTTATCAATCAAAACACTGATTTTGATTTCGCTTGTGGAAATCATGTGGATGTTGATGTTGCTTTCATACAATGCTTCAAACATGGTGGAGGCAACTCCGGGATGGCTTTGCATCCCTGCACCAACAACGCTCACTTTTGCAACATTGTCATCCACTTCAATTTTGTTGCCGCCAAAGCGACCCATGTTTTCTTCCAGTGCTTTTTTTGCAACTTCCAGTTCATCCAACGGAACGGTGAAAATAACATCTTTGCAGCCTTCTTCGCCTGAACTTTGCAAAATAATATCTACATTGATTTTGCGCTGTGCCATCAAAGAAAAAACTTTGAAGGACATTCCGGGCACATCAGGAACATTCAAAATCGAAATAACTGCAACATTAACATCCTTTGCAACACCTTTAATCAGCATACCTTCCACATCCACTACCTCCTTAACGATTGTACCAGGAACATTGTTCATCGAAGAGCAAACTTCAAGATTCACACCATATTTTTTCGCCAGTTCTACGCTGCGGCTATTCAACACCTGTGCGCCCAAACTTGCCAGCTCCAGCATCTCATCAAATGTAATCACATCCAATTTGCGTGCTTTTTTTACAATACGGGGGTCTGCGGTATATACACCGTCAACATCGGTATAAATTTGGCACAAATCTGCGTGCAGTGCCGCTGCAATTGCCACAGCACTGGTATCAGAACCTCCACGACCCAATGTTGTAATATCATCTTGGCGGTTGAGTCCTTGGAAACCCGCTACAACAACCACACGATTTTTTGCTAATTCATTTGAAATTCGTTCAGCTTCCACCCGCTGAATCCTTGCTTTTGTGTGGGTTCGGTCGGTTTTGAAGCCTGCCTGCCAACCAGTGAGGCTGATTGCAGGGCAACCCAATTCACCCAATGCCATTGTCAACAATGCAATGCTGATTTGTTCACCTGTTGACAACAGCATATCCATTTCCCTTTGCGAAGGGTTGTGTGTAATTTCTGCTGCTTTTTCCAGCAAATCGTCAGTGGTATCTCCTTGTGCAGATACCACAACCACAACATCATTTCCTTCGTTGCGAGTGTTGGCAACAATTCTTGCCACATTGAACAGGCGATCTCGGTCGGCAACAGATGTTCCGCCAAACTTTTGTACAATCAACGCCATACTCTTTCCTCCTCTATTATGCACCGCTCTCCACAGCGGCAGGGATTTGGACTGTAACCAATAACACTGTTTTTATACAGTATTGTTATTCCATTATTTTTGCACCAAAATTTTTATTGGTGCAGCAGACATTCTGTCAATGTTATTTAAGCACCTTATTTTACCACAGCACCATGATTGGCTGCAAGTAAATGTTTAACTTCAAATGTTCCTGCTTGTTTGCCTTGCTGCTTTGCATCTTTCAACCAATCCTTTGCACTAGCAAAAAAGGCTTCATCACTTTTTCTGACAACTGCCATAATGGTTGGCCCTGCACCGGAAATATAAACAGCCAAAGCCCCCAATTCTTTTGTCATTGCAAAAATATCCTCACCCCCCGGAATCAAAGGCAAGCGATAGTTTTGATGCATGGTATCTTTTGTTGCAATGCCCAAAAGTTCATAATCACCATCACAAAAAGCAGCGGTTGCCAGAGCAGCACGGGAAAGATTGTATACTGCATTTTGATAAGGCAATGTTTTTGGCAAAACGGCTCTTGCTTTTTCGGTAAGAAGAGGAAAATCAGGGATAAATGCAGCAAACTCCAACTGTTCACTGATTTCTTTTTTCACGCTGTATACATTTCCTTCGTCCATCACACTGGCTACAAATCCACCCAGCAAAGCAGGTGCAACATTGTCAGGATGCCCCTCAATTTCAGCTGCCAATTGCAGCATTTCTTTGTCTGACAAAGGTGCTCCCATCAGCGCATTTGCCCCCAAAATTCCCGCAACAATACACGCCGAACTAGACCCTAGCCCTCTTGCCATAGGAATGGGGTTATGCTGTACAATTTTCATAGATGGAATGGGACGATTGCAAAATGCAAAGGTGGTTTGCGCAGCACGATAAACCAAATTGTCAGTTCCTGTTGGAATTTTTGTTCCATCTACACTGGAAATAGACAGGGTATCTGAAAGCTCAAAGGTTACTGTATTGAACAAGTCCAGCGCAAGACCCAATGAATCAAATCCGGCTCCCATATTGGCACTTGTGGCAGGCACTTTAACTGTAATCATTTGTCCCCCCTTATTCTGCCAGCAATTTGATAGAAATTGCTGGATTCCACCCCATATTTTCCATTTTACAGTGCATCTGCTCCAAGCGCTCAGGAGTCAAATCAGGCAGAATGCAGTATGCACCGATGCCGGTTTCCCCTAAATGAGTGCTTTCGGGGAACTCATGTTCCAACTCTTTGCTGCTGCATCCTTCTACTCTTATATAGTATGCCATTGCAGAATAATCGGTGAGTGGTTCTTGTTCCGGCTCTGTCGCCTGCCAACACAAACTGTCATGGACTGCTACACCGTTTTTCAGTGCATCAATCACATCCGCTACAACTGCGCTGGCTGTGGGCAGTTTGCCGGCACCTTTGCCATAAAAAATCACATCACCAAGCATATCGCCTTTCATCAAAACAGCATTGAACACATCTTCTACATTTGCCAAACGACTTTCTCGCGGAAGCATCATCGGTTCAACACCAACCGCAATTTTTTCTTTCTCCGTCTGCTTTGCCCAAGCAATCAACTTGATTGTATATCCCAAAGATGCTACTGCTGCCATATCCTCTGCGGTAATATTACGAATACCAATGGTGGGGATATTTTCAGGATGCACCTGTTTTCCAAAAGCAATTCCTGCCAAAATTGCAATTTTTCGGCAAGCATCAATGCCATCCACATCTGCTGAGGGGTCTGTGGTTTCGGCATAACCCAGTTTTTGTGCTGTTTTCAAAGCCTGTGCAAAGTCCATCCCATCCCGTTCCATTTTTGTCAGCATAAAGTTGGTGGTTCCATTGACAATACTTTCTACCTTGCTGATTACATTTGCAGCCAAACACTGGTGCATGGGGGTAATCACAGGCATTCCACCACCCACACTTGCTTCAAACAAAAAAGCTGCATTGTTGTTTTTTGCAAGTTCCATCAACTCTGCACCGTGCATTGCTACCAATTCTTTGTTGCTGGTTGCAACACTTCTTCCACTTTGCAAACATTGTTTCACAAAATCATATGCCGGGTTTATTCCGCCAATGGTTTCTATCACAACTTTTATTTCTGAATCGTTCAAAATGGTATCAAGATTTTTCACAAAAAGATGCGCATTGGAGGAATCAGAAAAATCCCGAATGTCCAAAATATATTTTACTTCGACCAGTTCGCCTGCCCGTTTAAAAATAGACTCTGCATTTTTTTGCAGCACCTCAAGTACACCGCTTCCCACAGTTCCAAAGCCCATAATTGCTACTTTTGCCATTTTAACAATCTCCCCTCATAAAACTTTGTTTAGAGGCTATCTGAAAAGTCAAAATTTTCATCTTTTTCTACAACTTCAGATACGCCTTGAAAAATACCAAGTCCAAAGGATTTGCTTTTTAGATGTTTTATATGCCTGTATGAATTTCAATCACCGTTTTTTGTCGAGAAAGCTGCGAAATCATTTCTTCCACTGTCATTTGCATGGTTCCTGTCCGAATTGCTACTGACACCTGTGCAGTTCCGCTTTCAGGGGTTGATTGGTTGATAGTTACAATGCTTGCCCCAGCAGCAGAAATATCTGCCAAAAGCGCCTGCAATGCCCCTGTTTGGTCAAGCAGTGTTGCAATTACGGTCAAAATTTCTTTGCTGTTTTCTGAATCAAAAATACAATCCTTGTATTTATAAAATGCACTGCGTGAAATTTCAGCCTGTCGTGTTGCAGAAGAAATATTTTTCGCCTCACCGTTTGCAAGCAGTTCTTTTGCTTTCAACACACGCAAAAACACTTCTGGTAGAACACTGTCTTCTACAAGAAAAAAACGCTTTCCCATTCTGTCCACCTCATATGTACAAATGTTTGCATAAACTAAATTCACTATACCACTGATTTTAATGTGTTTCAAGACCTTGTCTTTTTAATTTTGTCAATTTTGTACAAATAGCAAAAGCTCTCCTTATTTGAGATTCCATTCTTTTACAATTTGTGCATAAATTCCGAGATGACAAGTTTTCCAGTCCTTTTTTGAATTGCTGTAAATCCTCTATTTTGTACAAACTATATTTTACAAAATTACAAGCATAAAAAAACACAGAAAAACCTCTGCAAGGATTTTCTGTGTTTTGAGTGTTTATTTTTATGCCGCTGGTGGAGGTGGCTCATGTGCACCATTGCAGGTATCTGTTAAGATATAATCCGAAGTGTAATATCCCTGTGCTGCGGGACATCCTGGCCCTGCAAGCAGTCCCGAAATAGTACAGAAAGATTGTTTCACCACATTTTTTGATGTTGGGAACATTCTAGCTTCCAGCCCTTGCTGTACAGTTGACATATACTTTTTAAACGCATTTTGTGGAAATTTACTATATTGTCTATTCTCTGCGTTGTTGTGTGCAATCATGTTTGGCTCATCATATCCATACCAGACTGCTGTGGTATAGTAAGGAGTTGCACCCACAAAGGTAAAGTCTTTCCAGTCCTGTGTAGTACCTGTTTTTGCAATTACTTCCATGCCTGCAATTTGCCCGCCAATTCCTGCTGCGGTACCTTGTGGGTCAATGACAGGATTGCGCAGCAAGCGGTTCATAACCATTGCTGCCTCCGGGCTGAGAGCCTGCACTGTGGCTGGGCTAGATTCCATATACACCTCACCGTTAGGGCGTTGAATAGAACTGAAGAAGGTTGGTGCATGATATTGTCCGCCATTGGAGAACATTTGATATGCTGCAGCCATTTCTAGTGGGCTTGCACCTTCTGTCAAACCACCCAAAGCCAACGGTGACAATGCGCTGTCGTTGTGTTTCGGATTTTCTGCCGGTGTCACAAGGTTTTTCATGTTCAACGTATCATGCAGGAAGTTAAATGCAATATCAACTCCTACATAATCGCCAATGATATGCACCGGGACAGTATTCAGCGAACGAGCCAATGCTTTATACAGCAGAACATTTTGGTTGGAAACCTTTCCGCCATAGTTCATGGGCCATTGTTTCATTCTTCCCGGATGGTCGGGGTCTGGAATTTCCTGATAAGGAATATCAGGCCATGCATCTGAATAGTGGGTTAAGCGATATTCAATTCCCAGCGCATAAGCTGCCAACGGCTTCATGGTCGAACCTGTTTGGTGCTGTATCATTGCACGGTTCAAAACACGGTCTGCCTTTTTCTCACGCAAACCACCTGCAATTGCCAGAACTTTACCTGTATCATTATCAATGGTTACCATAGCTGCATTGGTTTTGATGATTTTGATTGGTTTTCCTGCCTGACTGAACTTTTGTGCGCCATTTTGGTCGACTGCCCAAGTTTCTCCCTCTTGCAGGTTTCCGTCTGCATCTTCAACCTCAATCGGCAAATCCATAAAGGTCTGGTCCGTGTTCAGCATCAATTTTTCCATCTCTGCCTGCATAAATGGGTTTACATTCAGATAAACATTAAATCCTTCTGTTGTAAAGAAGGAGTATGCCTCGGCATCGGTTTCAAACCCTTCCTGCGCTTTTACAAGAGGAATAATTTCATCCAACGCAGCATCAACATACCAAGAGTTGTGAGAAGTATGTGTTGTTATTTGTTCCGACTGCTCCTCCGCCAAAATCAAGGGATAGTTTTTGGCTTCCTGATATTCTTCCTCTGTCACCAATCCTTGGTCACGCATCAACTTCAAAACATGGTTTCTGCGCTGCACATGGTTTGCCGGGTTGGTTACAGGGTTGTAATTTGTAGGACTTTTGGTAACACAGGCAATGCTGGCAGATTCTGCCAGGTTCAAGTCTTTTACATCTTTCCCGAAATAGTATTCTGCACCTGCCTGTACACCGGCAAGGTTTCCTGTCAAGCTGATGGTGTTGAGATAGGCTTCCAGCACCATATCTTTTGAATAGCGATTTTCCAAGCCAATCGCACGGAATACCTCACGAATCTTACGCAGTGGGTCAGTATCATCATCACCGGTAATATTTTTAATCAACTGTTGGGTAATGGTTGATGCACCCTGCATACTGTCATACAAACCAAATGCACCGCCGGATACTTTTTGCAGCACAAGGTTGACCGCAGCCGAAATGGTACGCTTATAGTTTACACCTTTGTGATGTCTGAAATCTTTATCCTCAACCGCAATAAAGGCATTCTGCAAACTTTCCGGAATTTGCGGCAGGTCTACCCATGTACGCTGCTGCTGGTTATATAAACTTGCATAGTCTTCCCATTCACCGGTATTGGGATTCTGCGCAAAAAAGTGGGTGGTGTAGCTCAATTTTATTTGATCCAAATTCAGTAAATCTGCATCATTGGCAGTTGCTGTCACAACATATTGACTCAGCAAAACCGCTGCAACCGAACCAATCATCACCACCACACAAAAAATAATAGTAACAAATTTTAAAATTCCTTTTACACCACTGCCCAAAACACCAAGAACCGTTCTTTTTTTCTTGCATTTCTTTTTTGTTTGTGTTGTTTTGGCTGGTGTTTTTGCATTTGAAGTATTCGGTGTATGAGAACTTACTGGCTTTTTATCGTTGGTGGCCATTAAAATACCGCCTCCTTATTCCGTTCATCTATACCACAACCCTTTTCTTTCAATTTATCTCTTTCAATTGGGATTGTTCTTTCTGGTATTTCTTTAGTATAGCATATTTTTAGTTGGAATGTCATCCCCTGTTTGCATTGAGTTTTGTTTATTTACAGGATTGCCCAACAAAATGGTGTCCATACTAAAAACAAAAACAATTTTGTTGGGAGGCTTCGCCATGACACTTCGTCGGGTTTTCTTTTGTCTTGTGCCATTGTGTATTTTTTCTTTGGGGGTGAGCTTGTGGTTTTTGTTTGCTCCTCTTTTTGCCGCACCGGAACCCACTCCGCAGCCGATGTATATTCTTTCGGAAGAAAACGGACATCTGGCTGTTTTTGATTCACAAGGGCCATCCACAAACAAAGCACTCAAAGTATACCCTGTTTATGTTCGTCTTTTACCCGAAAATGACCAAAGACGCCTGCTGGCAGGAATGGAAATTTATTCCGATGCACAGCTTCAGCAACGGCTGGAAGATTATGGCTTATGACTCTTTTGCAGGAAGAATCTCAAGCCAATACCCATCCGGGTCACTGATGAAATAAATTCCCATTGCAGGGTTTTCATAGCAAATACAGCCCATTTCTTTGTGCAGTTGGTGTGCTGCGTCATAGTCCTGTGCAGAAAATGCCAAATGAATTTCATTTTCTCCCAAATTGTATGGCTCTGTTCGGTCACGCAGCCATGTCAACTCCAGTTGATGAGTTCCAACTCCATCCCCCAAATACACCAAAATAAAGCTGCCATCTTGTGCCTCTTTGCGCCGCACTTCTTTCAGCCCCAGAGCTTTGGAATAAAACTCCAAACTTGTTTCAAGGTTCAGCACATTGATATTGTTATGTATAAAACGAAATTGCATTTTTTCTCTCCTTATTTTATAAAACCGATTTATATCAAAAACGAAATATCCCCTAAAAAAATTGCAGAAAAAACATTTTTTTCTGATTCTGTTTTGTTTTTGAGTTGTGTTTTTGATTGCTAAAAGAATTTTATTATATCCCAGTCGCCTGAATTTTGCAAGTTTTTACATTGTTATATACTTTCTTTTTCTTATATGATATAATACAATTGTTTTATTAGGGCATCTTTGAAAGCCAAGAAATTGATGAATTTTTCGACTTTTCGGATAGCCCCTATATTTGAAACAAAAATTTCATGCAAATTTTGGCATTTATTTTAGGAGGTATTGGTAGTGAATCTGTTGGAATACCCATTCGACCCCTCATTGATTCTCCAAAAAAAGCGCAGTTTAAAGCGTGAGTTAAGCAAAAAAGAAGGTTTAATTGCGAAAAAAGTGGCAATTATGAGTGGCAGCACCATTGGCGAAATCAAAAATATTTTAGAGCTGTTTTTGCTGGACAATGGCATCCAACCCACTTTTTATGAAGGTGGATATTCGCTTTTTTACGAAAACATTGTATTTGATGATGGTTCTTTGGCAGCTTTCAAGCCGGACATTATTTATATTCACACCAGTTGGAGAAACCTAAAAAATCTTCCTTCTCAGGCAGATTCTGCACAACTTTGTGAAGAAAAGCTGGCAGCAGAGTATTCTCGTTTTGAGCAGGTTTGGAAAGCAGCCGAAAAATTTGGCTGTCCTGTCATTCAAAACAACTTCGATTTGCCTTTTTACCGTGTTATGGGCAACCTTGATGGTGTTGACCCTCATGGAAAAGTTCGCTATATCCGCAGACTCAATGAAAAACTGGCAGATTATGCTTCCTCTCACCCCAATTTTTATATCAATGACCTTGCATATCTGCAAGCAATTCATGGCATGGAGAAATTTTCTGACCAAACCGCTTGGTATGCTTACAAATACGCTTGTTCCATAGACTGTATCCCCTATCTGGCACAAAGTGTATCCAACATTATAAAAAGTCTTTTGGGCAAAAACAAAAAACTGGTTGCCTGTGACCTTGACAATACTCTTTGGGGCGGCATCATTGGCGATGATGGTGCAGAAGGCATCGTAATGGGCAACGAAACCCCAACAGGCATGGCATACAGCGAATTTCAGTCCTACCTCAAGGAACTGTCTGCAATGGGTGTGTTGTTGAGTGTATGCAGCAAAAACGAAGAAACAAATGCAGTTGCTGGATTTGAACGGGCTGACAGTGTGCTGAAAAAGGATGATTTTGTTTCTTTCAAAGCAAACTGGAACCCCAAACACCTTAATCTGGCTGAATCTGCAAAAGAAATCAACATTTTGCCTGACAGCTTTGTCTTTATGGATGACAATCCTGCTGAGCGTGAAATTGTTCGCCGAGAATTGTCTGCTGTATCTGTGCCAGAGTTGTCCGCACCCGAAGATTATATCAAAGCGATTGACCGTATGGGGTATTTTGAAACAACCTTGCTGTCTGCGGATGACCGTAAACGCGCTGAAATGTACAAACAAAACCAGCAGCGTGCTGTTTTGGAGCAAAGTTTCGGCAACTATGAGGATTATTTGAACAGCTTGGAAATGGTTTGTGACATTGGACATTTTTCACCTGCTCATGCAGAGCGTATCACCCAATTGATTAACAAAACCAACCAGTTCAACCTTACCACCCGCCGCTATACCGCCGCTGAGGTAGAAACTGTAATGAACAGCCCTGAATATATTACTTTGTTTGGTAAATTAGTGGACAAGTTTGGTGATAACGGCATTGTTACAGCCATGATTGGACACATTCAAGGAGATGTTTTGGACATTGACCTGTGGATTATGAGCTGCCGCACATTCAAACGCAACTTAGAACACGCCATGTTTGATGCTATGGTGCAGGAAGCTGCAAAAAGAGGCATCAAGAAAATTATAGGGCACTACTACCCCACTGCAAAAAACTTGCTGGTAAGCGACTTTTATGCTACAATAGGCTTTGAAAAAACTGCCGAAGATGAGCAAGGCAGCAAAACCTTTGAATTTACCGGTTTTGAAAGCTATCAGCCTCAGTGCAATGTTATGAAAATTCAGCGGGTTTAATCCGCTTTGAAAAGGAGTTAAACAACAATGGATAAACAAACTATTTTTGATGCAGTACAAACAATCTTCCGTGACAACTTTGATGATGACACTCTGGAAATCACTCGTGAAACCTGTGCAGATGACATCGAAGACTGGGACAGCTTGGAGCAAATCAACCTGCTGAGTGCAATGGAAAAAAAATTCGGCATCAAATTCCAGCTTGCTGATGTTCGTGGACTTGCCAATGTTGGCGATTTGTTGGACTTGATTGAGCGTATGACTGCTTAACAAAAACACACCGAAAAGCAAAGGCTGGCTGTCTTTGCTTTTCTTTTTCTCAATACCCCGTTATTTGCGAGGTTGATTATGAACAGTTACACACTTGCACAAATTGAAAAAGGGCTGACGGAATCCTTTACCGTGACCGTTACCGAAGAAAAAATGAATCTTTTTTGCCAATTGTCTGAGGATGTCAGCCCCATTCATATGGATGCAGACTATGCTGCACAGCGTGGCTTTGAGGGCAGAGTTTGCTATGGTATGCTGGGTGCGTCTTTTTTTTCGACCCTTGCTGGGGTTTATCTTCCCGGTGAGCATTGCTTGCTGCACAGCGTAGAAAGCAAATTTGTAAAACCAATTTTTATCGGGGATACTTTAACCATCACAGGAGTGGTTGATGATGTTAATGACACCTTTGGAGAAATCACCATCAAAGCTACCATCACCAATCAACATGGCAAAAAGGTAACTCGTGGAGTTATCAAAGCCGGTGTTGCAAAATAACCTACAAGGAGATTTTTTATGGCGAATGTTTATTTAATTACCGGTGCTTCCAGCGATGTTGGCATCGCTTTTATCCGTCGTGTTATTCAGCCTGATGACATTGTTATCGCACAAGGTGCAGGAGATTTATCTGGCTTGGCAGAACTTTGCAAAAGCTATCCCAATATCCATACCTATGATGTAGACTTGTCTGATGCTGCTGCAACTGACTTGTTTATTCAAGATGTTGCACAAAACTATCCTCTGCCCACCCATATTGTTCACCTGCCTGCTTTGCGTGTTATCAACACAAAATTCAAGAATTTTGACGAACAACGGTTTTTACTGGATTTGAATGTGCAAATTTTCAGTGCCGTCAAAATCTGCAAAGCATTTTTGCCCAAAATGGCAAAGGCACACTTTGGCAAGGTTTTGTTTATGCTCACAAGCTATTTGCTGGGTGTTCCCCCAAAAAACACTGCTGCTTATGTCATGGCGAAAAGCACCTTGCAAGGATTGGCAAAAAGCCTTGCCGCAGATTATGCGTCTTTTGGCATCACAGTAAACTGTGTTATGCCTAGCATGATGGAAACAAAATTTTTGACCGATACCAGCGATTTAATTGTGCAGGCATCTGCTGAAGCAAACCCTATGGGACGCAATGCCCGTGTGGAAGATGTTGTGCCTGCAATGGCATTTTTGCTCAGCGATGCAGCATCCTTTATCACCGGTGTCACTTTGCCCATCACAGGGGGAAGTGCCTTGTGAGCCAATCAGAAATTATGTTTCGTCATGCTCTGTTGCAGGATAAGCAGCCTATTATTGATTTTCTCAACCAAAATTGGGGCAGCCGTCACCCACTTGTCAACCGAGAGGAGTTTTTTAAATACTACTACCAAAATGGCGAAACGATTCAATTTGTTCTAGCATTGGAACAAACACAAATTGTTGCAGTTGCCGGTTATATTCTTGCCAACAAAAACCCTATCCGTGATGCTTGGGTTAGCATTTGGTGTGCCAGTGGCAGCAAAAATGGTGTTGGTTTGGAATTGATGGAGTGCCTTCCTCGTCTTGCAAATATTTGTGTTCTCGCCTGCAACAACATTCGCCCAAAAACAATGGCTTTTTATCGTTTTTTGGGGTGGCATGCTGACCGCATTTCTCATTTTTACCGTCTTTCCGATAGTAAAAATTTCCAGCTTGTCAAAAATGCTGCACTGTCCTGTCCCGCTCCACAGGGCAATCTGACATTACAGCCTGTAACAACCCCAGACCAGTTGGCGCAATTGGGGATTCCAAAAACAGACTGTGTGCCACAAAAAGATATTTGGTATTTGACACGGCGATATTTTCACTTTCCTCATCAAAGCTATGATGTTTGGGCAGTAATGCAGAAAAATGTTCTTGTTGGGTATTTGATGACACGCACTGTCTTTGTGGTAGAATGTAACACCTCTGTTTTGCGAATTGTGGACTTTATAGGGCAGCCTGAATGGTTTGGGCAACTGGGCAATGCCATTGAGCAATTGATGAAGAACATACAAGCTGAATATGCAGACTGCTATTGTGTGGGCATTTCTGCCGATATTTTTGCACAGGCAGGTTTTTTGGAGAGAATAGAAAACGATTCTGTCATTGTCCCAAACTATCTGACGCCTCCACTCTGGGAAAATACAGAATATTATTACTTCACCAATCAATCAGAACAGTTTGTCCTTTTCAAAGCAGATGGTGACCAAGACCGCCCCAACTTAAATTAAGACAGTACTGCACAATTTACACAAGAAATTCAGACAACAAGCAGATTTTTGCTTGTTACACTTATTTCTTTCAGCAAAAAACCGCCGAAATGGTTGTTTCGGCGGTTTTACTTTTGGGTTGTATTTGAAAACTAAGAAATTAACGAATTTTTCGCAATCAATAAATGCAAGGCAAAAAACAGCAGATACTATTTATTGTAGAAAAAGAAGAAAATTTTGATTTTTCAGATAGCCCCTAACTTTTCAGTTAACCCTTAATTCTTTTTCTTTGCAGTTTTTTTGCTGTGTCCACGCTTTTTGCTTGTTTCTTTTTTTGCAGACTTTTCCAACTTGTTTTCTTCTGATTTTACCCCTGCGATTTCAGAAGAAACACACTTCGGTTCTTGCACAGGCTTTTCTTCTTGAGCAGGTACTTCTTCTTTTGCAGGTTGAACCTCATTTTCCACTGGCTCAGAAAGATTCCACAATTGACGCTTTCCGTTGACATCCTGCCAAATTTGTGCCTGTGCCCCCAATTCAGCGCCGTCTTCTCCGCCAACCAAATCCAAGACCTTACCGCTCAGTGTAGATTTAATCTTAATGCCTGCACTGCCTGCCAGCACCACTGTCCATAGCTGACTGGCAGCGTCCACATTTTCCCAAAGATGCAGCCAGCAGCCATCTGTAATGCCTGCCATCACAACATCCAACACCTTGCCTGATGCTTTGTTTTGCAGTTTATACGCCCCATTTTCTGTGGGTATAAACTTCCACAAATGATTCTCAGCAGCATTTTCACTTCCCAAGCGAACTGCTGCTCCATTTTCGGAGTTGCCACCCTCAGCCTCCAACATTCCACCCCCTACGGATGCAATGTAATAATATTTATCTGTTTCGATTTTAATATTTGCCATGTTGGATCACTCTCCTTTTGGAGAATTATACTCTCTAACTCCTGTTTTCGTCAATATTTCTGACAAAAAGAATCCTTTTCTTTTACAAAAGTACATTTTTATGCCCTATCTTTGAAATATTTATCATTGCCTTTTGGGGATTATCTGTGTAAAATAAAACCAACAACATATTTTTTATAAAGGAGTTTTTATGAATCAACCAACTATCTTATTGTGGAATGTTCCTGTACTGTGCCCTGCACACACTGCACTGACCACACATCCCGAAAACAAGAACATTTCTTTTCAACATATTGCCCCGGAACACACTGGCCGTACTCTTGCGACTCTTGCCGGTTTATCTTCCGGCAAGGATGTACCTGCATTGCCCTGTGCCAGCACCCCTGCAATTATTTTTTGCGGCTTATCCGATGAGCAGCTGGACAACTGTCTCGCATTGCTCCGTGGATGTGGGCAACAGGTTCCTTTAAAAGCAATTCTCACCATCCATAACCAAAACTGGACATTTGGCAAACTGTTTCAAGAACTTGAATCCGAATATCAATACTTTCAATCCCACAAAAAGCCAAAATGAAACAATTGATTTCTTTTCCTGAAGTTTCTGTATTCTTAACAGAAAATATAGATGTTGAGTACCAAAAGTTTATGTCTCGCCTGATTCCAAACACAAAATTTCAGTTGCTTGGGGTTCGTATGCCAAAATTACAAACTCTTTGCAAGCAAATTTTAAAGCAGGATTTTCGGGATTTTTTAAACAACTACCTCCCTAAGACTTATGAAGAAGTGATGCTGCAAGGGCTTGTAATTGCAAAATCGCCTCTTTCACTGGAAGAAAAATTGAAATATACCCAAAAATTTTTGTCGTTCATTGATAACTGGGGCATTTGTGACAGCTTTTGTGCAGCATTCAAAGATGCAAAAGCAACTCCACCGCTTTTATGGGAATTTATCACCCAATGTATCCACAGCCCTTTCGTATATCACCAGCGATTTGGCGTTGTAATGCTGTTGAATTATTATGTTGCTTTGCCCCATCTAAACACTGCACTGCCTGTGATTGCCAGTGCATCCTCGCAGGATTACTATGTAAAAATGGCTTGTGCATGGGCATATTCTGTTTATTACATTTCTTTCCCAGACCAAACACTTGCATTTTTACAAAACAATATTTCAGATTCCTTTATCTTTCGGAAAAGTATTCAAAAAATTTGTGAATCCCGCCGCATTTCCGAAGAAAAAAAGGCTCAACTAAGGACTTTGCTCCATAGCTGAGCCTTTTTCATTTTATACTGTTTCATCTTTGTAAAGACTGTAACCATTTTTTGTTGTTTTTTTGATGTGATACAATGCCTTATCTGCACGCTCAATGGCATTCTCAAGTGTTTCATCCTGCTTTACATAAGTGCCACCCACAGAAATTCCAATCCAATAGGGGCTACTCTCTGCACCAGCACGAATTGCTTTGATGATTCGTTCTGCAACCTTTTGTGCTTCTTGTTCACTTCTTACTCCTGCACAAAGCACAATAAACTCATCCCCACCCATGCGACATACCGCATCTTTGGTGCGAATGGTGTGTAGCAAAATGTTTGCCACCTTTTTCAATACATCATTGCC
>JAHHUF010000002.1 GCA_020024115.1 Anaerofilum sp.
TGCATTGCTATTTGGTGTGCTGTTTTGGCTTGAACTTGTGTAGACACTATTTAGAATAGGCGTTCCATCAATCAGCATAGTAAAAAAATAAGGATAAACACAGCCACCGTTTTCTCTTGGAAAATACGGATTGATGGAAGCAAGGCGTTCATCCTGCATAATCGCTTCCACAACCATTTCACTTAATATCCATTTCAAAGAAGGGGTTTCATATTCTTCATAAGAATCTTGAAACAATTGATTCCATACATAAAACCAAACAAAATGAATGATTTCATGCAAACACAACCCCATTGCCCCTTTTTCACTGTTTAAATAAAAAATATCAAAGGTGTTTGTTTGCAAATATCGGGGACAAATTGGATTGAGTGAAATATTACAGGTTATATCACCAAACAATGTGTCACAATCAACGCCAAATGCTTCAGACAAAGCGGCTGTAACCGGTTCTTTGTGTTGGTTCCAATAAGATTCATAGCAAGATTTTTTCTCTTGCAGCGTAGTGGAAAGATTATGATAAATGGCTGTAATATGCTCACTGATATAATTTTTTCTGCAAAGGGCAAGGATTGAGCGTATATTTTATCTAGCTGTGGGTAAAAATGCTACAATGGCTCTGACCAAAAATTTGACTGTTCATCTTTTTGAAACTCTAAAATTGTTTCAATGTTATATTGAACAGAAGGAATAACAAATTTAATTTCCATACAATTTTCCTTTCCTTTTAAGATTTACTTTGAATCAAAAGAAAGCCCAAACAATTCAATTTGTTTGGGCTTTCTGTATACTGATTAGTGCAGCATAGCTTGTGTTGCTTCGTTGCGGTATTGATGGGTGTACAGGTTGTAATAGGAACCTTTTTGCTCCATCAATTGTTCATGAGAGCCACTTTCTGCAATCTCGCCTGCGTGAATCACCAAAATGCGGTCAGCAGAACGGATGGTAGATAAGCGGTGTGCCACAATAAAGCTGGTACGCCCCGCTAAAACTGTTTGGATTGCATCCTGAATCAATGCCTCTGTTTCGGTGTCAATGCTGGAAGTAGCTTCATCCAAAATGAAAATCTGAGGGTCAGCCAACAGCACTCTTGCAAGGCTCAATAGCTGCTTTTGTCCAGTGGACAGCTTGCCACCGCCTTCGCCTACCTGTGAATCGTAGCCATCAGGCAGTTTTAAAATAAATTCCTCTGCATGCACAAGCTGTGCTGCATGGCGAATTTCTTGGTCGGTGGCATCTGGTTTGGCAAAACGCAGATTTTCCGCAATGGTTCCGCTGAACAAATGCGGTGTCTGCAAAACATAGCCCAAACTGGATTGCAGCCAAAGCTGGCTGCGCTGGCGATAGTCTATATCGTCAATCAGAACAGTTCCTTCAGATGGCTCATAAAAACGGCAAACCAAATTGATGATGGTTGACTTTCCTGCACCGGTTTCGCCCACCAGAGCAATATTTTCGCCTGGCTGAACGGTCAAATTGAAATGTTTCAGCACAGTTTCGCCGGTTTTATAGCGGAATGTAACATCTTTAAATTCCACTTTGCCCTGAATGGCGGGCCAGTTTTCAATTTTGCCAGTGAACAAATCACCATATTGTTCTACAATTTCCTCAGAATCCTGAATGTCCGGTTGTGTATCCAACAAATCCAGTACACGCTCAGCACTTGCCTGTGCGGACTGCATTTCTGCAAGAATGTTGGCAAGCTGCTGGATAGGGTCAAACAATTGGGTAGCATAGCTGACAAAGGCGGTTAGGGTTCCCAAATCAATAATACCTGAAAGAGTCATATTACCGCCCACTGAAAGAGCCAAAGCAATGGAAATCGAGCCTAAATTAAATGCCAAAGGCATGAACAAAGCACTTAAGCTGGCAGCCCGCAGGCTGGAAGTATACATTTCGTCAGTCAGTTGCCCAAATTCTTGTTTTGCAGCTGTTTCATGCACAAGAGTTTTTGTGGTGACAGCCCCGGTAATGCCCTCATTAAAAGCCCCGGTAATACGGCTGTTTACCTTGCGGACATTTCTCTGCTGCACCAGAATTTTGCGCTGGAATACAACGCAAAGTACGACAAGAGCAGGGGTGACAATCAAAACAAGCAAGGCAAGTTTCCAATTGAGTGAAAGCAAAACCCCAATTACACCCAACATAAACAGGCTGCCCCACATCAGGTCGATGATGCTCCATGCAATCATTTCGGAAATACGGGCAATATCACTGCCCATTCGAGCCATTAGCCAGCCAACACTGGTGGTGTCATAAAAGCTGAATGAAAGCTGCTGCAATTTTGTGAATGCCTCTTGGCGAATATCATAGCAAATATCCCGTTCCAATCTGCCAGCTCCACGCACAAACAAGCACACATTTGTGCTTTGAATGATAACCAATCCAATATATCCGGCAGCAAACCACCAAATTCCGTCAGTATTTTGGGGCAGAATAAAGTGGTTGATTGCAAAGCGTGTCATCAAAGGATAAATCAGGTCAATGATTGCAACCACAGCCATCAACCCCATTGTGCTGAAAACTCTGGCTTTGCTGTGCATTGCATAACCAATCAGTCGTTTCCAAACACGCAGGTCAATTTTTTGGTCTTGATAGTTTTTTTCCTGCATCATACTGCATCACCTCCCTGTGCAGAATCTGCAAGTTCGTTTTGAATTACACAAATGCGGCGATACAGTCCATCCTGTGCCGAAAGCTCTGCATGGCTGCCTTGTTGAATGACAGAACCGTTTTCCAAAACCAAAATCAAATCGGCATCCTTCAAAGTGGAGATTCGATGGCTGATTAAAATGGTTGTGCCGGTGTTTCGTTCTGCCAATGCAGAACGAATTGAGGCATCGGTTTGAGCATCGACTGCACTGAGGGAATCATCGAAAATACAAATTGGTGTGTTTTGTACCAGCATACGAGCAATGGCAATACGCTGCTTTTGTCCGCCCGAAAGGGTGACACCTCGTTCACCGACGATGGTTTCATAACCCTCTGAAAATCCTGTGATGACATCATGGATACAGGCAGTCCGTGCCGCAGAGAAAGATTCCTCCTGTGTGGCGTTTGGACAGGCAAGGGTGATGTTTTCCCTAATGGTTCGGCTGAACAAAAACGGCTCTTGCAGAACAATGCCGATATGATTGCGGAGATATTCACTTTGAATATCTTGAATTTCGGTTTCATCCAGTAGAATTTTTCCCGAAGTAGGCAGATATAACCGCTGTAATAAATGCACAAGGGTGGATTTTCCTGCACCCGTGCTGCCCAAAATGCCAACCGTTTGCCCGGCTTTCACCGAAAAACTGATATTGTGCAGCACTTCTGTTTTGTCATCATCATAGGCAAAGCAAACATTTTCAAAAACCAAATCCCCTTTAATTTCAGGGCAGAGCGCCTTGCCCGGTTCTGTTTCCTGTGGTGCTGCAAGAATTTCTTCTAATCTGCCCAATGAAACATGAGCCATGACTAAATCCGCCAAAATTCGACCTAAATTTCGCATAGGGAAGGTGAGCATACTAGCATAGCTGGTAAACAAAATCACATTTCCTGTTGTAATTTTGCCTTGTGTTGCCATAAACACACCAGCAACCAGAACCAGAGCAATCTGCAGATAACCAATCATATCCGATAAACCCCAGTACAAGGCCATCAAGGAGTTTAGTTTCAGACTTATTTTGCGAAAACTTTGGTTGAAAGCGGTGTATTTTTCAAGTTCCTGTTTTTGGTGGGCAAAGGCACGCACAACACGCATACCCGTCAAATTTTCCTGCAAAGCAGTGCTGAGTTTGCCCTCTGCTTCGTCCACCATTGTAAAATATTTTTGTACATTTTTGGAATAAACAAAGGAAAACACAACCAAAATGGGCAAAAGACAGGTGGCGATTACCGTCAAAGAAGGGCTGATTGGCAGCATAATCGAAATGGCTGTTGCTGCCATACAGATTGTACGCAGCACTTGAATGAGTTGGTTTTGAATAAACCGTCGCACAGTATCGACATCCGAGGTGCAGCGTTGAATTAAATCACCTGTTTGACTGGCTTTGTGCCACGCATAGGTTGCATGAGAGAGGCAGTGAAACAAGCGGTTTCGCAAAGAGCGTGAAACGCCTTCGCCCATTTTTGCCGCATATTTTCCACGCAAAAAGGCAGAAACTCCATTGATTATGCTGACAAAAATAACCGCTAAGGCACAAACCCAAAGATTTTGTGCCAAAAAATTTCTGCCGCCAAGTTGTTCGATAAGGGATTGCATCCAAACGGGAAGCTGCATTGGTTTTGAGTCCAGTACACTATCAACTGTAAAGCTGACAACCAAAGGGGTCAGATAGCTTGTTGCAGCAGCAACAGCAGTGAAAACAATGGCAGCCAGACAAGCAAAACGGCTGCCTTTTGCAATCTTCCACAGATTTTTCCAGCGGGAAAAACAGCTGGATGAGTTTGGTTTGGTGTTCATAGTTCCTCCTTTTGTTACAGGCTGTCAAATTGTTTGAACACGGCTGCAATTTGACAAATGAGGAGACAGAAGCCTCAATTTATTTCTGATATGCTGGTAACGGCAGCAAAATCAGACCGATTTTCTCTGTGAATGTGATAATTTAACACTTTACAATTGCATAGCGATAATGGTAAAAAGCAGACGGCAAGGAAAGGTCGTTGCCGTCTGTTTTTGTCAATGCCTGCACCCGAAAAGTATTTCATATCCGCTTGAAACACAGAGAGGGTGGAATGGCAAAATTAACTGCGACCCTGTTCAGGATGGTACTTTGCACAAGTGCATTTTTTCCATTTCAGTCCACTTCCGCAAGGACAAGGGTCGTTTCTGTTGATTTTTTCACCAGCTTTGATTGGCTGGTTGACTTCGGTATCACCACCACCACCGGAAGTTGCAGTGGGGTGCATTACCTGAGTGCGTTCGGTTTTCAGTTCTGCTGCCAACAATAGATGAATGGTATCCTCACGGATGCGGTCAATCATGCTGTCGAACATTTCAAAGCCTTCCAGACGATATTCCACAACAGGGTCTTTCTGACCATAGCTGCGCAGATAAATACCACGGCGCAGTTGGTCCATGTCGTCAATGTGGTCCATCCATTTGTTGTCGATGTTTTGCAGCAAGCAAATGCGTTCAAATTCACGCATAACCGCAGAGCCATAACGCTGCTCTTTGCCGGTGAGAATTTGATTTCCACGAGTAATCAGCAATTCGCTGATTTCGGTGGGGTCAAGGTCATTCAACTGTTCAGTGCTGTACTGGAAGTCGTTTGGAAGTGTCAGCCAGCCCAAATAGTGCTGACGCAATCCCTCCAGATTCCATTCTTCCGGACTTTCGCCAACAGTATAGTGTGCAACATTAGAACGCACAGTTTCCTCCAGCATTGTATGCAGGCTTTCGGACAGGTCTTTTCCTTCCAAAATATCCTGACGCTGTGCATAGATGGTTTTGCGCTGTGTGTTCATAACATCGTCAAAGGACAAAACACTCTTACGGGTTTGGAAGTTTCTGCCTTCCAGCTTTTTCTGCGCACTTTCCAAAGCGTTGCTTACAATGCGGCTGTCAATGGGCATATCATCTTCTACACCCAAAGAGGACATCATCTGCTGCATTTTTTCGCCGCCGAACAGACGCATCAAATCGTCTTCGGTAGACAGGAAGAAACGGCTGCAGCCGGGGTCACCCTGACGGCCTGCACGACCACGCAGCTGGTTATCAATACGACGGCTTTCATGGCGTTCGGTACCAATGATATACAAACCACCAATCTCACGCACTTTTTCAGCCTCTTGTTCAATTTCGGGCTTGAATTTCTCGTACAGCTCCTCATAACGGGTACGAGCAGCCAAAATATCAGCGTTGTCAGTGTCGCCATGACCATCGGCTTCGGCAATCATTTCCTCAGCAAAGCCTTCTTTCAGCATTGCAGCCTTTGCCATATACTCGGCGTTACCACCCAGCTTAATATCAGTACCACGACCAGCCATATTGGTTGCAATGGTGACAGCATTCAGTTTACCTGCCTGTGCAACGATTTCAGCTTCTTTTTGATGATATTTTGCATTCAATACTTCGTGCTTTATGCCACGGCGTTTGAGCATTCCACTGAGTTGCTCACTCTTTTCAATGCTGACAGTACCAACCAAAACAGGCTGCCCAATCTTGTGACATTCTACAACCTGCTCAATGACAGCATTGCATTTTGCCGCATCATTTTTATAGATGGAATCAGGCATGTCTTTACGCTGGATGGGATTGTTTGTGGGGATGGTAACCACTTCCAAACCGTAAATTTCACGGAATTCGTCTGCTTCGGTCAAAGCGGTACCGGTCATACCAGCCAGCTTTTTGTACATACGGAAGTAGTTCTGGAAGGTGATGGTTGCAACAGTGCGGTTTTCGCTTGCAACTTTTACCCCTTCTTTTGCTTCAATTGCCTGATGCAAACCGTCGTTGTAGCGGCGACCAACCATCAAACGACCGGTAAATTCATCAACGATGATAACTTCGCCGTCTTTTACAACATAGTTTACATCACGCTTCATAACACCATGTGCTTTTACTGCTTGGTTTACATGATGATAAAGCTCCATATTGGACGCATCTGCAATATTTTCTACATGGAAGTAGTTTTCGGCTTTCTTAATGCCGTACATTGTCAAAGTTGCAATGCGTTGTTTTTCGTCTACAACATAGTCAAATTCTTCACCGATTGCCTGCAAACGCATATCGTTGCTGACACGGTCTGCACGCTCATACAAAGGATAGCCAATCTTTTCCAGATGTGCCATTGCGTCAGCGTCTTTTTTGGCTTTTTCCAAAAGTTCGCTTTCACGAGCCTCCAATTCAATTTGGGTGATAGAACTGAGTCTGCGGGCAAAGTTTTCAGCGTGCTGATACAACTCGCTGCTTTCGCCGCCTGCACCGCTGATAATCAAAGGAGTACGAGCCTCATCAATCAAGATGGAGTCAACCTCATCCACAATAGCAAAGGCATGACCACGCTGCACCATCTGCTGTTTGTAGGTGACCATATTGTCACGCAGATAGTCAAAGCCAAACTCGTTGTTGGTACCATAGGTAATATCACATTGGTATGCAAGTTTTCTCTGGTCGGGGCTAACACCTGAAATGACCAAGCCAACGCTCAGACCCATAAAGCGATACAGCTTTCCCATCCACTCACTGTCCCGTCGGGCAAGGTATCCGTTGACAGTAACAACATGAACACCCTCTCCTGTCAGAGCATTCAGGTAAACAGGCAAAGTTGCCACCAGAGTTTTACCCTCACCGGTGCGCATCTCTGCGATGTTGCGGCGGTGCAGAATGATACCACCAATGACCTGCACACGGAAATGTTTCATTCCCAGTACACGCCAGCTTGCTTCGCGGCATGCTGCGTATGCGTCGGGAAGAATATCGTCCAAAGTTTCACCGTTTGCAAGGCGCTGTTTTAGTGCAGGAGTAACTGCTTGCAGCTCCTGGTTTGACATCGCTTGATATTTGGGTTCCAAAGCGAAAACTTTGTCCACAAGGGGGCGAATTCGTTTGAGTTCTTTGTCCGAGAAGGTGCCGAAAATTTTATCAAAAAGAGACATTGTTCAGATCACAACCTTTTTATTTGATGCCGCCCAGTGCTGTCTGACCGCACTGACAGCGGCAGGAGTGGGCATTTAAGTATAATAATACTACTATTTTAAGAGCAATGTCAAATATTGTTGAGCATAATTTTGAAAAATTAAGGAAAAATTTTAAAATTTTTGGTTATCATTTGATTGCATTGACTTTTTTATAAGAAAAATGTATTATAATTATATAACATAGTTTTAAAAACTAGATATTCCGTTTTTTCGATTGGAGAGGTAGTATGAGCCGTTATTTTGCACAGAAAGCAAGAGAGCCAATGTCGAGTTATACCCATTTTTTGGGTGCAATTGCAAGTGTGGCAGCAACCATTTTGATGATTATTTGGGGAATTTTTTCGCATACATCGGTTTCGTTGATTGTGGGAGCCGGTGTGTTTGGTCTTTCGTTAATTGCACTTTATTCTGCATCCAGTATCTATCATTTTGTTACCACAAACGAGCAGCGTTTGGTGCGTTTGCGGAAATTAGACCATTCGATGATTTATGTTCTGATTGCTGGCAGCTACACTCCTGTTTGTTTGGCGTTTATGCCACAAAACCATGCCCTGCGTTTTTTGGGAATCATTTGGGCAATGGCACTGGGTGGGATTGTGGCAAAGTTATGCTGGATGAACGCACCCCGCATTTTGTATACTGCATTGTATTTGTTGATGGGATGGGCAGTTGTGTTTGACCTTCCGGCGTTGTCCAAAATGCCGACAGGCTGTTT
The DNA here is from genome assembly GCA_020024115.1 of Anaerofilum sp. Classification (GTDB taxonomy): domain Bacteria; phylum Bacillota; class Clostridia; order Oscillospirales; family Ruminococcaceae; genus Anaerofilum. The sequence goes on from JAHHUF010000002.1 coordinate 8,339, forward strand.
TGGGTTGATTTTAGCAGGTGGGCTTTTGTATAGTATTGGAGCAATCTTGTATATCATCAAAAAACCCAATTTGCCAAAAGGATGGGGCTTTCATGAGTTGTTCCATTTGTTTATTTTGGCTGGTTCTGGCTGCCACATTCTTGCGGTGTTACTATTTGTTTTGTAAAATAAAAGATGAAAAAGCACTTTAAAACGATGAGATTGTTTTAAAGTGCTTTTTTATTTTGAAAAAAGATAATATTATATTGACAACCGATATTATATTGAATATAATATAGAAAAATAAATGATATTGATAAATAAAACAATATTGTTTTGAGTGGAAAGGAGCGATGAATGTGGCATTTAATACAGGAGCCCCTTTGTTGGATGCGTTGGTGTTGAGTGTTGCCAGTTTGGAGGACACCTATGGATATAAAATCACACAGGATGTGCGTGGTGTAATGAGTGTCAGCGAAAGCACTTTATATCCTGTTTTGCGCAGACTGCAAAAAGAAGGCTGTTTGGAAACCTACGACCAAGCCTTTGCTGGGCGGAATCGCCGCTATTATCATATCACTATAAAAGGGCAGCAAACATTGCAGGAATATCGGGATGAATGGCTGGAATATGAACAAAAAATTCATAGTGTATTATTTAAAGGGGTGGAAGCATGACTAAGCAAGAGTTTTTGAATCAATTGGAGCAATTGTTGCAGGATTTGCCAACCGAAGATAGAGAGGACGCACTGTCTTTTTATCAGGAATATTTTGAAGATGCAGGCGAAGAAAACGAGCAGACAGCCCTTGCGGATTTGGGTGATGTAAAAGAGCTGGCAGAGCAGATTCGTTCAGCTTGCCAAACCGTGCAGCCACAAAGCCAGCAAGCACAGCCGCATCAGCCAGAGCAGCACCGCTGGCCTGCACCTGTGCAATATGTACGCCCTGGGTCTGGCTCTTATACCGGATCCTATCAAGAGCAAAGAAAACAGGCTTCGCAAAAAACGGAACCAAACAATACACCACCTGATATAGAAAGCGCCCCCAAAAAACATAACAGTGTTGCATCTGCAATTGTTATTATTTTAATTATCCTTTTTTCCATGCCAATCTGGATTGGAATTTTGGGAACGGTTGGTGGGTTGTTCATTGCGGGAGCAGTAATGTGTCTGGTGGCTGTTCTGGCTGGAGTAATAGCATTGTTTTCTATTGCCACTATTGGTATAAGTGGTTTTTTGGGTTTTGGAATTTGTTTGATTGTGGCAGGAATTGGTTTGCTGATAATAGCAGGAATTTCATGGATTGCAGCAAAAGTTTTTGTACCGATTTTTAAATTTGTAACTCGATTTATTAGAAACTTTATAAATGCAAAAAACAGCTGATTGGAGGGGATTGTTTTGTCGAAAAAATTTAAAAAATTGGTAGCGATTGGTACTGGCATGGTGCTGGCAGGCATTATGGTCTGCATTATTTCAGGTATTTTCGGAGGTACACTGGGAGCATACCACATCAACACCCGCGGGTGGAACTTCATTCCGTTTTCTCGGGTTCCTTTTGTCACGGAATTTTTAGAAGAAGATACAATTTCCACAGAAATAATACAAGACGGTGCCCAACAGGAATATTGCAGCACAGATTCAAACACAATCCAAATTTCACGAGAGAATGTCCGTTCGGTTGAATTGAAGGCAGAAGGCTGTGTTGTGGAAATTCTGCCGGGAAATCCAGACCAAAACCATGCGGTTTTGGAATATTCAAGAGAACTATCTCACAAAAATATCCAAGAAAAATTTGATGAGAAAGAAGGCAAATGGGAAATTGAAATTCACGCAAAAAAACATCGCCAAGATAATCCGACCAATACCATTCAATTGGTGCTGCCCCCCGATTTGATTGAGTTTTCCACCGAAGTCAGCATGGGAGAAATGGAAATGAAAGGAATCTCGGCAAACAAAATTGACATCAATGCCAATATGAGCGATGTTACCTTTGAGGGAATTTCTGCAAATAAGAGCCACATTGAAACCAATATGGGCAACATTGAGGGCACAGCCACATTGAATGGAAAGGTGGAAATCGACTGCTCTATGGGTGATGTCCAACTGAATGTGGCAAACAAGACAGAGTATGGATATAAGATTGAAAATGAAATGGGAACAGTGACTATTGATGAAAGAAAATATGAAGGGGTTCTCAAAGATGTAAAAATCAACACACAAGCCCCATTGTTATTTGATGTTGACTGTTCTATGGGCGATGTAACAATTGAATTTTAATAAGGAGAAAAAATGATGAATTACAAGCGCTTTTATCGTTCTTCTGCAAATAAGAAAATTTGCGGAGTATGTGGAGGAATTGGACAATATTTCGGAGTAGATCCTGTGCTGATTCGTATTCTGGCGGTTCTTATGATTATTTTTGGTCATTCATGGGGAAGTATTGTTATGATTGCATATTTTGTGATGGTACTTTGTGCTCCTTTGGATAATGAAGAATAAGATGCAAAAAATCGATCGGTTTCTTCGCTTTCCGATACGCTTTAAACAATATTTTTAATTCAAAATTGCTCAAGCTGCCGAAAGGACTTGCTGCCTGTGGAATATAGGTGGAAAGTCCTTTTATTTTGTCTTTCTGCGGAGGATTTTGTTTGAATGTAGGTTTGAAAGAATGAAATTTCTGAAAAACCGTTGATTGAATGGTCGAAACAAGAATAAAAACACTTTTTGCTCCCTACAATGTTAAGAACAGAGGAGGGAGAGCAGACGGTATGAAAGATTTAAAACAAAAATTGCTGCAAAAGCAGCCTATGGCAGACCTGCCTTTTGTGATTTTGGTTGTTACATTGGTGTTGTTTGGTCTGGTGATGCTGTTCAGTGCCAGTTATGCAGTGGGTAACTATCGCTTTCACGACCCCTACACATATATCCGCCCTCAGGCGGTGTTTGCAGTTGTGGGACTCTTTGCGATGTGGATTGCCAGCCGTGTAGACTATCATATCTATCATCAGCTTGCTCTGCCATTGCTGGGAATATCCATTGTGCTGTTGGTGATTGTGTTGTTTATGCCAAAATATAACGGATGCCGCCGTTGGATTGTCACTCCTTTCGGAACATTGCAGCCTAGTGAAATTGCAAAATTTGCAGTTGTTTTGGTGTTTGCCCATATCATTTCGCTGAACCATTCCAAAATGGCAGAGTTTCGCTATGGTGTTTTGCCTTTTTTGCTGATTCTTGTTCCGATTGTTGGTTTGATGCTATTGGAGCCGCATTTGTCCGGAACAGTGTTGATTTTGGGCATTGGCGGAATTTTGATGTTTGTGGGTGGCACAGCATTGAAATGGTTTGGAATGGCAGCAGGCGGCGCAGCAGCAACGGTGGGGTGTGCAGTTGTTTTGCTGCCTGATTTGGTTCCCTATGCAATGGACCGCCTGCAAAGCTGGATTGACCCCTTTGCAGACCCATTGGGAGATGGACACCAAACCATTCAAAGTTTGTATGCAATTGGTTCCGGCGGAGCAACTGGACTGGGATTGGGCAATTCTCGACAAAAGCATTTGTATGTGCCAGAACCGCAGAATGATTTTATCTTTTCAATCATTTGTGAGGAATTGGGTTTTATTGGTGCGATGTTGTTGATTATTTTGTTTGTTGCATTGCTGCTAAGAGGGATGATGATTGCAATCAATGCAAAGGATAAATTCGGCTCTCTTTTGGTGGTGGGGTTTGTGGTACAGGTTGTAATGCAGGCAGTGCTGAATATTGCGGTAGTAACCAATACCATCCCCAACACAGGAATCAGTTTGCCGTTTTTTTCGTCAGGCGGAACCAGCCTGATGATGCTTTTGGGGGAAATGGGTGTGGTGCTTTCGGTGTCGAGGCAGGCAGGGCAGACGCGTTACTGAATCAATAACGCACCGCGTTGCCGTGAAAAATTTTGCGGACAGACACAAGGAAAATTCACCTTTTTTTCCAATTTTGCATAATCTGGGGCATCAAAACACGGAACGGGGGATGAAAATGGATTATTTGCGGATTCAAGGTGGAAGGGAACTTTATGGGACGGTGAGCCTTCCCGGGGCAAAAAATAGTTTGCTTCCCATTTTGGCGGCAGGAATTTTGTGCAGCAGACCGGTCACTTTGATGAATGTGCCGAATTTGACAGATTTACATTCATCATTGGACATTTTGCGGACAGTGGGCTGGGGGGCAGAATATCTGGACGGAACAGTGCAGCTATTCCCAGCAAAAAAGGTAAAAAGCTCCATTCCCGAAAAGGCAGCAGGCGCAATGCGAAGCTCGGTGTTTTATATGGCGCCTTTGCTGCATCGCACCGGCAAGGTGGAACTTCCCAGCCCGGGAGGGTGCCGTTTGGGAGAACGCCCCATCGACATTCATCTCGAAGGTTTGGTCAAAATGGGGGCATCCGCTGCAATGGAAAACAATGTTCTGGTGCTGCGTGCTGAAAAAGGACTCACAGGAACCTGCTTTAAACTGCGGTATCCCAGCGTAGGTGCAACCGAAACTTTGATGATGGCAGCCGTGCTGGCAAAAGGAGAAAGCTATCTGGTCAATGTGGCAAAAGAGCCTGAAGTAGTCGATTTGGCGCACTTTTTGAATCGATGTGGTGCAAAAATTCGCGGAGCAGGTACAGACAGCTTGGAGATTACAGGGGTACCTCAACTGGAGGGTGCAGTACATACTTTGATTCCTGACCGCATTGTGGCAGCAACCATTTTTTCGGCAGTGGCAGCCGCCAAAGGTGAAGTCAAAATCACCAATGTTTGGCCGGTACATTTGGCAGGTGTGCTGGATATTTACCGCAAAATGGGGATGAAAATCTGGCAGTCTGCACCGGGCGAATTGATGGTGAAAATGGAGCAAAGACCCATCTCGCCCAACCACCTGCAAACAGGGCCTTTCCCCGCGTTTTGCACCGATGCTTCTCCATTGGTAGCAGCAGCTTTGCTGACAGGAACAGGCGAAACGGTCATCGAAGATACTGTTTTTGAAAATAGATTTGACTGTGCACAGGAATTTTCAAAGTTGGGCGCTTGTGCCATCAAACAGGGCAGAAGCATCCGAATCTGGGGCAGAGAATGTTTTTTGGGCGGTACAGCCCATGCAGGGGATTTGCGGGGTGGTGCAGCACTGGTGTGTGCAGCATTGGCAGCAAAAGGAGAAAGCAAAATCACAGGGCTGGAATATATTCAGCGTGGATATGGAAACATCCAACAGCTTTTGGGTCAGTTGGGGGCTGAAATAGAACTTTGCAGTGAATAAAATTCAATAAACTACACTGCAAAATAACAAATAAAATAAAAAAATATGAAGAAATGGAAAACTTCTTGTTACAAACTGTATAAACGCTTGCAATTGTAATATAAATCTGGTAATCTTATACTTATAAAAGTGTCACTATAATAAAGCCGTATGTATATACGTTTGATATAAAACCAAGAAAAGTAGTTTTTATAGAATTTAAACAGGATGTATAGGGGGAGTTTTTAAATGGCTTTTGCTCTGGATGAAGAGATGACAAATATTACAAACATCAAGGTAATTGGTGTTGGCGGCGGTGGTGGAAATGCAGTAAACCGCATGGTAGAGAGTGGTTTGCGGGGAATTGAGTTTATTGCTATGAATACCGACCAGCAGGTTTTGCTTGCTTCCAGAGCAACCATGAAGGTGCAGTTGGGTGCAAAGCTGACCAAAGGTCGTGGTGCAGGTGCTGAGCCTGAGATTGGTCAGAGAAGTGCAGAAGAAAGCAAAGATGAAATTGCCAATGCACTGCGTGGTGCCCAGATGATTTTCATTACTGCCGGCATGGGTGGCGGCACTGGCACCGGTGCTGCACCTGTTGTGGCAGAGGTTGCCAAAGATATGGGAATTTTGACTGTGGGTATTGTCACAAAGCCTTTTTCTTTTGAGGGTCGCCGCAAGATGAAACTGGCAGAACAGGGCATCAATAACCTGCTGGAGCAGGTTGACAGCCTGATTGTCATTCCCAACGAACGCCTAAAGCTGATTAGTCAGGAAAAGATTACATTGGCAAATGCTTTTGAAGCTGCGGATAATGTGCTGCGTCAAGGTGTTGAAAGTATTTCCGAACTGATTAATGTCCCTGCTTTCATTAACTTGGACTTTGCCGATGTTCGCAGCATTATGAAAGATATGGGCTATGCACATATGGGTGTTGGTTCTGCAAAAGGTGCAGGCAAAGCAGAGAATGCAGCAAAGGCAGCAATTTCCAGCCCATTGCTGGAAACCAGCATTGCAGGCGCAAGAGGTGTTATTATCAACATCACTTCTTCACCTGACATTGGACTGGAAGAAGTGGAACAGGCGGCAGCATTGATTACAAATGCAGCACATCCGGATGCAAACATCATTTGGGGTACAGCATTTGATGAAGGTTTGAGTGATGAAATGCACATCACAGTTGTGGCAACCGGGTTTGAGCATCCAGGTAATCCCGGCGGAATGCCGACAGCTTCCTCTATTGCAGCTGGTTTGGGCGGAAACTCTATGAGCGCAGTTGGTGCAGGCAACAATACACGCCCCGTGTTCAACGAGGACCGTGCAGCAGAGCCTTCTATGCAGCCGACTCCAACCGAAAAACCAAAAACAGAAGAAGATTTGTTTTCGGATGGCAGCTTGGAAGAAATCATCAATATGTTGAATAACCGCCAAAAATAAACTGTTGGGCGGGCCTATCATCACTGGGCAAGCCGGTGGAGATAGGCCTGCTTTTTTGTCATGTTTTGTAGAAAAAGATATTTTATAACGGAGGGGAAGTTATGGTAGAGCAGGAACACTTTCAAGAAAAAAACGGATTTTCCACAGTAATGTGGGGCTTTAAAAAGGATGAAGTCTTGCACTATATTGATAATCTGATGGCAGAAAATACCCGTGTTGCACAAGAGCATGAAGAAAAAGCGGAAGAATTGCAGCAAAAAATTGAACAATTAGAAAAAGAAAACAGCAGTATTTTGTCAAAAACAAAGCAGATTTGTGATAAAGCATTGGAGCAGAAGGAAGAAATTGAAAAAGCAGAAAAAGAAATTGAAGATATGACTTTCCTGCTGGAAAATGCACAGACCACTGCACAAGACTTTAAAGTGCGTCTGTTTGAAACAGAGCAAAAGCTGGTTGCAATGCACGCCGATAAATCCAGTTTGGAAGAACAGCTTCATCAAAAAGAGGACGAACTTTCTCTGATACATAAACAACAGGATGAACGGGAAGAAGCACAGTTGCAGGCAGGGCAGATTCTTCAGCAGGCACAGCAGCAGGCATTGCAGCTGCGTCAAAAAAGTGTTGAAGAATATGAAACAATGGTGCAAAATGCAAAAACTGAAAGCGAAGAATTGAAGAAAAAAGCCGCCGAAAAAATGGGCGAATTTGAGATTGACCTGCGGGAACATATGCAAGTGAAAGAAATGCTCAGGCAGGCAAAGGAGCAAGCAAAAGAAATTCAGCAAAAATCTCGGCAGGAAGAACAACAAGCACGCCAAAAAATGAAATCTTCTGCACAGGAAATTTCAAAAACTGTGAATGTGTTGAAACAACAGCTTGCTGAACTTGACCAAAAAATCACAGCATCAATGCAAGAAATTCAAACTGCAACCCAAACCATTTCGGACGAACTTGGAAAAACCGAAAAAGAATTGCAGCGGTTTGGTATTCAAGCCATGAAATTCCCTGTAAAAGTGCCAACCAGAGAGCAAAGCAATTTTGTTGCAAAGCGTCGTGCCTTTTACAGCAAAAAAGCATCTTCTTGCATTTCAAACGCAAAAAAAGGTTTGGCAGATAGTTTGTTAGACACTGTTAATAAGATGTTGGATGTTTAAGTCTATCCCCAAATTTTCGGCATGAAAACAGGCAGTATTCGGATTTTTATCCGAATACTGCCTGTTTTGTTGATAGATTCAGTTTTTTAAACTTATTTGCGGGGAATATCACTGGTACCTTTTTCTCGCAAATAGGTTGCAGTGAGGTCTGCCAAATGCAGCTTAACCGCCAATGGATAGGAATCGTATGCTTGGCTGATGGCATAACTGCCACCCCGCACTGCATCATCAAACCCACCCATGTGCCAACGAATGGCAACAGCCTCAGCTGTTTTTAAACGCATAAAGCGTTCAATCAAAAACACGCTCTTTTCACCGTGTCCATAAGGAAAGGCATCTTCCACTTGAAAAAACGGAACCTTTTCCCATTGTCCGGTTTGTTCATTTTTGACATTCCGTGTGCTTGTTTTGTAATAGTTGGCTTTGCATAAATCATGAAGCAATCCACAAATTGCAAAGCTTTCCATACTGTCGCCTTCTTCAAAATACATCTCAGTCATTGCATGGTAAACATTCAGACTGTGTTTCACCAGCCCGCCTTCGCAGGCACAATGAAACCGTGTTGAAGCAGGTGCCCGAAAAAAATCGGTGGTATCCAACCATTCCAGCAGTTTTTCGCTGCCGGGACGGTTAATATGCAGACGGAAAATTTCAAAAAATTCTTCTCTACAATCCATCAGATTTCCAAATCCTCAAGCACACCTTTTAAAATCGCCAGTTCGTCGTGGGTCAGGCTGATTCCTTTTCCCATTTTGGTTCCATCGGGAGACCAATCACGAATATCATATTTTGGCTCACGCTCGTTCCAGCTTACCAGATTTAGCTGACGCTCCCAGCCGTTTGCACTTTCAGAGAGTACAGCGATTTTTTCGGTAATTTCGTATTTGAATTCTGCCATTGCTTAAATCGTCCTTTCAATACAAGATTCTTTTCTTATTTTATTGTATTGGAACAACGATTGCAAGAGTTTTGTGAGGAAAAAGAAAGAGTAGGCATTGCTTTATCTGGGAAATTCCTGTCTGTATTTTGCTTTTGCTGCAACTGTTTCATCACTTTCAAAATTTCCGAAACGGTTTGACTCACCTGTTTCGGGAGTGTAATCCAATGCAGGGTGCAGCCCCCCTGTGCGCATTGCGTCCATAGCAGATTGTGCCGATGGCAGCGCATTTAGCCGAACATCGGGCAGGTCTGCTCCGGGGCTTGGCTGTTGGTGTGGAATCTCCTGAGGTGAGGTTGGTTTTGGAATTTTGGGAAATACTGCTTTTGAAATTTTTTTGTGTTTGTTTAAATCATTCATAGCGAACCCTCCTTTTTTAATAGAGTTTCCATTTTTTCTAAAAATATTCTTGTAGGGGAATAAATAAAGAAATGCTGTATATTTTTTGCTCCAATAAACTGCACCATCACAAAATATCTTTTTGGCTGTAAAATGGTGCTTTGTTTGAGCAAATTTTGGAAGAATGTATTACGAACAAATGTATTTCTGTTTTGGTTGATTGGGAGTGCGGGCAACTTTTAATGGTTGAATTTGTGTCAAAATTAGTCGATAACAAGCAGACTTTTCGGATGCTTTTTGAATTTACTGTAACATTCTGTAAAGAAAAAAGAGAAACAGTTGACGCAGACAACAGCAGTGATATAATGAAACTATAACAGCAAGAGAAAGGATGAAACAGTATGGACACAAAAGATATACGCAGGATGTTGGAAAACCTTGCAGTCACGGCACAAGAGGCAGCAGATGATGCAAAAGAAAAGATGTATACAGCAGGGCAAACCATTACTTGCAAATATGATGAAGCAAAATGCAACCTTGCTATTTCTCGTTTGAAAGCAGAGCAAGAACAGATTTTTTTGCAGATGGGCAGAACATTATTTTTGTTAAATACTGGAAAATTTGCAGGGGTAGAAACTGAAAATACAACCCCAAAGCAAATTATTGACCATTTGATGATTGCAGCAGAGCAAAAACAGCAGGAGATTGACCGTGTTTTGGAGCGAGTGCAAAAAATAAGCAGCCATCGCTACTGCACTGCTTGCGGAAGCCGCTGCGAAGACGATGCAAAGTTCTGCGGCGAATGTGGAAACAAGCTGGATACTCAAAAAGAAAGCTGAGGTGTAGCGATGGATTTTTTACAAAGTGCATGGTATCAAGTGGCATGGTTTTTTATCATTTATGCCTTTTTGGGCTGGTGTGTTGAGGTTTGCTTTTGCACCATTGTCACAAGGCAATGGGTCAACCGTGGCTTTCTAAATGGCCCTGTCTGCCCGATTTACGGGTTTGGAATGTTAAGTATTGTAACGGTTCTCACTCCGCTGAAATACAACCCCTTGCTTTTGTTTTTGGGGGCAATGATTCTTTGCAGTGCATTGGAATTGGTCACAGGATATGTGCTGAAAAAGCTGTTTCACACAAGTTGGTGGGATTACAGTGACCAAAAATTTCAGATTGGTGGATATATCTGTCTGAAATTTAGTATTATTTGGGGATTGGGTGGCATGGCTGCACTGTATATTTTGCATCCCGTTGTAGAAAAAATCGTTTATGCTGTCCAGAATCGTTTTGGATTGATATTGTTGATTTTGTGTTTGGGTTTGTTTGTTGTAGATGGCATTGTGACAGTCAACATCATTGCAAAACTAAACCGAAACTTGGGGGAAATTACCCGTTTGACCACAATGCTCCATTCTGCCAGCGATACCATTGCAGAAAATCTGGGCGAAAATGCCTTATCAGCACATGACAAATACACCGAGAAAAAAGCGGAACTTTCCCAGACAAAAGAGGCTCTATCAGATACAGCACAAACAAAGTATGCTGAACTGACAAACAAAGTGAATGTTTTGCAGAAAGAATTGCAGGAGGCAAAGCTGTTTGGTACAGCCCGTTTGATTAAGGCTTTCCCAAAAATCAAAAGCAACCAGTATGCTGAGGCATTGGAAAATATTCGCAAGCATCTGCATCGAAAAAAATAATTGCTTATAAAAATAAAAAGAATGCTTAAAAAAGCACCCTCATAAAATGAAATGCCCCAAAACCTGCTGATATTTGTATGTTTTGGGGCATTGTTTTATTTTTGTTAATTTGTTTTTTCTGCTGCGGTTTTTTGTGCAGCCTCAATATGGGGAAGAAGTTCTTCAGTAGGAATATAGTACCACATATCATTTTTATACCCACCCCAAGCCCATAATTTTCTTTGTTGTAAAAAAATATATCGTCCCAAAATCAATTCTTCCTCTATTACATGGGAAGAAAACCAATCAATTTTTTCATTTGAATCAATATAGGGTAATTCTTTTACTCCTATCAATACCCCATTTGTATCTCGTTGAACTGAAAAAGATGTGCTGGCAGTTGATGTATCAACACTTGTTCCCCAACCAACCGTCATAAATTTTTCACCAACTGTTAGTATGTTTGAAAATCTATATGTATATTCTTTTTCAAATGGCTGCATGATAGGAAAGAAGTGTAAAATATCTTTTGTGTTTTTATCTAAAACCAGCAGATATGGATTTAATTTTGTTTTTGGAGCTGATTCCTGAATCACATCATACATTAGAACATAAATTTCATCTTTGTATACTGCAATTCCAATTGCAATATAGTTTTGATATTCTGTTGAAGTGCTGTCAAAAAATGTTTCTTGTTCAAATTCATTTTGTGTAATAATTTTCCAGTTTTTTTGCAAAGAATCTTTTACAGTATCTCCCATTGCATAATTCCCACGCTCACGCTGTAATTGATAACAAGTTCTGGTTTCATCTTCTGTGATGTCTGCAACCACAAAATCAGTGTTGATGTATTCTTGCTTTATAGTATTATTTAAAAAATCAATCCACAAAAAGCCCCATGGAAAATCAGAGCCAATAACTCTTGTTCTCTGCTCATATCCTGTTGCAAGTACAGTATTGTTTAAATGAAGAAGTTTTCCCATTCTGTCAACATATCCCAAACCTAAATCGAATTGCAGTTTGAAAGTTTCTTCCCCTGTTTTGATGTTTACAGTTTGCAGATAAGCTGGGCGTACATCATTGATGTTATCATATTCTCCATCTCGAATAAAAACAATATCATCACCAACCAATCCTAAAAAATTGTATCCAAAATCAGATGCAATATCCAGTTTAATATCTTGTTTGTGTAAAATATTATCAGGGAGAATATAGACATCCTCATTGTTGCTTTCTGCAGGTTCAGAGGGATTTTCAGAAGAACATTTGGAAGAACTTTCAAAAAGATATTTGGAAGAACATCCAGACAAGATAACCAGTGCACAAAATATTGCTGTAAAACAAGAGAGTTGGTTTCTTTTTTTATTCATAGAATAAACCAGCCTTTTAAAAGTTAACTTTTGTGTCTATTGTATCGTAAAAATAAAAGAAATACAATTGAATCATACAAAAAAGAGAATGCCGAAAAAGCATTCTCTTTTTTATATCGTATCTGTAAATCGAATTGATATTCCACTCAGTATTGACCATGCCAACGGGGAGCAGTTTGTTCAACAGCACAGTGGGCAGCCAAACTGGCAGGAACATCCAAAATGCGTTGGTTGCTGCTGCCACGGAATACCAACTCCAAACTGCGATATTTTAACTCAAACTTACCATCAATCAAAACATCTAAATAAGAAAGCAGGTCTTTTTGGGCAGGTGTACCATCTAAAAGCTCTTCAAAGGTGAAGCCTGTATAGCTGGCAACCTCATACCCTTTTTCTTTCAGCAGTTTTGCCAACTTGCAAAATCCTTCTGGCTGTGCAAAGGGTTCCCCACCCGAAAAGGTGACCCCTCTTGCTAAAGGATTGGACTGTACAATCGAGAAGATTTGTTCTTCCTCCATTGCAGTGCCGCCTTCAAATGCCCATGTTTCGGGGTTGTGGCAGCCCTCGCAATGATGTGGACAGCCCTGTCCAAAAACCGTAACACGAATTCCGGGGCCATCTACAATGCTGTCCTCCACAATCCCTGCCAAATTAAGCATGGCGAGCCAAACCGTGCTTTACGCGATCATGTTCTTCGGCTTTTTTTGCGTTGTTCCATTTGTCCATTGTTCCAACCAGATAGCCGGTGATACGGCGGATTCTCTCAAAAGGTACATCTTTTCCGACGATAGATTGTCTTTGCATTGCAGACATAATAACATCCTCCTAAAATTTGAATAATATATTGATATGTAAGATATTGCTTTGTATATGTTATTGTTTATTCACAACCACAGAAAGTGGGAATGGTTGGATACAGACGACGCAGTTCATGTAGCTTTTCTTCGCTGAGTGCTTCTCCCTCACGGCGTCCGCAGCGGGGGCAAACATCGCCAATCACGCCAACATAGCCGCAGACAGGGTCACGGTCAACAGGGTGGTTGATGCTGCCATAGCCGATGCCTGCATTGTGCATACAGCGAACAACGCTTTCAAATGCCTCAACATTGTTGGCGGTGTCACCATCCAGCTCAACATAACTGATGTGGCCTGCGTTGGTCAATGCGTGATAGGGGGCTTCCAACTGAATTTTTTCAAATGCAGAAATTGGATACCAAACAGGGATATGGAAACTGTTGGTATAGTATTCACGGTCGGTAACACCAGGAATAGTGCCATAGCGGTTTTGGTCCATGCGGATAAATCTGCCCGAAAGTCCTTCGGCAGGGGTTGCCAGCAAAGAGAAATTCAAGTTGGTTTCTTTGCTCTTTTGGTCGCAGTATTCACGCATATGGGAGATGATATTCAATCCCTTTTGCTGCATTTCTGCACTTTCGCCATGATGATGCCCATACAAAGCAGTCAAAGTTTCGGCAAGACCAATAAAGCCGATGGAAAGTGTACCATGCTTCAGCACCTCACGCACAGTGTCGTTGATGCCCAGTTTTTCGGAATCCAGCCAAACACCCTGCCCCATCAGAAATGGATAGTTATACACATGCTTTTCTGCCTGAATTTCAAAGCGGTCAAGCAACTGTCCTGCAACCAAATCCATCATTGCATCTAATTTTTCAAAGAATACTGTCTCATTGCCTTTGCTTTGAATGGCAAGGCGAGGCATATTGATGGAAGTGAAACTAAGGTTTCCTCTGCCAAAGCTGATTTCACGGTCAGGGTCAAAGGTATTGCCCATAACACGGGTACGGCAGCCCATAGTTGCAACTTCGGTTTCGGGGTGACCGGCTTTGTAATATTGCAGGTTAAAGGGACTATCCAAGAAAACATAGTTGGGGAACAAACGCTTTGCACTCACCTTCATGCTCAGCTTGAATAAATCATAGTTGGGGTCAGTTTCGTTGTAGTTTATCCCTTCTTTTACCTTAAAAATATGGATTGGGAAGATACAGGTTTCGCCATGTCCCAAACCGGCATCTGTTGCAAGTAGTACATTGCGGATTACCATTCTGCCCTCAGGGGAGGTATCGGTTCCGTAGTTGATGGAGGAGAAGGGTGTTTGGGCACCTGCACGGCTGTGCATGGTGTTCAAGTTGTGAACAAAGCCTTCCATTGCCTGATAGGTGTCACGGTCGGTTTGACGGTTGGCACGCTTTCTGGCACGGCTGACCAAATGAACTGCCTGCTGGTTGGTGATGCTGTATTTTTCAGTCAGCAAAGAACAGATTACATCATCAAACTCCTGCTCGTTGCGCTCCAGACGAGGGCAGGAACCAGTTTTTTCGGAAGCAACTGCAACCAGTTCTTTTATAGCATCCGCTTCGTTTTCGCTGTCAATTAAATCTTCCAAAGATTCGGTCAGCTTGCGAGTGTATGCCTTGACAAAAGACTTTTGAACACCGGGGGCCATACCATAGTCAAAGTTGGGGATGCTCTGTCCGCCGTGCTGATCGTTTTGGTTGGACTGAATTGCAATTGCAGCCAAAGCAGCATAGCTTTGAATACTTTGTGGCTCACGCAAAAAACCATGTCCGGTAGAAAATCCACCTTGAAACAGCCGAACAATATCAATCTGACAGCAGGTAGTAGTCAAACTATAAAAATCAAAATCATGAATGTGAATGTCACCGTTTCGATGTGCTTTTGCCTGTTCAGGGGTCAACAAATATGCTTCGTTGTACGCCTTTGCACCCGCAGTACCAATTTGCAGCATACTGCCCATTGCGGTATTGCCGTCAATGTTAGCATTGTCACGCTTCATGTCGCTGTTGCGTGCGTCAACATTGGTGATTTCGTCAATAGTGCGCATCAGGCTTGTGTTTGCCTCACGGATTCGTGTGCGGTTGGCACGATATAAAATATATGCTTTTGCCGCTTTATCAAATCCACACTTCATCAGTTCATGCTCAACAGCGTCTTGAATCTGTTCAATACGGGGTGGAGTGTCGCTATCGCCACTATCTTCCAGATAGGTTTCAACAGCATTTGCAATGCGTGCCGCATCGGTTGCATTGCCTTCGCCAGTTGCCTGCAAAGACTTCAAAATTGCGCCTGCAATCTTGCTTTCATCGTACAGAACAATACGGCCATCTCGTTTCATAACACTCCGAATCATACCACAATCTCCGTTCCTTTTATCATTTCTCATAATAAAATGCCTGCTTTGTCCAAAATAGACAAAAGAGGCACTTTTATTCACAAACAACATAATATAGGGTGTATTCAATATTATGGCACTATATATTGTGGAAGTCAAGAAAAGGTTTGGAGATAAATTGTTGTTGTTTTTTGTTGGCTTTGCCATCTTGACAAATCACGCTATAATGTTACTGTCAGATTTTTAAAGAAAAAAACAGAAATTTTATCACCCTTGCCAAGATTAAAAAAAATCTTGACAAAAAACAGGAGTAATTTTGATGAAAAAAGAAGAAAAAAGACAGGTTGCACAGATTGAATATATGCTCAGCTATAAAAAAATTAAAAATATCAATTTGCACATTCGTAAAGACTTGACCGTTGCAGTGAGCTTGCCAATCGGCGTTCCCCCAAAAATTGCAGACCAATTTGTGCAGCAAAAACAGCAATGGATTTTGCAGGCACAAAAACGAATGGAACAGCAACTGAAAAAACAACAGCAGGAGAGATTGCCAAGCCAGCAAGAGTGTATGAAAATTTTTGAACAGGCAGACAAAGAAATTTGGAAACTATTTTGTGACGATTTAAAAGGCAAAAGGCCATTGCTCACAGCAAAGTATATGGAGAGCCGATGGGGAGTGTGTTATCCTGCGCAGTATAAAATTGTGCTTAGCACACGGCTTGCAGTAAAATCCTTTGCAGCAGTGGAATACGTTTTGCTACATGAATACACCCACTTTTTTTGTCCAAACCATCAAAAAGAGTTTTGGGCTTTGGTAGAAAAAAAGATGCCGGATTGGAGAATCAGACGAAATTTGCTGAAACAATCATGAACAGTTTGAAAACTTTTTGTTTTAGCATGGGATATTTCCCAATAACCAATGAAAAAGATGGTTAAAAAACGGAAAAATATGGTATAATACCCCAAAGTAAGACTTGTTTGCTGTCAAGTTGCAAATTTTTGCCAATACTATTGAAAAATATATTGGTATATTGCTGGCAGTGAAAATTACTTTTTGACAAAGGAGGAGTTTATTTCTTTGGATAAATACAAACGCTTGGCATCCAATACACTATTGTTTGCTATCAGTAATTTTTCAAGCAAAATGCTTACCTTTTTTCTCAAACCGATGTATTCACGGGCGGTTCCCATTGAGGAAATGGGTGTATATAATAATGTGTGGGGCTATATCCTCTTGTTGCTGCCCCTGATTTCTTTGGGCATGGATTATGCTGTTCTGCGGTTTGGGCTGGATAAACAATACAACCGAAAAAGCGTATTCACCAATGGAATGGTGGGGCTGCTTGCAGGCTTTGGCATTTTGGTAGCTTGCTATCCGCTGATGCGGTTGCTGCCAAACTCACAAGGCTATATGGTGGCAATTTATGCAATGCTGTTTGTCAGCAATCTAAGAAGAATTTGTGCAAACTTTGTCCGTGCAAAAAATATGCTGCGGTTAGTGGCAATTGACGGAATTTTGACCAGCTTAACTACAGTGATATTTAATGTTGTGTTTTTGGTTTGGCTCAAAACAGGTGCAATCGGCATTTTGTGGGCAACCGTTATGGCGGATTTGTTTAGCAGTGTGCTGTTGATTTGGGTAGCCTCTTTGGGAAAATATATTCGCCCTGCAAAATACAACAATGAAATGATGGGGCAGATGCTGCGATATGCACTGCCATTGGTTCCTTCGTTGATGTGCTGGAATATCACAAACTCCAGTGATGTTATTTTTGTCACCAATATGCTCAAAGATGGCCAGCGTCTGGCAGGGTTGCTGGGATACAGCTATGTGCTGGCACAAGCAGTGCAGATGGCGGCTTATATTTTTAATGATGCTTGGCAGCTTTCCGCTGTGACAGAGCAAGAAGACCGAGAAATATTTTTCAGCCGAATTTTTTCTGCCTACCAAAGCACAATGTTTATTGGTGGAGCAGCTTTGATTTTGCTGTGTCAGCCTTTTTATAGTGTGTATCTGCATGGGAATGATGTGCAGGCATGGCGGTATGCCCCCTTTTTGGTGATGGCAACCATTTATAGCTGCTTTTCAGGTTTTTTAAACAGCATTTATGTGGTGGAAAAACGCTCTGGGTTGTCGCTGTTTACTTCAGCAATGGGTGCAGCCATCAACTGTGTGCTGAATTTTATTTTGATTCAGTTCATGGGGGTAACAGGGGCAGCACTTGCGACCTTTTTCAGCTATTTGGCAGTGTTCCTATTGCGGGCAATCAATACAAGAGGGTTGCTGAAGGTGCATTTTTCCAGCGGAATGTTGGCAGTGAATACAGGATTGCTGACCTTGGAATGTGCCTTGATGATACAAGAAGTGAAAATGTGGCCTTTGTGGTGCAGTTTGTGTGCTTTGACAGTGTTAATTCTAAACTTTGGTGGTCTGTGGCGTATGGCAAAGCGTTTGATTGGAAAAATGACCAAAAAGAAACATCACAAACCACACACAGCATAACACGCCTTTATAAATTTTTAATGGTATTGCAAATTGTGCAGTACCATTTTATTTTTTGCATAAAAAATTTTAAAAAAGTATGTGCTAGTCTACAATGAAAAAATTTTTGGATGTTTTTGTACAAAAGAAACCGTAAAAATTCTATCAAAAATGGTTGAAAGGTTTTCAGTAAACCGTTACAATAGAAACATAAATAATACTGGCTGCAAGGTCAGCCGTGGACAGAAAGTAGGGAAACCAATGAAACATTTTGACAACCCCGTTTTGAGTCAGCAAGAGGCAAATGCTGCATTGGATGCTGCTTGTGCAATTGTAAAGCAGAATCTTCCAATGTTTACTGATAAATGTCAGAACCATTCCTGCACCAATGGAATTTATGAGCCAATTGACAATGTAGAGTGGACAACTGGCTTTTGGCCTGGTGAGGTTTGGCTGGCTTGGGAACACACCCATGACGATGAGTTGAAAAACGCTGCACTGCACATGGTGGACAGCTTTAAAGAACGCATTGACAAGAAGATTGAAGTTGACCATCATGATATGGGATTCTTGTACACTCCTTCTTGTGTTGCTGCATACAAGCTGACCGGTAACGAGAAAGCCAAAGAAACTGCTTTGAAGGCAGCAGACCATCTGATTACCCGTTTTCAAGAAAAGGGGCAGTTTATTCAGGCATGGGGTGCTTTTGGCGCAAAAGAAAACTATCGCTTTATCATCGACTGCTTGCTGAATCTGCCTTTGCTGTACTGGGCAAGTGAAGTAACCGGCGACCCCAAGTACAATGATATTGCACATCGTCATATTACCACCTGCTTGAAGTATTCCATCCGTGAAGATGGAAGCACCTATCACACCTATTTCATGAACCCTGAAACCAGTGAACCCAGCCATGGTGCAACCTGTCAGGGTTACAAAGATGATTCCTGCTGGGCTCGTGGACAGGCTTGGGGCGTATATGGTACAGCAATCAGCTACCGTTATACCAAAAATCCTGAGTATATCGAAAAGTTCCGCACAGTTCTGGACTACTATCTGACCCGTCTGCCCGAAGATTTGATTCCTTACTGGGATATGATTTTTATTGATGGCAACGAGGAGCCTCGTGATTCTTCCTCTGCTGCAATTGTTGTTTGCGGTTTGCTGGAGATGGCAAAATATGTGGAGGAAAAAGAGGCAGAGGAATATCGCCATCTGGCAGCTCAAATGCTCAAAAGCATGGTAGACCACTATGCAGTAAAGTCTGGCCCTGTTGGCTGCGGTCTTTTGGAGCATGGTACCTATGCAAAGAAAACTCCTTACAACACTTGTGCTCCTGCCGGTGTGGATGAGTGTGTATCTTGGGGAGACTTCTACTATATGGAGGCACTGACTCGCTTTGTAAAGGATTGGCAGTTGTACTGGTAATCAAAAGTAAAACGGCATTGTTTTAATTGTACAGTGTTGTCGTACATTATAGCAATTTGTGAAACAGCACCCATATCTTTGTAAAAGAAATGAGTGCTGTTTCTTTTTTATAAAAAAGGGGATGATTCTTTTATGAAATTTAATTCAGCATGGCGCACAGACCCAACCGTCTTTCAAGTCAATCGCTTGCCTGCACATTCCTCCCATAAGTACACTCAACTGAATGGAGAGCCTTTTGAAAAAAAGCTGGATGGAGTGTGGAAATTCCATTATGCAGCTGTGCCTGACAATGTTCCGCAGCATTTTTATCAGGAACATTTTGACATCACCGATTGGGACGATATTCTGGTTCCGGGAGTCATTCAGCTTCAGGGCGATGGCAAATATGGTGTGCCGCACTATGTAAATACTATGTATCCGTGGGATGGTCAAGAAGATTTGCAGCCCGGTCAAGTTCCGACTCAGTATGACCCTGTTGGAACCTATGCGATTGATTTTGAAGTGCCCCAAGGATGGGAAAATACACAAATTCGGTTTGACGGTGCAGACAGTGCTGTTGCAGTGTGGTGCAATGGAGAGTTTGTTGGCTATGGGGAAGACAGCTTTACCCCCTCTGAATTTGATTTGACCCCTTATCTTCACAAGGAAAAAAACCGTTTAACCGTTCAAGTGTTCCGTTTTTGCAGTGGAAGCTGGCTGGAAGACCAAGATTTTTGGCGGTTTTCCGGTTTGTTCCGCAGTGTTGTGCTTACAACCTGCCCTCATGTGCATATTCAAGATGTGGAAACAAAAGCACTGCTAAATGATTCCTTTGATTTTGGAACTTTACAAATTGCTTGTCAAATGAAAACGAAAACTGACTATACACTTCGTTTGTCTGCTTTTGGAAAATCAATCAAGCAGACTTTTAAGGCAGAGCAAAAAAATCCTGTATTGCAGCTGGAGATTGACATCCCTGATTTGTGGAGTGCAGAATATCCGAATTTGTACCCATACACCATTGAAGTGGAAGATGAAAAGGGCTGCATTGAAGTGCTAAGTGGGAAAGCGGGATTCCGTCGGTTTGAAATGAAAGATGGTTTGATGCTTTTGAATGGAAAACGGATTGTTTTTAAAGGAGTCAACCGCCATGAATGGAACTGCTATCACGGGCGAACCATCACACTGGAGGATATGGTTTGGGATGTAAAAAACATGAAGCAGCATAACATAAATGCTGTCCGTACCAGCCATTATCCCAACCGCACCGAATTTTATGATTTGTGTGATGAGTATGGTTTATATGTGATTGATGAAACCAATTTGGAAACCCATGCAACATGGCAGTTGCCCAAAGAGTTTACCCCGGAAAAAGCGATTCCCGGTGACCGTCCAGAGTGGCTGCCTGCCATTTTGGACAGAGCAGAAAGTATGCTGGAACGAGATAAAAACCATCCCAGCATCTTAATTTGGAGCTGCGGCAACGAAAGTTTTGGCGGAACGGATATTCGGGAAATGAGTTATTATTTCCGCAAACGGGATAGCAGTCGTTTGGTGCATTATGAAGGAATTTTTAACGACAGAAGATACCCCGATACTTCGGATATGGAAAGTCAAATGTATACTCCGTTAGAAAAAATAAAGGAATTTTTGGAAAAGAATCCCGAAAAGCCTTTTATCTTGTGCGAATATTCTCACGCAATGGGCAACAGTAATGGGGCATTGGATTATTATACCGATTACGCATGGGAAGAACCACGCTATCAAGGAGGATTTATTTGGGACTATATCGACCAAGGGCTCATGAAAAAAGCCTCCAACGGAAAAGAGTTTTTGGCATACGGCGGAGATTTTGGGGATGCACCCACAAACTATAATTTTTGTGTGAATGGGTTGGTTTATGCCAACCGCAAAAACAGCCCCAAAATGCAGGAAGTAAAAGCCTGCTATCAAGATTTTGTGCTGGATGTGCAGCAAGAGGAATTGGAGATTACAAACCATAGCTTGTTTACCGATTTGTCAGAATATGATTTGTTGGTTCGGTTGTATCAGGACGGTTGGCTGGAAAAAGAAGTTTTGGTAGATGCAGAGGTTCAACCGGGAGAAACAGTATCCATTCCATTACCATTTGAAATTCCGCAAGAGGGAGAGCATCTTTCGGTTGACGCTGTTCTGTTGCTGAAGCAAGATACCTCTTGGGCAGAAAAAGGGCATGAAACAGCCTTTGGGCAGATGGTACTGCACCAGGGAAAAGAAGTCCCTTGCAGCATGAAAAAAGTGGAATTGATTGCAGGCGACTATAATTTTGGTATTCATGGAGCAGGGTTCTCGTTGCTGATTTCTCGTGTAGATGGTTCTATGGTGTCTTATAAAACAGGGGACAAAGAATGGATTCGTCAGCCAGTGCAATTGAATTTTTGGCGTGCAACCACTGATAATGACCGTGGCTGTACCATTCCTTTTGATTATGCACAATGGGCAGCAGCAGGAATGTTTGCAAAATGTGTTAGTTGTACCGCAGAATATAATGGTACAAAGCCTGTGATTACCAGCGAATATGAGCTGCCAAACCATAAACATGACCATGTAATTGTGGAATATAGTGCAGATGGTAGTGGCTGTTTGGAAATTGTTTTGACATGGAAAGGTGAAACCACCACCTTACCTGAGTTTGGGTTGATGCTTCTGTTGGATGCACAAAATGCAGAAGTAGACTATTTTGGTAATGGCCCATTGGAATGTACTGTTGACCGCAGCACAGGTGCCAGATTAGGGCGGTTTGGCTATTCAGTGGAAGAAAATGTTTCAGAATATGTGATTCCGCAAGAGTGTGGCGGAAGAACAAATGTTTATGAAGCCAATATCACAGCATGCGAAAATAGTTTGACCGTTGTAGCAGAGGGAATGTATTTTTCTGCATTGCCATACACTCCCATGGAACTTGAAAGTGCAAGACATATCTATGAACTTCCAAGCCCGGTGAAAACCGTTGTGCGCTGTGCAATGGGGCAAATGGGCGTTGGCGGTGATAATAGCTGGGGATTTTTGCCTCATCCTGAGTATATGCTATGGGTTTGTGATGGACAAAAATTCCGTTTTTGGATGATGCCTGGCAATTAAAAAATAATAAAAAGCAAAACCGTACAGCCTCAATTGAAACTGTACGGTTTTGCTTTTTAGAAAAAGAAATGAAAACATTTGTTTAAAAAACAAAATAAAAAATTTACATAAAAAATTTGCTCTGTTGTAAAAACAACAGAGCAAGTTCTCTTGTAATTACAGATTTCCCAACAGAATGTAACGGCTGTTACCCTCGCTGCAAACGGTCAGTGCGCAAGCACCCTCTGCCAGAATTTGAAATAATTTTTTAGCCATTCTATATACCACCTTTCTAATTCCTATACAGCATCCTGCTGTATCCTCGCTGACCAGCTGAACCATTCAGCTGCGCGGATTTCCCAACACTTCTCACCTTGTTGTGTGAAGTGCGTTCCCGATTGGAACAAGTTTATTATACACCAGCATATCGCATAAGTCAATGGGTATTTTATTGTGCAATTATACAAATTTAAAATTAAAACAAACAAAAAATTAAAATAAAGTTGTGCATTGTTGACATATTTTTTGTTGATTTAAACTTTTGAAAGTAAAATAAAAAAGCACTGCGTAAAAAATAACGCAGCACCGTATAAAAATAAAATAGATTTTGTTAAAATTTACACAATTATCCTTTTCTTATTGTGCAAGTTGACGAATTATCTTTTTTCGATGGACAGTCAAAATTTTTTTCAAAGAAATGTTTTGAAGAAATCCATCCGTATAAAACGCCAAAGCCTGCGGTAATTAGCACAATGCCTAAAATTTTCAGGGTAGTTTCCTTTTGAGCCAAAGGTGAGAACAAAAGTGCAACTCCACATATTATATAAATAATGCCGCCAACCGAGGGAAATTTCCATGGCAAGGAAAAGGGACGCTTTTTTTAAAGCAAAATAACAACGAACCAATCCCCACACAATTGCCCATATTCCGGAACAAATTCCGCAAAATAACAGGCTGACATGACTGTTTAACAAAAAAACACAGCCGGTTAAAACAGTGACACTGCCCGAAAGCCAACCAAAACCCGGCAAAAATCCAGCTTTATGATGAAAAAATAGAAGAAAAGTTGGAAGATTCCAACAAATACAAGTCTGATGCCCAATATTTTGAGAAGAATATGCAGCGCAGCTATGGGCAAAAACAGAGATGAAATTCCTAAAGCAATCAAAATAACTGCAAAAATAGGCGGCAGAATCAACCAATAGCGCTTCATCAATCAGCCTCCTGGTGCAGGAGGAGTGTTGGAAAGAGGGCCTACATTAAAACTGCCGGTGCAGCTGGTTGTTGCACCACTGAATGCAACCGAAATGCGGTATTTGCTATTGATGTCCAGTCCGCTGAATGTTCCTGTGGCAGTTTCGCCGTTGGTTTTGAAATAAAGTGTTTCTACCCACTGGGTGCCGGCTTCGGTTCGTTTCCACAGCGAAATCCGGAACTGTCCCAAAGAACCGTCTGTTGTTCCATTTGCAGTGACAGTCAAGCTATCAGTGGTGGGATAGAAATATTCAGTGGTTTTGCTGGAAGGAACCTGTGTGAATGCACCGCATAATGTGCTTTCCAACATTACAGTTTCCAGTGTGTTTTTGGAGCCTTTGGGGGCAAATCCTTCCGGGAAAGCAATTGTTCCGCCAGCTTCAGAATAGGTGTAGCTTGGCTCATTCTCACCATCCAGCCGCTTGATAAAACTACAACTGGAAAAAACAGTCATGATAAGGCAAACCGCCAAAATCAATTGAGCAATACGAAGATATTTTTTCATTCGTTTTTCCTCCAAATGGAAAATCTTTGTTAAATTAGTAGGGATTGCTTTGACATTTGTCACAACCTCAGGTACAATGGTCATTAGCAGGGGCATCCCTGTATCTTATTATAAACCACATTTGCCCGCTGCACAAGCAGCAGAAAAGTTAGGAGTTGGAAATAAATAAAAATGGATCCTCTTAAACAGATACGATTTGTGAAACATGGTACAGTTTGCATTGAAAATAATGATGCTGTTGTGTATGTCGACCCATACGACCTTGACCACGCAGAACATGATGCAGATTTGATTATTATTACCCACACTCACTCTGACCATTTTTCCCCGGCGGATATTGAAAAAATAAGCAAATCGGACACTTGCTTTGCTGTGACTGCCGATGCAGCAGTAAAACTGAAAAAGCTGCTGCAAATTCCGGAAGAATACATCAGCCATATTAACTGCGAAACCCCCAGCTTATACTATGAGTTTGGTGTTGGTATTACACCTGTTGAGGCAGAAAACGAAAATCATCCTCTTGGATTTGGGTTTGGTGTTGTGATAGAGATGGATGGTTTTAAATATTATGTTTCAGGGGATACCGACCGCCTTGCACAGGACACCGATTGCGATGTTTTGTTTGTGAATTGCGATGGTGTTTATAATATGCCCGATTTTTTGAACTTGGTTCCAAAAGAGATTAAAAAAATGGACCAACCGCCTAAAGTGATTGTACCCTATCATTATGGCTCTTTTGCAGGAACAAAGCAAAACGGAAAACAGCTGGCACAAGTTTTGACAGAACAGGGCTATCAGGTAAAATTATTGATTCAAACAAATTGATTGCAAAATAGATTAAAACGAACCGACAGAGAAAGCATTCGTCTCTGTCGGTTTTTTGCAATTAAACAGTTGAGTGCAGCAGTTGGGAAAGAGCAGCAGTTTCGGCAGCAGCCAGTTCTGGGTATGCCGAGGAATACAGGCTGCCATAGCGATACAACGCAAACCCGTTGCAGCCTGTCTGCCGCAGCGATTCCACCATTTTGGCAAGGTTGGAGCCACTGCTCCACTCAGCTTGGTCGTTGGAACCTCCGTCCCCCTCTCCGATACGCCATGCGCCCAAACCAATATAAAGCTGCACACTTTCATGGCGTGGATAGTCTGCCCATTGTTTGCACAGACCTGCAAATTGATAATCGGTTCTTTGAGAGGCTGTTAGATAATCAAATCCCCAATAGAGCTGTGGCATAATATAATCAACATAGCCGGGCTCTTTCAGCCAAAGACAGACATCGCTATATTGTTGATTATAGTTATTTCCATTATTGCCCTGCGGACTGATTCCGAAACGCACATTAGGTTTAATTTCTTTGATTGTTTTGTAAACCTGCTGAATCAGTAAATTGACATTGTTTCTCCGCCATTCATCCAAAGGCGTTCCGTTTGAAAATTTTGCATAGCTGTCACGGTCAAAGGCTTGATCTGTGGTGGGATAGAAGTAATCATCAAAATGAATTCCATCTACATCATAGTTGGAAACAATTTCTTTCACTCCGTCCACAACAAGCTGATGCACCTCCGGCAAAGCAGGGTCATAATACAAGCCGCCGTTTGCTTGCAGAGTCCACTCTGGGTGAAGAACCGCAGGATTTTGTGCAGATAAGATTGCAGGCTGGGTGCTGCTCAACTGAATACGGTAGGGGTTAACCCATGCTTCCACCTTCAAATTGCGGGCATGACCTTCTTCAATAAAAATCAGCAAAGGGTCATATCCAATGGGATTGCCCTGTGTGGTGGCAACAATATGACTTTGCGGGAAAATTTGGCTGTTGTATAATGCGTCACCAAAGGGGCGGACTTGTACAACAACTGCATTCAGCCCCATATTCACGCAGTTTTGCAGCATTTGTGCAGCTGATTGCCGAAAGACCGCCTCGTCCATGCCGGCAAAGCCTTTCAGTTCCAGATAGCTAATCCACATGGCTCGGTATTCCTCCGGAAGCTGTGCAGAAGAGGCTGTTTTTTGGTTGGTGGCTGCGTTGTCCGGAACCGAAGTGAAGTCGGTTGTATTTACCGGCACGGCAGAACGGCATCCACTCAAAAATAGCAATGTAACCAAAAGCAAAGAAATCCACTTTTTTTTCATCTGGCATTTTTCCTTCCTTATTGAAAAAATATGAAATCGTGTTGTTATACAATCAAGATATGCAGCCGAAATAATTTGAATTCTTAGACAAACAGTATACAACAAATTTCGCCCCTTTACAAATATTATGCCTCAAAAAAGATATTACCCACAATCTTCAATATTTGGTATAATAAGAAAATACAGTTTTGATTGATGAGAGGAGCCGAAATGTTATGAAAAATCAATGTGTAATTGCAGTCAGCCGTGAGTTTTGCTCCGGTGGACAAGATATTGCAAAAAAATTGGCAGAAGAATTGAGGATTCCTTATTATGACAAGGAGATTATCACCCTTGCAGCAAAAGAAAGCGGACTGTCAGAAAAAGCAATCAAGGAAAGTGCAAAGCGGCATACAGGCAGCTTGCTGTACAGCTTATATTCTATGAGCAAAGACCTTCCCCTTACTGACCAGGTGTATTTGGTTCAATCAAAAATCATTCGAGAATTGGCACAAAAAGGGCCTTGTGTCATTGTGGGCAGATGTGCAGACTATGTTTTGCGGGATATGCCCAACTGCCTGCGTGTGTTCATCCATGCACCGTTGGAAGAAAGAATCAATCTGCTGCGGTTGTATGAAGTGGATGAACGGGATGAAGTGCTTCAAAATATTTTGGCAAAAGAGGACAAAGCCCGTGCCAGCTATTGCCATTGCTACACCCAAAACCGCTGGGGAGCTGCAAAAAATTATCATATCAGTTTGGATGCTTCTATGGGCGAAGATGTTTGTGTGGAAATTTTGAAACAGGCTGTCAAAGGATTTGAAGAAAAAGAAGATTAAAAAATTCTTACAATAAATGATTTTTTGTGAATACGGCGGCGAAAATATTTGCAAACACAAATTAAAAAAGGTATAATTTAAAGGTATTTATTTTTTTAGACAAACAAAGGCAGCTTTGCAGCAAAAACACCTTTGATTTTTGAGTTTATAAGGGGAGTTAACGATGGAAGAAAAAATGAGCAATTTCCTCACCGAAATTATTGACGCCGATTTGGCAGAAGGAAAATTGAAGGAAATTCACACTCGCTTTCCACCGGAACCGAATGGTTATCTGCACATTGGCAGTGCAAAAGCAATCTACATCAACTACACCATTGCAAAACAATACGGAGGAAAATTTAATCTGCGTTTTGATGACACCAATCCTTCTCACGAGGATGTGGAGTATGTGGACAGCATTCAAGAGGACTTGAAGTGGTTGGGAGCAGAACCAAACGGCGGCGTTTTTTATGGAAGTGACTATTTCCACAAATGCTATGAATATGCAGAACAGTTGATTCAAGAGGGCAAAGCCTATGTGGACGATTTGACCCGTGAAGAAATGCAGGAATATCGTGGGCAGGATGCAGGCAAACCCTCTAAGCCAAGCCCCTACCGTGACCGCAGCCCAGAGGAAAATCTGGATTTGTTTCGCAGAATGCGTGCAGGGGAATTTCCTGATGGCAGTAAAACATTGCGGGCAAAAATTGATTTGGCAAGCCCCAACATGAACCTGCGTGACCCTGCAATCTATCGCATTATGCGTGCCCATCATCACCGTCAGGGGGATGAATGGTGCATTTATCCTTTGTACGATTTTGCTCACCCCATTCAGGATGCCATTGAAGGAATCACTCACAGTATGTGCAGTCTGGAGTTTGAAAACCATCGTCCTTTGTATGAGTGGGTGATTGAAAACTTGCATCTGGGGCCGTTCCCCATTCAGCGTGAGTTTGCCCGTTTGAATGTGACCCATACCGTGATGAGCAAACGCTATCTGCGTAAATTGGTGGAAACCGGTGTTGCTGATGGCTGGGATGACCCCCGTATGCCGACTTTGTGCGGTCTGCGTCGCCGTGGTTATACCCCCACCAGCATTTTTGAGTTTGTTCGCCGTGCAGGTGTTGCAAAGGCAAACAGTCTGGTGGACAACCGCTTGCTGGAGCACTGCATTCGTACCGAGTTGGAAACTATTGCTTTGCGCCGTATGGCAGTTACCGACCCCATTAAGCTGACCATCACCAACTATCCCGCTGATAAAGTGGAATATTTTGAAATTGCAAATAACCCCAACAAGGCAGCAGGAGATGACTCTGTGCGTAAAGTTGCCTTTAGTGGCACAGTTTGGATTGAGCGCAGCGACTTTGCAGAGGTTCCTCCTCCAAAGTTCCAGCGTTTAAAGCCAGACGGCGAAGTGCGTTTGATGGGCGCTTATATTGTAAAATGCAATGAAATCATCAAAGATGAAAACGGCGAAGTGGTAGAACTGAAATGTACTGCTGACATCGAAACCGCAAACGGAATGCCTGCGGATGGCAGAAAAGTGCGTGGGACCATTCATTGGGTCAGCGATTCCCATGCAGTAGATGCAGAAATTCGTTTGTATGAGAATTTCTTCACCGAGGAAAATCTGGGCGAACTGCCGGAAGACAAAACCTATGACGATTATCTGAACCCCGAATCTGTAAAAGTGTTTGCAAATGCAAAGCTGGAGGCTTGTATGGAAGATGCAAAGCCAGGGGATAGATTCCAGTTTGTTCGTATGGGATATTTTACCCCCGATTCCAAACATCCCAATGTTTACAACCGCATTGTGACACTGAAAGACAGTTTCAGTAAAACATTGCAAGGCTAAAAGGAGAAAAAATCATGGCAAACACTGTTGTAACCCGTTTTGCACCTAGTCCAACCGGATATATGCACATTGGCAATCTGCGTACAGCGTTGTATTCTTATCTGATTTCAAAATCACAGGGTGGACGCTTTATTCTTCGTATTGAGGACACCGACCAAGAGCGTTTGGTGGAAGGTGCAGTGGATGTGATTCTCAACACCCTCAAACAAACTGGTCTGAATTATGATGAAGGCCCGATGATAGATGGCGGACATGGCCCATACATTCAAAGCGAACGCAAACCCATTTATATGGAGTATGCAAAGCAATTGATTGAAAGCGGACACGCATACTATTGCTTCTGTACCTCTGAGCGTCTGTCTGCTTTGAAAGAGGGCGATGGCTTTGGTGGATATGACCGCCACTGCCGTGACCTCTCCAAAGAGGAAATTGAAAAGAATCTGGCAGCAGGCATTCCCTATGTTATCCGCCAGAAAATGCCTTTGGAGGGTACTACTTCTTACAAAGATGAAGTGTTTGGCGAAATCAGCATGGAAAACAGCCAACTCCAAGACCAAATTTTGATTAAAGCGGACGGATACCCCACTTACAACTTTGCTCATGTGGTGGATGACCATTTGATGGAAGTGACCCATGTTGTTCGTGGTAGCGAGTATCTGACCAGCACCCCAAAATATGTTTTGTTGTATGATGCGTTTGGCTGGGAGCGTCCGATTTACTGTCATTTGCCTTTGCTGATGGGCAAAGATGCAGAGGGCAATGTTTCCAAATTGTCCAAGCGTCATGGTGCAGTCAGCTTTCAGGATTTGGTTCAGAACGGCTACCTGCCTGAAGCAATCATCAACTACATTGCTCTGCTGGGTTGGTGCCCCAAAGAAACCAATGAAGAATTTTTCACACTGGATAGCCTAAAAGAGCAGTTTAGCATTGCAGCCATCAATAAATCACCTTCTGTATTCGACTATGACAAATTGCTTTGGTTCAATGGTGAATACATCAAAAAGCTGGACTTTGACACATTCTGCAAAAAAGCAATGCCCTATTTGGAGCAGGCAATTCCCAATGTGGAAAACAAAAAGGCAGTTGCAGCACTGTTGCAAAGCCGTGTGGCTGTATTCAGCGAAATTCCCGAAAAAATCGGATTTTTGGCACAGTTGCCAGAGTATGATATTGAATTGTACACCAACAAAAAGAACAAAACCACCCCAGAAGTCTGTGCAACAATTTTGGATGCGGCAATTCCTGTATTGGAACAGTGTAGCGATTGGACAAGCCCCGTTTTGTTTGAGCAGCTCAAAGCGGTTGCAGAGCAGCAAGCTGTCAAGAGTGGTGCGGTGATGTGGGCGGTTCGCATTGCGGTTGCAGGTGTTTCGGTAACTCCCGGCGGTGCTACCGAACTAATGGAAATTTTGGGCAAAGAGGAAAGCATTGCACGCTTGAAAGCAGGCAGAGAAAAACTGTAATGGTTTAATCAATCGTTTTAAAAAATAAACGGCAGACTATACAAAATAATTTGTGTGGTTTGCCGTTTTTGTGTAAGAGTAAAATTGATGGAAGGGGAGGTTTTATGTGGATTCTAGCGGTCATACTGCCATGTATCTGTTTGGGAATGGGCTTAGCTGTGTCAAAATTCTTTTTTTATAAAACAGATGGTTTGGTGCAACTATGGATGGGAGCCGTTTTTGGGCTGTTTGGGTTTATTTGGCTGCCTGCACTATGGGCATTTTTGATGGATTTTACAGTTGCAGCACACATTGCAGCCGTTATCAGTGCCCAAATCATTTGGTTTAGTTTGGAGTATGTAACACGAAAAAAGGGAAGGCAATGGGGCAAAACTGAACACTGGAAAGGGGCAGCTTTTTGCTGCGTTCCATTGTGGCTGTTTTGTTTTTATTTACTGCACACCCATACATTGCAAAAGGCTGTGGATGGGTCTTTGCACACAGGGCAGTCAACTTATGGCGATATGGCGATGCATTTGGGGTTTATCACCAGTATTTCGGAACAAAAAGTATTTCCGCCTGCATACTCTTTGCTGCCGCAGGTGGATGTAGGCTATCCGTTTTTGTGTGATACAATATCATCTTCTTTGTATACTTTGGGTGTGCCGTTGCGGTGGGCATATATTTTGCCGGCATTGTGGGCATTGGCAGTTGTTTTTTTGGGGGCATATTTGCTGTTTTATTCATGGCTCAAGCAAACAGCAAAAGCTGTGATTGCCTTTATGTTGTTTTTTGTGGGCGGTGGGTTTGGTTTTTGCTATTTTATCAACGGAGATTGGCAAAATTTTACCCGTATTTTTACCGCTTTTTATGAAACTCCAACCAACTATGTAGAGAAAAATGTGTATTGGGTCAACCCTGTCGCTGACCTGTTGATTCCACAGCGTGCAACCTTGATGGGCTGGGCAATTCTGTTTGCTTGCCTGTATTTGCTTTATCAGGCAGCCATCGAAAAAAGGAAAGAATACTTTTTGCCCCTGGGGATTTTGGCAGGGGGCTTGCCGTTGATTCATACCCATTCCTTTTTGGCACTGGGAATTCTCAGTGCAGTGCTGATGATAGCAGATATTATCAAAAAGCCTTCCCTTTCAAAGCTGATTCCTTGGGCTATTTATGGAGGAATTACCCTCGTTTTGGCATCAGGGCAATTGCTTGGCTTTACCTTTCGTCAAGCACAAGGGGAACAGTTTGTTCGTTTTGGGTGGAACTGGGTCAATCAAAAAGATAATTACTTTTGGTTCTATATAAAAAATATAGGGATTGTCTATCTTTTGTTGATTCCTGCATGGATTCACGCAAACAAAAAAAGCCACCTTTTTTATGGCAGCAGTTTGGCGATTTTGGCAATTAGCGAAATTTTAATTTTTCAGCCAAACCCCTATGACAACAACAAGTTGCTTTTTATCTGGCATCTTTTGGGCTGTGGGCTAGCTGCAAATTTGCTATGGGATTTGTACCAGCAATATTCTGCAAAAAAATGGGCAAAGGCTGCCCTTGGAGCAGTGATGTTTTTGGGTACATTCAGTGGAGTGCTGACATTGGGACGAGAAGCAGTGTCAGATTATCAATTGTTTGCAGCACAGGACGAGCAGGCAGCAGAATACATCAAGCAGAATACAGCTCCCAATGCAATTGTTTTGACAGCAAACAACCACAATAACTTGGTAGCAGCATTGACAGGAAGAAATATTCTATGTGGCAGCCCCAGTTATCTCTATTATCATGGAGTAAATTACAGCAAGCAGAGCCAAGCTGCAAAAGAATTGTATGAAACACCTTCTCTCACTGCATTGTATCAATGGGGGATTGAATATGTGCTGATTAGTCGCCATGAAATGTCACAATTTTCAGTCAATCAGCAATGGTATATACAAAATCTAAATGAAGTGTTTTCAAAAGACGATATTACACTTTATCAAGTCCCAAAAGGAGGGTAACAAAATGAAAATTTTAGTTGCAGGATTCGACCCCTTTGGAGGGGAAAGCATCAACCCAGCATATCAGGCAGTCAAACAGCTTCCCAATCAAATACAGTCAGTAAAAATCATCAAATTGGAAATCCCCACATCTTTTGCAGCCAGTGCCAAAGTGATGGAACAAGGAATTGCACAGCATCACCCTGATATTGTGTTGAATGTAGGGCAGGCCGGAGGACGGTCTTGCATGACGGTGGAAAAGGTTGCAATCAATTTGGCAGATGCACGGATTCCGGACAATGACGGACAGCAGCCAATTGACCAGCCCTTGCGGCAGGATGGTGAAACTGCTTATTTTTCCACTTTGCCGGTCAAAGCAATGGTGGAAGAAATGCGAAAAAACGGAATCCCTGCCAATGTTTCTTATACAGCCGGCACTTATGTCTGCAACAGCATCATGTACCATGTTTTGCATTTGACACAAACAAAATATCAAGGTATTCGTGCAGGGTTTATTCATGTCCCGTATGAAAGCGGACAAGCGGTTGCAAAACCAAACGGAACCCCTTTTATGTCCTTGGAAATGATTACAAAAGGGCTGGAATCTGCCATTGCTGCTGCAATCAATCATCAAACAGACAGCAAAATCACAATGGGAGAATTGCACTGATAATAAAAAAGAGCTTCCCTCTTTTGTCAGAGAGAAGCTCTTTAAGTTTTGAACAAATATTATGCGTTGATAATTTTCATCATCTCATGCACAATTGAGGTTGCGGTTGAGATATATTCTGCAATGCTGAATTTTTTCACAACCAAAACCTCTCGCCCTGCCTCGTCTGCATTGTCGCTCATTGCACGCAGAACAACACAGGGAATGTTGTTGCGGGCGGCAATCTGGCAAACAGCAGCACCTTCCATCTCTACACAGTCAGGGCTGCATTTTTCTGCAATTGCATTTTTAGTGGCAGTATCGCCGACAAATTGGTCACCGGTTGCAATTTTGCCAACCAGATAGTTTACGCCAACTGTTTTGCAGGCTTTTTCTGCAATTTCAACCAATGCAGAATCGCTGGTGAACTCTTTCAAGAAAGGAGCACTTTGGCAAATCATATCAGGCTCGGCATCGTGGTATACAACCTCTTTGCCAATCACAACATCACCAACTCCGATTTTGCTGGACATATTGCCTGCAATACCAGAGAAAATCAACTGCTTTGCACCATAGCGTGTTGCAAGCACTTGAACAGTGGATGCCGCATTTGCTTTGCCCATACCGGCACAGCACAGAACAACAGGCTTGTCTGCCAGCAAACCCTGCACATATTCTACCCCTGCATAGGTTTCGGTGGTTTTGTTTTGCAGCAATGCTGCCAGCTGGTCTACTTCATCAGGCATTGCGCCCATAATTGCAGTTAACATCACTGGATTCCTCCTATTATACATTAAACAGGAACTCAATAATGTCCCCATCTTTTACAACATATTCTTTGCCTTCGGTACGCTGCAAGCCCTTTGCCTTTACATTTGCCATGTTAAAGTCACAAGCGGCAAGGTCTTCATAGCTGACAACGGTTGCACGGATAAATCCACGCTCAAAATCAGAGTGAATTTTGCCCGCTGCTTGTGGTGCTTTGGTGCCTTGGCGAATTGTCCATGCACGGCACTCTTTTTTGCCGTCGGTCAGATAGCTAATCAAACCCAGCAAAGAATAGCTTGCTTTAATCAGATTATCTAATCCGGTTGCCTCAATGCCCATTTCTGCCAAAAATTCCTTTTTTTCCTCGGCAGTGTAGTCGGCAATATCTTCTTCGGTTTTTGCACAGATAGGAATACACTCTGCACCCTCCGCAGCAGCTAACTCTTTTACCTTGTGATAGTATGGGTTTTGCTCCATACCATCCATCAGGTCATCTTCGCTCATGTTTGCAGCATAGATTACAGGCTTTGTGGTCAGCAGACCCATCTCTTTGCGGTGAAGCATTTGGTCTTCGTCAGCCTCATCCCACTCAAAGGTACGGGCGTTTTTGCTTTCGGACAGGTGGTTTTCCAAATCGGTCAGCCATGCAGCCGCAGCCCCTGCCTTTTTGTCACCAGTTTTTGCAGCCTTTGCAAACTTTGCAACACGGTTGGAAACAACCTCCAAATCGCTGAGAATCAATTCAGTATCAATGGTTTCAATGTCACGAATGGGGTCAACAGAGCCATCTACATGAACAATGTCAGTGCCGCCAAAGCAACGCACAACATGAACAATGGCGTCGCATTCACGGATGTTGCCCAAAAATTTATTGCCCAAACCTTCGCCCTTGGAAGCACCTTTTACCAAGCCTGCAATATCAACAAATTCAACGATGGCAGGAGTCTTTTTGTCAGTGTCCCAAATTTCAGCCAGCTTGTCGAGACGGGCATCAGGCACTGGAACAATACCAGTGTTGGGGTCGATGGTGCAGAAAGGATAGTTTGCAGCAGCAGCATTTTTTGTGCTGGTGATAGCGTTGAACAGGGTGCTTTTGCCCACATTGGGAAGCCCTACAATGCCTAGTTTCATGAAACAAAAACCTCACTTTATCAGTTAAAATCGGCACAAAGCCATAAAAAACATAGATTCTTTTTTATTATATCGAAAGATTGCTCTTTGTGCAAGGGTATGAAACAGCAATTGAAAGGAGAATAAGCTCAATAAAATAGTTGGATATGGCAAAACCAAAACAGGAGAATATTACTGAAAATATTTTATTTTTGCAAAAATTGCAGCAAAATAAAAGCAGACAGCAAAAGCTGTCTGCAAAAGTGGTTATTGTGGTGTGGAAGAATCGATTTGCGGTGCAGGGATGGGAGAGGGGTCGGGCTGACCATAAGAGGAAATCAGCACAGAGGTGATAGTAACTTCTGTGCGAGGCTTTCCGCTGTCATCTGGCTGGGAAGCAAGAGCAATCTTGTCCACAACTTCCATGCCTTGATATACCTGGCCGAAAATGGTGTTTTTGCTGTCCAGATAGGGCGCACCGCCTGCGGCTTGGTAGGTTTTTGCCACCGATTCTGCCATTCCTTTTTCCATTAAGCCTGTGGCATCTTGCTCTGAAATTGAGTCAGCAGGAGTTTGTACAATATAAAACTGGCTGAAGTTGGTGGTGGTGTCCTCACCCAAATGTGCCATTGCCAATGTGCCGGAGTAGTGGTGCAGCTTGCTGGACAGTTCTACCGGAAAGGGAATCCCATCCCAGCAAGTTGTGCCGCCATTGCCGCTTTTGGTGTTGTCACCTGATTGAATGATAAAATCATCAATCACACGATGAAAGG
Source organism: Anaerofilum sp. (assembly GCA_020024115.1). Lineage (GTDB taxonomy): Bacteria > Bacillota > Clostridia > Oscillospirales > Ruminococcaceae > Anaerofilum. The sequence goes on from JAHHUF010000002.1 coordinate 43,884, forward strand.
GTAATCCGTTGAAAAATCCTTCTTTGGCAAGGGCGGTGAAGTTTTCCACTGCCATAGGTGCAAGGTCGGGATAAAGCACAGCACGAAACTCGCCATATTCTGTAGAAAAAATAGCAATCGGAGCATTTTCAGCTGGCTGTTGAAATTGCAGCTCTTCAGATTCAATCTGTGGGCGTTTTTTTGTTTTCAGTTCGGTTTCAGAACCTCCACAGCCTACAAGTAAAACCGCTGCACAAAGAGCAGAAAGAAAAGAAAGCAGTTTGCGTTTCATAGCTACCTCATAAAAATCATTTATTATGAATTATTAAAATCAATTTTATATATACTAAGTATAGCACACTTAAATAAAAAAATGTTATTGCTTTTGTGAACTTTTTGAAAGAATAAAAATCTTTGTCGATTGCCTTGACGAACAGACAAAAAAACGCTATATTATGGATAGAGCAAATTTGAACCTGTTTCCCAAAAGAAAAAATCTCGTTTTGAGAAAGGATATAGATTATGAGTGAAGAGCTGAATATGCCCGCAGGCGAGGAGATGGAGGATTATACTCCTGACTTGATGACTCTGGAAGATGAAGAAGGCAACGAGCATACCTTTGAGGTGATTGACGCTGCTGATTTTAAAGATGAGCGTTATATGGCGGTTGTTCCTTATGTAGAAGACCCAGCCAAGATGGTTGAGGAGAATATGGAACTAATTATCATGAAGGTTGCTGAAGATGATCAGGGCGAATACCTGGACATTGTGGATGACGACGATGAGCTGTATGAAGTGAGCGAGATGTTTGCACAGCGTTTGAAAGATATGTACGATATCGAAAATTAAGGTTAAAACGGCATCCTGCCTTGTTCGATTTGTTGCGGCTTGATATAATCCTACTAATCAATCATCGGGAGTTCGGATGTTGGACGAAGGATTGCAGACCTCCCGCCCTTTTAGGGAGTTACGGAAGAAGGGAGCATGAGCTCGGACACAGAGCACCCACCTGCCTTAGTGGTAGGTTTTGATTGGTCGCAGACGGCAAGGCGGGGTGACTTTTTTGTATTGCAAATAAAAAGCAGGGAATATTCCCTGCTTTTTTTATGCCACTTTTTTGTCGGGAGTGTGGGTGTAGTTTGGCTCGGAAAAAGAAAACATCCGTTGCTGCGGAAAACAAAAATGAAACAATAAGTGTGTAATGCTGCCAAAAATCCCAAGCCGAAGAACAAAAGCAAGAGTACCCAACGCTCCGATACACCAGCCATTGATGGACGCAAACATAAATAAAACACACGCAAGAATAAGAATTTGTGCTGTGAAATGAAGAAACCGTTGAAGCATAAAAATCCTCCTTGTCAGCAAACAACAAAATGTGGTTGTTGTTGTATAAAATATAAAAAAGAACGAAACAACGATTGAATCAAAGACAACTTAAAGTTGTTTGATTAAAGAATACAACAACTTTATCCCATTGTCAACAACTAATGACAACTTTTTTTATTTTTTTGAGATAAAAAACTTTACACAAACAACAGATAGTTGTATAATAAAAAGCAAGAAAGGGGCGAGATTTCCAAATGTTTAAAGAGCGTTTAAAAGAACTGAGAAAAGAGCGTGGGTTCACTCAAGTGGGTTTGTCGCAAGCACTGGGAATTTCTCAGCAAGCAGTGGGAAAATGGGAGACCGGCAGATGCACTCCCGACCCACAAACCCTGACGAAATTGTCGGAAATTTTGAATACAACCGTGGATTATCTTCTGGGCGGAAACAGCCCAATCAGCGAAAAAATGGTGCGTGTACTTGGCACAGTCAAAGCGGGCTTTGGTGCCCTTGCGTTTGAAGAAGACTATGGCACAGAGCCAGCAAATGTAAAAGATCCCTCCCAATATTTTTATTTGATTGTGCGTGGTGACAGCATGGAGCCTCGCATTCATGATGGAGATTTGGCTTTGGTGCGCCGCCAGCAAACACTCGAAAGCGGTGAACTGGGGGTTGTGGTGTATGGCGATGGAGAAGGCACCCTGAAAAAGTATATTCGTCAAGGACAGGCAGTTATTCTTCAACCTTTTAATCCAACTTATAAATCGCAGGTAATTGCAGGAGAAGATTTGAACCATCTGTATATTGCAGGCAGAGTGGTTGAAACCAAAACAAAGTGGTGATTGCAGGGCAGCGTGGCTGCCCTGTCATTTTTCCACAAAGAGTATATAATTTGTGGAAAAGATTGCATGACAGAAAGGTGAAGCAGCATGGAATTGTCAGATAAATTACAGATTTTGTCAGATAGTGCAAAATATGATGTTGCCTGCACTTCCAGCGGTGTCCATCGTGGCGGCAATGGAACAGATTTGGGCAGCTGCTCTGCAGCTGGCATTTGTCATGCCTTTTCGGCAGATGGACGGTGCATCAGTCTGCTAAAGGTGCTGCTGACCAATGTATGTGTTTATGATTGCAGTTATTGCATCAACCGCCGCAGCAACGATTTGCCTCGTGCTGCTTTTACGCCCGAAGAATTGGCAGATTTGACCATTCAATTTTATCGCAGAAACTATATTGAGGGGCTTTTTTTGTCCAGTGCGGTTGTGCGGAATGCAGACTACACAATGGAACAAATGATAAAAACATTGGAAATTTTGCGGCATCAACACCGTATTCGGGGATATATCCATGCAACAACCATTCCGGGGGCTGACCCACTTCTAATTCAGAAAATGGGGCTTTTGGCAGACCGTTTGAGCGTCAACATTGAACTGCCCAGTGAAAAAAGTCTGCATCTTTTGGCACCGGACAAGGGCAAAGCATCTATTTTAAAGCCCATGAAACAGATTGCCTCTACTTGGACACAAAACAAACAGGAAGTTGCAGTTTATCGAGCTGCCCCCAAATTTGCCCCGGCAGGGCAAAGCACCCAGATGATTATTGGAGCAAGCCCTGAAACAGATTCTCAAATTATCCATTTGGCAGAAGGGCTTTATAAAAAATATGATTTAAAGCGAGTGTTTTTTTCGGCATATATTCCTGTAGCACAGGATAGCCGACTGCCGGCTCTGGACACACCACCGCCACTTTTGCGAGAACATCGTTTGTATCAGGCAGATTGGCTGCTGCGGTTTTATCAGTTTTCGGCAGAAGAAATTCTGGATGACCAAAATCCTGATTTAAACCCCTATCTCGACCCAAAATGCAACTGGGCAGTACATCACATGGAGCAATTTCCCGTGGATGTAAACCGTGCAGATTACAGTGTGCTTTTGCGTGTTCCTGGAATTGGCCCCAAAAGTGCCAAACGAATTGTGACAGCACGCCGCACCGGAGCATTGGATTTGGACGCACTCAAACGAATTGGTGTTGTGCTGAAACGGGCACAGTATTTTATTGAGTGCAAAGGGTTTCATTGTGCAAATGGAAAACGAGAACAGATTGTATCCTCTTTGCTTGATTCCACTGCTTTTTCATTGGGCAATGAACAACTCAGTCTGTTTTCTTTGCCGAATGTTCAGCAGTTGGTCAAGGACGGAATGAACCCACAAAAAGCAATTGCTGAAACAAAAGAGGAGGCTGTGGCATGTCTGGTAAAAGCAATGTGATTTATTTGTATGATGGCAGTATGGAAGGCTTGTTGTGCTGTGTGTTTACAGCTGTTGCACAAAAAGAATTGCCGGTTGATATTTGGATTGAGGACAATGCAAGCCCTGTTTTGTTTGATACAAAAGCAATTTACACAGAACAGGACAAAGCAGAACGGGTGGCAGTGTCTATTCTTAAAAAGATGGGAAACCGTGCCAAAGAGTTGGTCAATCATGTATTTTTCAGCAATGTAAAGCAAAAAGAATTGAAAATTCTGCGATTTTTGTTATTGGGCTATGAAATGGGGCATACTGTTTGCAGAATGTTGGGACATCCCGACGTTGCCTCGATGATAGATGCAGAAAAAGCAGTTTTGGGTGAAGTGCATCAGTTTAAAGGCTTTTTGCGGTTTTCGGATTATGCGGGAATGCTGGGTGCTGTGATTGCACCAAAAC
>JAHHUF010000020.1 GCA_020024115.1 Anaerofilum sp.
TCTTTCTGTCCTGATGTTCCTATTATATCACATTACTCGTGTATACACTATTTACTTCAATGTGATTTATTTGGTCAACTTGAACTTCTTTTTGAATTTTCTTTGTCATTATCTTTTTTGGTTTTGGTGATGAATAATACGGAGCATTTGAAAGCCGTCGGTTATCTTCATGTAAAGATTGTCCAATATGGTACAGCATTGACCGCAATGCAGCTTCTTGTGATTTGTGATGATAATGATTTTTTTCTTTGTATTGTTCATTCTGCAGCTGCTGAAGGGCAGTTTTGATGATGATATTCTGCCGTTGTGTGTCATCCCCTTTCGCTGGGTGGAAAAAAGAGTTTTCCCAATCCTGCATTTTTTTGGCAATCGTATCCTTGTTTTCTGCATAAGTATCATCAATCAAGTTTCTTTGGTTGGAACGATACTGTGAAAACAGCTTTTGGATTGCGGGGTCGGTTTCTATAATGAGTTTTAAAATATCATCAACCTGTTCCTTCAGATGTGGAGGCAGATAGCCATATACCTTTTTGCCTGATGTCCTGCTCAAGTCCTCGGAAAGCTTCTGGATTTTATCAGATAATTCCTTGGAGATATAATGAGTGTTTTTTCCGATTTCCAAAAGGTTTTTCAGCTGCTGATTCAATTCATTACGGGTGTTGGATTTTTCTACCTTTAGATGATACAAATCTTCACGAAAAATTTCATTTGCTAAGCTGCTTTTAATTTTTTCTCTTGTGGGTTTAAAAGCCTCGTCTAAATCCTCACCTTTTTTTCTCACAATAAATCCTTCGTTAGAGGTTTTGCTGCGGACAACAAAATGGAGATGAGGATGGTGTGCTACATTATGATAACTAGCATATAAAATAAAATTTTCGGGAGAAATCTTTAATGCTTTTGCAATTTCATTTTTTTGAGATTCAATCAAAGCCTTCATATAATCTCTGTCAATCTCCAGTCGATGAATATCCTCTTCTCGGAAGGAGTAAATATGTCGCCAACAAATGGTATGCTGATATTTCCTCATGGTAAATAATGCTTCGTTTACATCAACATCATTCAATCCCGAAAATAACATTCCTTGTTTGGCAATATATTCAATGTAATTTTCAATATGCTTTTGGGATTTGAAAAAATTTGACTTCAAAAAAATTTTGGGCACTTATTCCAGCATCTCCTTAAGAGAGAAAACACGGTTGTTTTCCCTCATAAATTCCACTGCTTGTTTTCGATAAAAATCCAAGGCATCGGAAGAAATATCCAAGCTATCTGCCAACACTTTGGATAACACAAACTGTTGGATGGCAAGAGAGCCTATCAACTGATTGCTGCGGTTGTTTAATTTATGCTCCAACAGTGCGATTGAAGCATTCAATGTTTTTATGTACTCATCGGTAACGAATACAGATTTTTCTTGTATGTAATAATGGTCGCAATATAACTGAACCGCTTGTGAAATACAAGAATTTATGCTTTGGCTTTTATCCTCGGCAATGCGTGAAATGTCCTTAATTAGTGATTCATCCAGACGGAAGGTAACTGCTTTAGCTGACATAAAAATTTCCTCCTTAAATAAACTCAAAATATTGATTAAACTGAACTCCCGACAAAGTGTTCCACTTTGTGCAGGATAAAGGGTGCTTGCAAAAGTGCAAGCACCAATCACAGCCAGACCGCAGTGCGGCTGGCTTTTTGTGTATTGCAGTTTGTATTGCATTTTGACACAGAAAAAGAGCGGAAAATAAAAAACAACGATAAATCATATAAATTTTTTCTGTTTTGTATTGCACACACCTCGAAAAATAACGATATACAGTCAAAAATAATGCTTGCATTAAATGTTGCTATTTTTTCTAAAAAAAGGCTTTGGGTCAGTGGGCTGGTTATCAATTCTCACCTCAAAATGTAAGTGATTTCCGGTTGATTGCCCTGTACTTCCCACATATCCAATCAGTTGCCCCGCCTGTACTGTGACGCCATCCATAATACCGGGAGCACGGGCTATCATATGTCCATAGATATTTACCATGTTGCCATCAACGGAAATTTTAACTGCAATGCCATAAGAGGAATGGACTTTTGTGCTTATCACACCGGATGCAGCTGCATAGATTGGTGTACCTTGCGGTGCTGAAATATCAATTCCTTTGTGTAATTTATAAACACCGTTCAAAGTGCGGTATCCATAGTCAGAAGATAATCGAGTGTAACCCGGGACGGGCCACACAAAATGTGTGCCGTCCCAATCAACATAGGGTGGTACTTCACTGCCTGTCCAATCTTCCCATTCATCTTCTGCAACAGCCTTCACCATCTCAATGGGAAAATCAATATACTCTCTCCATTGCTCTAATTTTGTCATAGGGTCAATGTAGTGTCCGCTGCTGTTTTTCATTTCAAAATGAAGATTAAATGTATGGTTTGGGTCATAGGGAGTGCAGGAGCCTGTCATTCCAACCTGTCCGACAGGCTGCCCCAGTAACACCTCTTGTCCGGATGAAACAATAACATTGCTCAAATGCTTATAGATTGTCTGCCAGCCATCTTCATATTGGATAACAACTGTCTTTCCATCTTCGCTATTCTCATACACAGATTGAACCATTCCTGTACGACTAGCTACTACATAAGTGGATTCAGGCAGGTCAAAATCAATTCCTAAATGTGGGCTTGGAATTTCTTCCCGAACAATTTGCTTTTCAGGCTGGGTCATCATATTGCCATGAGCATCTTGCATTGGTTGTCCGTCTTTGTCCAATATTGGCACATCCACAACAATCTCATACTCATGAACGATAACACGGTTTGGGTCATACGGTTCAGATGGAACAGTTGTATGAATGGTTGGAAAGTAAAATGTATCATCTAAGATAATTGCAGTAAATACAGAGCCAATATTGATAAAAAAAGCAAAAATTATCAGAATACATCCAACAATAAATGACAGCACACCAAACACAATCATGCGTCCAATTTTGCTTTTGTGAAACAATAATGCTGTTGGCAAATTCATAATCCACCTGCTGTGCCAAACAGTTCTTTTTCATAATCAAAGGAACCAATCTCAATGTAGTATCGTTCATCACCTGCACATACAAGACAATGCCTTTTGCGTGGCTTTGAAATCTTCAGCATTTCACCCTCAGATAGTTTTAATTTTTCTCGCATCATATCAAGGTCAATATCACCGGGATAAAACAAAAACTTATAACTGCTTACATTGAATAATGCTGCTGTGTACATTGCAATATCTTCTCGCAGACAGTCAGCAACCTGCTGGGTTGCAGTTCCGATTAAAGCATTGTATTTTCTTGCTCTGCGAACAAAAGAGGAAAGATATTTAATCATTGTCATATTTTCCAGAAACAGGTACAATTCATCAATATTGAATGCAATACGGCGTTCCCGTTTGGTAACTTGTGTCCAAATCCATGTAGTGATATTAAACAAGACAGCTTGTGTTCTGTCCTTGCTGCCTTCCATCAAGGCTGCTACTGAAAAGTTAATCATATTTGCATTTTTAATGTTTGTATGTCCGTTAAACAAAATGGATAATGCTCCATCATAACACTCTTTCAATCGAAGTAACAGGACAGCGACCATTTCTTCTGTTACCAAGCGTGAAGTTTTTATATTATACTGCTCAATAAACTCATACAAATCTCCAAAAGTGGGGTAATCGGTTGCAGACAAAGCAGAAAAGTCAGTGTTGTCATCAATTCCATGCTTTGCATACATTTCTTGGGTTAACATCATCAAGGCAGACAGTTCGGTTGATTCAATGTTTGGAAACAGCACAGTAAAAAAGTCTTTCAACCAAGACAAGTGTTGGAAAAACATTGCCATATCTTTCATAGAAGATGAGAAATCATCGTCTAAGCTGCTGTCCTCATCGGTTCGTCGTAAACAACGCACTTCCAATGGGTTGATTCTGGCTGCACCCTCTACACAGTTGTAGACTGTTCCTCCCAATTTTTGATACAAATCAATGTACTCGTCTTCCGGGTCAAGGGTAAAGCAGGATACACCAAACATTGTGAGAAAACTAATCATTTTCTTCATTAAATAACTTTTTCCCATGCCGGCAGTTCCTACGATAGCAAAGTTGCTGTTGGTTTGACTGGTTTGCCGAGTGAAAATATCCAAGAACAACGAGCCACCTTGTGTAGAAGAACCAAGGAGCATTCCTTTTGTATCCATGCGACTGCTGTATGTAAATGGATACAAGGCTGCTGCTGTGTTTGACGGAAGATTGTTTGCATCAGACAAAAACAAATCCTTTCCCAAGGGATTTACAGAAAGGAATCCTTCTTTCTGTTCTCTTACCAATGCCTCCGTTGTGATATTTACCATGCCCAATGCATCAATTACATTTCTTGCTGTTTCATTTACTTCTTCATCGGATTTTCCATAACATTCAATGAAAACGGAAGTATAAAAAACAGACAATTTTTGTTTTGTAATATCATTGTAAAATTCCAGCAATTGTTTTTGTTCGCTGTTGGCTTCTAATTGGTCTGTCATCTCTTTTGAGCCACGCTTCCATGCTTTTTGTCGTGACTGTGCGTTTGTCAAATTGCGAATTTGAAAACCTGTCATAGGAGATAGACGCATTGTAAAGGAAGTATTTCTCATGGTTGCCACTTTCATCAGTGCAGCTTGTGGAATGCTGCTGGGCAAATTATTCACCATTAAGGTGCGACGGCGGATATTATTGTGCATTGCATGATACACTTGAAAATCCAACCGATGAGGAACAAGTCTGCGTTCGATTTCGCTGTTAATGGTCATTGGCTTTTTACGCAATGCGTCTTTTAATCTTGGGTCTTGCAGCAATTCTTGCTCCAGTGTGTAAATATCACAGTTGATAAATTCACGCATGAAATAATTTCGTAGCAAGGTTGCTAATTCTTGTTTTGTAGGGCATTCTATGCGATACCCCTTTGACGCTATGATATTGTATAAATCGATTTTTGGAGAATCGGTACAAAAAACAAAATAAAAGGCTCGCTGAACAGAGGTGCTGTCTGCACTTGTATTGTCAATTTGTGCAATAATTTCACTGACATAAGGGTTAAACTGGGGGTTCAGGTTATAGTAAAAGTTGCGAATGGAGGACAAATCCTCTACTTTATCAGTTGCGAACAGGCAAATATCTCTATCCAAAGAATTGAGCAGGGCAGAAAAATTATCAATCTCATCATCAATTTCATCTGGAGTCATAATATCTGTGTTTGGTGGAAAATAGCGGAAGAAATGAAAATAAGAACCGCCGGACAACACACAGTTGTCCAGCAGTTCAAACTGAATTAAATTTTCAATGTTTGATTTTTTCATCGTGTTTTCTCCTTGTAAATTGTTGTGGAAAAATAAAATGATAACAAATCATCAATTTGACAATACTAAGCAAGCTTTTTCCGCCAAAAAGTCTTGCAACGCATAAAAGCCATGTTCCCGTCCATAATACTGCATTGATTTTACTTGTACTGAAAAATCCCAAAAAACCCAATATAAAAGCAATGGAAAGTTCCGGAATCGTCAGTCCGCTGAGTAATAATTTGCTTTGCAGTTTTGGGGGGACTAGATATTTGTTGTTTTTCATAAACAAAACCTTTCCTAAGAATTAAACATGGATATTACATCTGATGCAGACTTTACCATACTTTGTGCAGAAGAAAATGCTCCTGTTACACCAGAGGACATTCCATACTTATCAAGATACTTTGCAACATAAATCATTATCATCCACAGTATAGCAGCTACTACTAAATTAACTTCAAGGCAGGCAACTAAGCCCAGAAAGAAAAAGACATACTGCAAGAAAAAAGTGAGAAGAATGGCAACTGTTTGACGAATCCAACTGCCCATTGAAGTTGTATGCCCCCGAACAATATCGGGGACATACAAAAAGGCTGTGAATGCTTGAATTAAAATTGCTCCAAATCGCATGATTGTTACAACAGCAAATCCACCCACTGCAATAATGGAAATAATGATACCGATAAATAAAGTACCAATCCAAGATTTCATTCCATTAAGATATGGTGTAGGGTCAAATTGATTCACGCTGTCCGCAACAAGCTTCATAGAAAGAATAGTAAGTCTTGGAGCAGTTTCAACAAAAACAGCAGCTTTCATCAGATTTAAAAAGATTGTTGTCCATTCAATGGCTTTGAACTGGTCAGATTTCCAACTTCCGTTTTCCTCCATAATATCAATCAAAAGGATAACAAAAGTTGCTCCGAACAATATGCGTCCCATCCATATTCCTGCCTCTACAAAATCCACTATCATTGGAATATCAAATGTTGTCAATAACAGTGAATTCACTACTTGCAGAACCTGCATAAAAAAATTAATTAAACATTCTTCCAGTTTTATACGAAAGCTGCTTAGAAATGTATCGATTGCACTTATAATTAAATTTTGCATGTTTCACATACCTTTTATCCTGTAAATGCAGCCCACCACATATTTTTAGTGAGCAAAATCGCTGCAATAATCAAACAGAGCAGCAGAGGAAATGCCTTGGCTTTCATATCTTCACCGTGTCCTTCTTTGTAATCTGCTACACATTTGATAAGCAAAAATACAAAGGTTGCACCACAGCAAACAACACCGATGGGAATCACGAAATTGTCCAAACCTGCGTTTACCCATTCAAGTGCAGTAACTTTCATAGATTGAAAAAATGTACCTGCGTTTGCAGCAGATGCCATTATTGCCAATTTGTTCATAAGTTGTAATCTCCTTTATGTGTAAAAAATTTTTTATTGAGAAATATTCAAAGCAGATGTTTGGCTTATCTGCTGAAGGTTGGTTTGATGAATTACCTGCTTCAAATCCTGAAGTTTGAGCAAATCTTCATTAAAATCTTTTTGGGTTGGAGGTTTATCCACAATCTTGCCTTCAAAGCCCAATTCACGCAATTTTTCATCTGCCTTTCGTCGGCTGTAATTGCCTGCATCGTCATTATCCTGGCAAAGATAGATTGTATCTATTTGTGGATTTTGCTTAATGTGAAATTCCAACGCAGCCGTTGATGTACCGCCCAAAGATAAAAAGCCATATTTATCAATTGGTCGATTGTAGTTCATCAAGATACTTGCCACTGACATTGCATCAATAGGGGATTCACAGACAAATAGCTTTTTGGGTGGATTCTCTGTATACAGTCCAAAATGAAACCCCACAGCTTTTTTGCTGCCTAAAACATCTCCACGATACTGTTTGCCCGTTAGTGTTCCCCGAACATTTGCATACTCAGCCCGGTTTGTTTGAGGATTGTAACCCACAAAGACTGCGTTGCCCTGAGTATCCTGATAGACTTGTTCAGCACTAACCAATTCTGACACCAGTTGAGAATGGATTCCCCGTGTTTTGCATAAGTATGCAAAAATACGCTTATAACCTTGTTCGGATTTATTCAGCAATTGGAATTCTTGCGGGGTATTTTCAACAGAGTGATATTGTTGCTGTTCGTTTTTCCTTATGGTGTCCCATGCAGGGATGGATTTGTCTTTTAAAACATTACCCAATGCCTGCATTGCTTGTGGAAAGGAAGTTGCTGTCATTGCCATATAAAAATCAATGACAGAACCATACATCCTTTGAGAATTCCAAATAAACCGCTGTTGCCCGTTTGAATCAAGGTTAATGACAAGGCTGTCATGCTCTTTCAATGTCCAGCTTAATTTGTTTCCCCGTCGCTGTACCGGGTGCAAGCCAAGCATTTCTGCACAATGCAGGATAGTAATATTTTCCTTGATACTTTGTGCAATCTGCATACCAAGCCCTCCTTACCGAACCAATGTAAGGTTTTTCTTTTTGATATTGGTTTTTTGGTACAGCTGCTGCATGGATTTCAGATACTGTTTTTCTTTGTACAGCTGAAAGGAATCGAATTCTTCTGTTTGCTGTTTTAAATCGGCAGCAAAGGGAAGAAAAATATCTGCCTGTGCTGTCTGTGTTCCATATAAGGCATTGGCAACCATTGTTGTATGTGGAATTTCAGGCAATCCGGTTTTCCAAGCAACAGACTTTAGTGTTCCGTCTACACATACAATAGTTGCGTCTGCTTGTTCCAAAGCTACAATTGCCAACCTGTCAGATAATCGGCTGCCTATATCTAAAATCACAGTATCACTCAGCATACTGCTTTTTTGAAGAAGCCGTTCGCATCCGGCTGTGGAAGGAACAGGAAAATTGTATAGCTTATCTCCGGCTGTATATCCAACGGTTCCGACTTCAGAGGATACTGCATCCATTCCCGAAAGCAGCTGTTTTTCTGGAAGTTCCGCAGCACTCAATAGGCTGCCCAAAGATTCTCCCTGCACCTCTTTGATAAGGTAGCTTTTGGGTGGTAAAATAGGGTCTGCAAAGATTACAGTAACAGTTTCGTTCTTTGCTGCACACTGCATTGCCAGCTGTATGGCAATTGTAGTGCAGCCGCTTCCGGGCGAGCCGATAACAGGAATAATTTTAGCCATTCGCATTTTCCTCCTGTGCTGAAGATAAGATTTCCTGCTGCTTTGCAAGAAGTTCTGCTGCCTGTTCTTCGTTGCCACGGCTCACCAACACAGCATGGAGATTGCTGTTTAAGTCTTGGTCAGCAAGCAGCCTTGCTTGTTCAGGTGTAGCCAATATGGTTACAGTGGCAGGCAATTCAGCTGTTTCTTGTGTATCTGTTTGCTGTTGATATTCCATTGCACTGGGAGTTGATACTGCCAAAACTTCCAAATATTGCAGTTCAGGCAAACAGATAGTATCTGCATCGCTGTTTGCTGATACAAAAGAAATAATATCTCCTTGTTGCAATTGTGCCGATACACCTGCTGCCAAGTGCTTGATGTTTACAGATACTGCAACTTGATTTTCATTCAATTTTGTGTACCACGATTGAAGATGCGTGGTATCCGAAAGTTTACCTTGTGTCAGAAAATCACCTGCTTGCAGGTCAACCGCTGCATATTTTCCGGAAGTTTCGGTTGTGTCCCGCACCACACCTTCAGGCAGAAACTCTTTGGGAATTTCCATCAGCTTTAAGTGGTCAGGTGAAATTGCAGCTCCTTTATCAATGGGTGCATCTACACAAACCACTTGAATTGTCTGCATTGCACTTTTTTGATAAGCAGGTGCAATGGCAAAGGCAATCACACCTGCCAAAGCCAAGGCAACCATCGCCAATAAAAGGCGGTTTTTTGTCAGTTGTTTTAATTTCATTGAATCAATCCTCCATAACTGAAATAAGTTAAAAATGCTGCCAGAGAAAATCCGGCAGCAAGATACGGTGCAAAGGCGATAGCTGTTTTTTGTTTCTGTTTTACAAAAGCTGCGGGCAATGCAAACAAAGATGCAAACAGAAGCCCAACCATTGCCGGCACACTGCCCAAAGTAAAACCTGCAGCTGCACATAGCTTGATGTCACCGCCACCAAAGGCTCCCTCTTTGACACAGCACAAAAGCAAAAGGATTCCCCCACAGACACTAAAGCCTATGAAGGAATCCTGCTTGTCCCACATTGGGTTTAACCAAAAAGAGAACGCTATCAATAAAGGATACCGTGGTGGAATGTGCATTGTTTTTGCATCTTCAATCCCACAAAACAGCAGCACTGTACAAAAGAAAAAAAGAAATGCCATCCGATTAAGAAAACAATCCGTTGACCATAGTGGTTGTTTTCTTCATTCCACTGTCCAGAAGACCAGTCAGTTGGCTTTGGAAGACTGTGCTAAGTACAACTACAATGATGATAACCGCCAAAATTGCAATCAAATGCGAATCACCTTCGTTGTTTTCCAAGGCGGTCTGTGCGTTGTGTTTTGCTGCCAATGCCTTTGCAGTCAGTTTTGTTCCGAATTTTTTAACAGCTTTCATGAATTTCATAAGTAATTTCCTCATCTTTCATTTGTATTTGATTTTTTAATAAATTTTTATTGGAAAAAGGTTATCGAAAGATTTCCTCAAGCAATCGCACCACCACCTTTACAAAATAAAAAACGGCTTGTATCATCGGCAATTTGCCAATGGTACAACCCATTTAAAATAACATTCTTTTCAAAATTCCATGCTCAATGGCTCAACTTGCGGTTGAGCCATTTTAGGAGATGGGGTGTTTTGCTGCATTTCTGTTTGCAAGGTATTTACACGATTGATATAGCCTACATCATCTTTTTGGACAGCTTGAAAAACTGTGTTGACATACTCTTGCTTATTGCGTAGCCCTTCGGTAGTTGGCTCATACCCAAATGCCGGGTCATGTTCTGTGAGAAACTCAACAACATCTTCTGCCAGTTTAAACTGTTTTTTTGCTTGTGGAGGCATTTTCGGTGATGGTTCAACTGGAGTATTGGGCAGTTGTTTAAACGAGGGGCTTGCTTTTTCGGCGTGCTTGTTTGGAGTTTTTGAAGTATCCTCAGCCTGAACAGAAGGTTTTGGTATAAAGAATTTATTTCTAATAGCTGTTAAGATTGGAACTTTCGGACTATATAATTTTATTATTCCGGCAACCTTTAGTTTTTTAGGATGTTTTTTGATTTTTGTATCGCTCAAGTCAAGGTCACCGCCAACCTTTAAACTTTTAGGCAAACTGCTGATATTAGTATTACTTAGGTCAAGGCTACCACCAACCGTTAAGTTTTCAGGCAGGCTGCTGATATTAGTATTACTTAGGTCAAGGTCTCCATCAACATTTAAATTTTCAGGCAGGTTGCTGATGTTGCTACCGCTTAAGTCAAGATTACCGTTGTTTTCCTGCATCATTTTTTCCAATTCTTCAATTGAAAAAGCCTTAGTATCTTTGTTGCTTGTTGCCATAATAAATTACCTCCTTAAATTTTAAACATTGATGTTTACAGACTTAGCAATTGTTTGGATGTCTTGTTCTGTTAATGAAACAGGGAAGGTAGGATTTTCGATCCAATCTATATACTCCAAATATTTTTCAACCGATTCCCAATTATCAAATTGTATATATTCATTGAAAAAACCATTTTCCCAGATAAGCATTGAATTATTTGGAATATGTACACGAAAGTGCAGTGATTCATTCATTTTTTCTGAAAGAACAGCTCTTTTTTGATAGAAGGATAAAGTACGGTTGTTTTTTTTGCCAAGTGTTTCTGAAATAAAATCATCTATTTCTTTGGATAGTTCAGCATTATGTTCAGATAAATTTAAACAGTAAAATTGTGTTTGTGATTTGTTAAGGTAAAAGTCTTTTATTCCTTCCAAAAAATCCTTACCCGACCCATAGCGCAATTCTTTTGCATTGGGTAAAAGAATTGCACCTGCATACGAAGTTTCAGAATAAATCCTATTTGATGGAGAATCCCTTAAAAGAGCAGTACCTTTAGGAATTTCTTCCCATAATTCTTCAGACAAATTTTTTGACTGATTAAATTTTTCATTTATAGCCTGTCTTATTCTACTCCAAAATTTCTCTGATTTTCTCATAAAGTGTAATCCCTTTCGCAACATAAAAAACGGCTTGTATCATCGGCAATTTGCCAATGGTACAACCCATTTAAAATAACATTCTTTTCAAAATTCCATGCTCAATGGCTCAACTTGCGGTTGAGCCATTTTAGGAGATGGGGTGTTTTGCTGCATTTCTGTTTGCAAGGTATTTACACGATTGATATAGCCTACATCATCTTTTTGGACAGCTTGAAAAACTGTGTTGACATACTCTTGCTTATTGCGTAGCCCTTCGGTAGTTGGCTCATACCCAAATGCCGGGTCATGTTCTGCAAGAAACTCAACCACATCTTCTGCCAGCTTAAAGTGTTTTGCTTTTTCCGTTGATATTTCTTTTTCTGTGTTAGAAGAAGTATTATGCAGCTGTTCAAATTGAGGATTGATATTCTTTTGTTTTTGAACAGTCTGATAGGGCTCAGGATATTGGATAGAAGATTCAAGTTTAAAAAGCTGTTTCATTCTGTTGGCAGCTTTTTGAGCAAATTCTTTCATACCCATAAAGTGCACTCCTTTTATATATTTATTTTGGAACCTCTCGAATGTACCAATCGTCATAGACATTTCCGTTGATTTTCAATGTATCTGTGCAGGATTGTTTCAGTTCTCCCACAGGTGTCCACATATCCCGAACCATTGTCCAAACTGTATAGTCTGTGTTATCGGGATACCACAAAGGGGTGAAATGCACTCTATGCTTTACCTGACTATATGGGTTGACTGCAAACTGGAAGATACTTTGCTTTGTGTTGCTCTGCAATCTCTCCAAAATTCTCCAATACCCTGTGTATCGGAACTCAGGGAAATAAGACACTGCAATTTGTGGTGCGACAATACTTTCTGAAGCAGTGCTGCCATGCTTTGCCGTCACAGTTGCATTAAAGCCATACCCTGATTTCATTTCTTTTCCTTGTGCGGTTTTTACTCGTTCATCGGGCTGAATGTTCAATATTGTGTTCAGTCCTGCTTTGTGTTCCACTTGCTGATATTCCCATGTACCGTTATTGTTATGTGCGGTATAGGTTTTCCAGATATGCTGTACACTGTCTTTAAAATCGGGCAATGGGGGAACGGAAAAGCCTTTGTTTTGGTCAGCAAATTTAGGGTCTGGTGGGTCGTTCGGCTTGATTCTTTCCACCGTTCCATGAATTACAGAAGTATCTACATATACATTTTGTGTGTTGGAGATTTCTACTTTGATATTGCCTTCTGTATTGGGAATGTGATATTTCACCCATGCCCGTTCACTTTCACCCGTTGGCAGACATACCTTATCAAACACCAGATGATTAACATTGCCATTTGGTGCAGTGACCTTAAATGTTACACTGGCAGGATTGTCCGGATTGATGGGAGCAAGTGCAGTTACATTACAAGAAAAAATAACATCAGTATCTGTGCGATAATCCTGTTGTTTTGGTGCAGGTGCAGGGGGCTGCACACCCATTCCTTCCAAAATATCACTTGCACCGGCTGTTTTTTCTGTGTGTTCCAGACGGCTGTCATCTACTACATATTCCACCATATATCCGTTTGCGTTTGACTGATTAGAATTAAGTGTAAATGTTTTGCTGCCATTAAAAATGCCTAAATTTGTTTGCAGCCATTCAACCGAAGGAATGTCCACACCATTGTTGGTGAAGGTCTCTGTCAAATCAACTACTTCAAGATGATAAATTTGACCATATACACCTGTGATGTTTGGACCGTTTCCATATATATATGCTTTAAATGGCTGCAAACCGGTTGCGCCCGAATAGACAAAAATTTGATTTATTTCACTTTTACTATGTCCCGGATGATTGTACAAGCTAGTAATGGAATTGAATGGTGTTTGGAGTGTAATGTTTCCGTTGGCATCGCCATACTCTCCGATTGTTCCATATACCCAGTAGCTATGACCGTTTATCAATGAAACATCTTGATGAATATAGGTGTTTGTTCCAACAGAATCCGGAGCATACAAAAGAATGCCACAGTAAGCTCCTTCCGATACTTCATCAGGGTTATATCCATAGCCGAATTGTCCTATATCTTGTATCCAACCTGTCCGCCAAGTGATTTTATCTGTCGCTGTCACACTGATTTGATTGATATTCAAGGCGGCTTCCCATCTTCCGTCAGGCAGCATACGCAAATATCGAACTCCGTCGGCGGGATAATTCATCAAATTGTAGTCAAGTCCGCTGCCATCAATCCAAACATAGCCGTCATTCCAGTTGTTATATCTTCGGTCGTTGGTTCCGCCCAGCCAAGCAATTCTGCCGCCCGCCAAATGCTGCACCATATTTTGTTGTGATTGCGAGTGAATGGTTGCCAATCTTCCGTTTGTTTGCAGAACATCATGGTAGCGTGCATTTGCAGCATCTCTTGCACTTGTCCATGTACATCCCCAGCTGTCTACATATTCAAAATATTTTCCACTGTATGGGTCAAATCCATCCGGCAGGCGAGTATCCGAAATGAACCACTTTACCTCAGCATTATTATTTTCTGCAACAGTAATTTGCACCTGTCGCAAATACTGCTCCACTCTTTGTGCAGAAATTGTGTCACCGTTGTATTGGAACCCTTTGTTTCCATCAATAGCAGCACCAAGCCCATCCGTTGACGCCATCCATTTTAGTTCATTCGGAACAGTGAAATTAACACGAAAATGCTGAATCCCATTTGGTGCATAGACTTTCAGGTTTGGATATGAATATATTTTTTGTCCATCTATAATCTTAAAAGCAGGCTTTCCCGGCTGAATATCAATTTTGTAGTTAAAACTAATATCTCCGGAAAGAGAATACACCGTTTGAAAATCCTTTGCTGCTGCACGGAAATAATAATGATTGTTTCCGGCATCCAAATCCTTTGGAGGATTGGTGAGGGTCAATGTTGTTTTTACTTTGTATCGGTCAGTTCCGATGGATACCGGCGGTTCCGTTGTAACATTTGAGATATTCTGAAACGGAAATGTGGTTATATCCTGATAATTGGCTTTTGCGTTTGGTTTAAATTGCCAAACAATTCCAATATTAGGATTTTTTGAGGTGTATTCAAACTCAGCAACATACTTATAACTGCCCGTAGCATGGTTGCCTGTCAGTTCAGCTTTTATGTTATCAGGATGTTTGGTGCAGAGAATGCTTTTTACCTTAATGTCAAGCTGTCCTTTGTATCCGTCATAGAAATTGCTGTCCGAATAAAAAGTACGCTTTTTGTTTGGATACTCAATCACAGCACGGAATTGGTATTTGTCATAGTCCATATTGGACGGAACAGTCAGAACAGAAGTATTGATATACCCTGTGTCAGATTTTCCGTTTGCTGTGACATTGTTGCTGACGGTTGTTCCAGTAACGATATTGCTGCCTTGTACATCATCCCACATAACCTCTTCACTGCCACGGAACTGCCATTTCACAGTTAAGTCATCGTTTAAGCTGCGGTAATATTCAAATTTTGCAATAAACTGTCCTTGTTCACCCTGCCACACAGAAACATCTTGAATGGGGTCAAATGTATAAGGGCGTTCCAAAACAGTAAGCAAGCCTGCTGCACCTTCTGTTTTTACATCAAAGGTGTTATAGTCCTTTCCGTTCACACGGAACACAGCACGAAATTCAACCTTGTTCCAATCCAATTGTACATTATGGACAGTCAATCGTGTTTCAATGTAAGGGGATGCACCGCCTACCTGTTCAGGGGTTGACACACTGGATTGAATCAAGGTGCTGGAAGAAACATTTTTCCAACTGTCACCTGCACCGCTGCGATATTGCCAAGTAATTGATTCTGGCATTGTGCTGCCATTCATCCCACCCACAAAAGTGACATCTGAATCTTCATAAACTGTCTGGTTTGGCACTGCTCTTGCATCAGTGTTCCGCAGCTTCAGCTGATATGTTTGGTTGTTGTTCCATGTATCTTTGGGGATATTTGCATAAATTTCTCCATACTCAGTAACTTCCTTTCCGTTTTGGTCAAATACCTTTGCATTGATATTTGTTGCTGTACAAGGCAGATTAGAAATTACATACTTGCCCTCACGGTCAGTAATGCAGTCGTATTTTTTGCCATCTGAGCCTGTTACAATCACTTTGTAGCGGCTGTAGTCGGTATTGCTGCTTGTTCCAAACAACTGGTTTAAGTGTCCGTTCAAACGGGCAATTCCCGTTGTTTTTTCTGTTCTGCCGTGAATTGACGGCACACCTTTTGATGGGTCACTGCCCAAATTCCAACCGCCGAACAGACTTCCGTTTTGGGCAAAAACAGCACTTGCGTTTTCATTGATGGTGTGTCCGTCTGCATTAAAATGTCCTGAAAAGTTTTCAATCGGTTTCCAGTTGTCAGGCAAGGTAATATCTGCGGTCAATTCATAGCAGCCATCCAAAGGATAGGTAAACCAATAGTTTTTGTCACCGATTCTTGCCAATTCCTCCACAGAATGAATCCGTGTGACTGCATGGAAATCTCTGTTGTTTGCTTGCTGGCTGCGGCACACCTGACAGGGCTTTCGCTGTGAAAGGTACATAATTGTGTTCGCCAAAATACGGCATTCATCAATCTTTGCAGAATTGAGGTTGCTGCGTAAATGTCCTATCTGCATCATGCCAAAGTTGCCATTGGTGGTTAAATAGAAGTTGTTTGTTCCTGTCAAGCCCTCGTTGCGGTCTGTAACAAGGGTGCCGTTGCTTGTGGCAGGGTCAAAGTCAATCCAAATCTTGCCGTATGCAAGCTGTTGGTTTGAATGGGTGACACCGGCGACAAAATCTACACCAACATCAAGTTTTGTTCCATCTTGTCGGCTGTCGTATGGAAAATTAGTAGGTGTTCTTGCGTCTATATCTGTACTTGGATTGCCCTTTGATACAGACCTAACTCTCAATTTAGATTCTACCGAATCCTTTTGTACATTGCCGTACAGTGTGCTTTTGTCGTGCCAATCGCCCATATTTAAAATCATAGAAGGGGCTTTGTATGGGCTTGTTTCGGTGTACAGCTTATTGATGCCCATTAACCAGTTCATGTTCCAGTGTCCGTCAATGTTGGTGTCCAGCTGGTACATTGGTGTTCTGGTGCTGTTGGGGTCAGGCACATAGTCGGGGTCAGGGTTTACTCCACCATATCCGTACATAGTGTCATGACCAATCAAAAAACCGTATCCCTCTTTTACATATCGCTGTAATGCCCATGCTGCTTTGCCTGACAGGTCTGGTTCTTGGTCGGTACACACTCCAACTGCCACAAGGTCGTAAATGTAGTTGCCTTCTGCATCAGTAAGCATATAGTCAGCATTGCGATTAAAAACATCATATTTTGTTTTGCTAACTCTGATATTTACTTTTGAATTTAAACCTTGCAAATAGCCATTTTTATCTGAAATAGATTGAATATAGTGTGCATAAAAACTATCTGTTGTATCTGGAGAATATACATTAAGAACTTGAATGTTAGACTTGTATTGTACTTTTAATTGGGAATAATCTGGAATATGAATTACTGTCCCTTTTCCAGTTGTTCCTTTTTGTCTAAAATACACATCCTGTCCATACCACGCAGATGCAACTTGCAACTTATTTTTTTCAACTAAAGAAAAACCTGCATAAGGTGTTCCATCTGGACGAGTACCACCAGAAAGACTTGTCCAATATTGATTGTTTGCATTGTTTGCATGATGTTGTTTGTAGCCTGTTTCAGTGATATATTCCATTTCATGAGTTACACCCACAATCCATTGTTCATCTTCAGATAAATAAACAGTAGCTGCTTGTATAGAAATAGACAAAAAATAAATACTTAAACAAAGAACAAAAATAATTCCATATAATCGTTTCATTACTTCCTCCTTACATTTCAATTATGATTATTTTTTTAATTCACATATACATCCCCCCTTAATTTTGAAAAAAGAAAAAGCACTGATTATAATAATCAGTGCTTAGTATCCTTAATATTATATTTTAAGAAAAAAATCCATCAAGGTCGTGTGCTCCATCATCGCCACTCATATCCACATTGGGGGAGTAACCTACTCCACAAACAGGGCAAGAGCCTGCATCTGTGCCGTTTCCATGATAGTGTTGTGGCTCTGCCACAGGAGGAGCAGGGGGAGCCAGAGGTTCGGGAGCAGGGGGAGCAGGTGGCTGAGGTGCAGGAACTTGTGGTTGCTCTGGTGCAGGTGCAACAGGCTGTTCCACAGGAGGTTGTGCCGGTTGTTGTGGCTTTGGTTGTTCCGGTGCAGGAGCAGCGGGTTGTGCAGCAGGTGCTTGAGGTTTTGAGGTAGGCTTTGGTGTTGCTTGGGGCGCAGCTGGCGGCTTTGATGTAGCATCGGCTGCTGTGCTGCTTACAGAAGAAGTGCTTGTTACAACTTGTGTTTGCGGTTCTTTTTCTGCACTGCCGGATGCTGTACTGCTGCTTTCTTCTTTTGTATCGCTCTTAGAATCTGAAGATGCCTGTACAGAAGAACTGCTTTCTGCACTTGAGTTCACATCTTGTGTTTCTAAGGCAGGTTGTTTTGTCAAACGGGCAATTGCCAAACCCACTGCAACGAATGCAAAGCAGCCTGCAACTGCAATCAAAGTCAGTTGTTGCTTTTTGAATTTCATATACTTTCTCCTCTCACATCAATATCAACTGTATAACTGTTTATTTTGCTTTTTGAACAGGGAATCTTACCTGAGAAATTACCGCAACCTGGTCTGCCCATTCAATCAACGAATTTACAGCACCTCTGGTGACTTGAGTATCTTCTTCAATGCTATCCAGTCGTTCATCAATTATATCCAGTCGTTCATCAATTGTGTCCAGTCGTTTATCCATGCCGTCCAGTCGTTTGTCTATTGAAGAAAACTTTTCATCCATTTCAGTCCGCATGGATTTTATTTCCTGAACCAAAGTCAGTAGCAATTCTTTTTCATCCATAATTTATATTCTCCTTTATATGTATAATATTGGCTATTAAAATTTGTTTACCCTTATTTTACGGAAATTTGCTTGTAAAAGCAAGAATGAATCTTGCTTTTTACTCAGATAAATTGTCTTTTTTTAGGCTGGTTAGTTTGTTATATTCTTCCAAGCTAATCATAACAATGTTTTTTTCGTTTTTACGGGTAATGATTACAACTTCATTTTCATCTGTTACCTTATCGCAGTAGTGCTTTAGGTTGCTGCGAAGAATGGTGTAATTGGTTGCTAACATAGTGTGTTCTCCTCTATTTCTTATATGTACTTAATATTGTACTTTATTATACACTGATTTTATCACTATGTCAACAGGCAATACTTTACTCAACTGGGGTTTAAAACTCACTAAACAAAAAAGCAGTATTAAAGTGGCAAATCTTCATTATCATCTGCAATAACAGCAAAGTCATTCATTGGAAGAAGTGGAATAGGGGAAACATCTTGGGCAACTGAAGCAGCTGGAGCATCCTCAACAGCAACAGAGGTATTCACTGTATTGCATGATTGCTACCAGCAAAGTGAACAGAATCTGCTATAATTTCAGCTGCTTTGCGAGTAATCCCTTCTTTGTCCTGATAAGTGCGTGTTTGAATGCTACCGTTGACAGCAATCATATCGCCCTTTCGGAAATACTTACAGACAAATTCAGCTGCATTTCTCCATACTACAATATTGATAAAATCTGTCTGCTTTTCTGCTCCTTGCCTTACAAAGCTACGCTCAACAGCAATAATGAAAGTTGTCACACTGACACCTTTCGGTGTAGATTTTAATTTAGGGTCAGAAGTGAGCCGACCCATTAGTGCAGCGACATTCAACATTTTGTATTCCCTCATAATAATATTTATTCGTATTTTGTAAATTCTGAATTTTTATATTCATACCAACATAAAAAGATAGGAACGGTACAACACAAAAACCAAATTTGAGGAAACAAAAAAGGTAATAGTGCAGCACATAGGGCAATTCTCCACCAAACACGGTTCTGACTGTTTTCAGAATGTATCATACATATTTCGGTTTGGTATTGCTCCAAAGCCTCCTCCGGAGATAAATCGCTGTGCTTGTACTCACTTCGTAATTGGTATAAATCTCTGCTTTGAAAAAGTGATGAAAAAAGCTATATGCCCAAAAACTGCTGATACAAACAGAAAAATAAATCTGCCTATAAGAAAAAGCTGCCACAGCACAAAGTGCCATAGCAGCCAAACGCCAAAAAAGCTGAAAGAAAAATTCTTTTTTCAAATCAAGCTTTTTCATATACTTATAAATTTTTATTGTCAGCATGATTTCACCTCAACTTTACTTGATTCGGGTAAATTTAATCTTATAAAATTGCTTACACAAAGAACAACGGTGCTTTTTAGATAAAAGTACCCTAAAAGTATCTTTTACACCCAAAATTGTGAGGGCTTCAAAAAACAAAGGTTGTTTCTTGCAAACTTTAATATGGTGAATTTGAATTTTATTTTGTCTTTCTGCCTTTTTAAACAAAGATTTTAAATGTGTTTTTGTTTTGTATGTTTTGTTTATTTCCAACTTATTCAACAATACATTTAATTGCAAGATAAAAAAGCGTCCCATCCCAAACAGCTTATTTTGTAAAGATTTTTTGTTGTATTTACAACGGTGATTACGAATTTCCTTTCTTCCTTCTTTGTTTGTTCCCTGATAGATTCTGCCTAATCTGGAAACAACAAACAAAGGAGTAATGCGTTTATACCACAGTTTCCCCCACAAAAAACCAATAATACAACCATTTGCAACGCTTATAATGATTTCTTTCATACTAAAGAACCTCTTCCTAAAGTGTTTCTTTAGTATATCAAATATTGTAGTTTGTGTAAAAGATTGGTTAAGATAAAGTGATTTCACAGATACCATCCTTTCAATATTTCTGCTTATTTTCCGCAGTTACTGACATAGGAACCATAATGGTATGGTGTAAGTTTCCAAAGGTTATAGGCATTTCAAAGGTTAGAGATATGGTTGCTTTCAGGGTCTGTTGGGAATGCAGGTCAGGATTGTTGATAGTGAAAGAAATGTTGTGAAGGCGATACAAAAGAGAATGATTGCTGTTGTATTTGGTAAGAGTATCCCCTTGACGGGTTATGTGCAGCATTTCATTTAATTGCTGTGCAGCGTTGATTTGATGTATCTCCTCATTCCAATCAATGCCGTTGGAGCGGTAGGCTCCGTGATTGGATTCTCTTTTTGAGGAATAGGTTGTTTCGGTTTGGCGGGCAACGATTGTCAAAGCTGTTTTTTCCATGGAAGAACGCACAGTGTATGCAGCAGCAAGCACAGAATAATTCTGGAACAATGCAATTGCTATCACAAAAACAAACAGAATCCCAAACAGCCCAAAAATAAGAATGCCTGCACCGCCTTGATTATTTTTTAAAGATTTCATTGCTGTTGTCCTCATTTATAATAAATTTCACTGGTACCGGTGCGTCTGACATTGAGTGTTACATCATAGACAGGGAATTTGTAAAGCCGGATGGTATATTTTGTTGAAAGTTTCAAATGAATGTCACTGTTCAGCTGGACTTTGTTTGTACCGGGAATATACTCTGTATCCTGCCAACTCAATGAAAAATTCAGTCCTATTTCTTTTCTCAGCATATCAGCCTGTGCGTTTAAATTGGTTTGCCCGGATAATTCAGCACTTCTCATCAGCTTGTCCGCAGCATTTGACAAATCGTTGTTTATTTTAAATACTGCTGCAAACTTAATGAAAAAGAGAATTACTACCAAAATAAAAAAGATAGCCAGCACAGCAGAGATGTAGTTGGAATCGCCTGAATTATTTTTTAGCGGTCGTAATAATTTTTTTATCCGAACAGCTCCTTACTCTTTGCAGACAGGTCAATCAGCAATACTCCGAATATCAGCAAAAGGCAGCTGAGCAGCAAAATTCCCGCTGCAATCATAAACTTTGGTTTTACTTTCAATGCTTTCTGTTTTTGTCTTGTAAGTTCTGCCTGCCGAATGCTGTGAGCAAGCAGCTGGAAATAGGTTCGCTCATCATTGCCACGGGAAATGCCAATCAGTCCCCGAACCACAGCTGACATATGAGAAGAACAAACACGCTGGTCCAGACGTATTAAGGCTCGTTCGTAGTTGCCTGACTGCATATCGGATACTGTAATTTGAAGTTCTTTTTTCAGTTCAAATGCTGCATAAGGGATATAGTTCAGTATCATACGGACAATATCTCTGTCAGAGGATAAACTGACCAAAACCGCAGATACAAAAGAGGGTAAATCTTTTTCAATTGCTTCACGCTTTTTCTCATTCAAGTTTTTCAACTGGCAGTACTCATCATAATAAATGGCAGCTGGAGCAAAAATACAAACCAAAAGCAATGGCGGAACCACAAAACCACCAATAAGCCCAAGAAGAACAATAAAAACCATTTTCAACAAACAACCGGCAAGATATTCTTCTGCTGTGCGGTGCTTTTTGTCATATTCCAATAGGGGCTGGATTTTATCAATCAGCGGTTTGATTGGCATTTTGGAAATCCAGACAGCCACTGCTGTCTGCACTTTATCAAAAACAGAGCTTTGTTCTTGCTTGGAATGCTGAATTTTATACGCTGCCAATGTCTGTTTTCCACTGAGAGCAGAACAAATAACAGACAGCAAATTAAATAGAGCAATTCCTAAAAAGCAGGAAATTACAATTATGAAAAAAATCTGCATGATTATTCTCCTTGTACAATAGATTGTTGATGTGCGATATATGCAATCAAAACAGAAAGGAAAATCCCCAGAAGATAGACTGCAAGCAGCAGCTTTCCGGGGATACTTTCAGTCAAAATGCTCCACCATTCTTTGTTTGCAAAATAAAAGAGAAATGGAGCAGTGCAGGATAGTCCTAACATTAATAGATATGAACGCTTGGCGTCCTGCAAAATAGTGTTGATTTCTGCTTCTACATCTCTTGCATCGGAGAATTTGTCCAAAATTTTAGATAAATTCTTTTTCATTTGATGGTTGGATTCTGATTGTATCAGAACATCAATCCATTGATGGAAAATATTGTTGTGGATGGTTAATTTCATGGATTCTAAGGCATCTGCAATATTGGCATCCACATAAGTAATTTGTAACAAAAAGTGCTGAAACACTTGATTGATTGGTGCAGGCAGCTGTGGGATATTTTCTTTCACTGCGGAAATAATACTTCCACTCGACCGTAAATAGCTGCTTGTAATGCTGTTTAATGCACTTTCTAAAGTACGGTTCATTTGTTTTTCTTTGTACAGCCAATAAAATTTGATGATTGCAAAAGGCATTACAGAAAAACCCAACATCAAAATGGGAGCCATAAATAAATTTTTTGCAAGATTGCTCAGTCCGAATCCTGCCAGAGCAAGCCCTGCGGAACAGGCATATACCAGCCAAA
>JAHHUF010000021.1 GCA_020024115.1 Anaerofilum sp.
CTCAAGGCGGACATACTTATTTGCTTATTCATGCTGTCATTATATCACTTTTACTTCTCATTTGGAATTATGCCGTGTTGCCTTAAAAATTTCGACTTTTCAAACCGTCTTTTAAAACAACATTCCCAATGCACCAAACACACCTGTGGATGCCACACCCATAATCACACCGGCAAGCATTACACCGCCTGCAATTGCCAACAAACTTGGAACAAACTTCAAATCCAAAATTGTGGCTGCCAGCGCACCTGTCCATGCACCGGTGCCGGGCAAAGGGATGCCTACAAATAAAAACAATGCCCAATAAATGCTGCTTCCTGCTTTTTCTTGCAGCTTGTCGCCGCCTTTGACACCTTTTTCCCAAATTTTCTGAAAGACACCGCCAACTTTGGGCAGCTTTGTACACCGTAGCAACACCTTTTTTGCAAACAGCAGAATAATAGGAACGGGAACAATATTTCCCAACACAGCAATTACATAAGTCGGAACCAACTCCAGCCCCATTCCGATTCCAATGGGAACGGCTACACGAAGTTCAATCAACGGAACCATAGACACAATAAAAACCCAGATATAGTCTTTTAAAAGTGTAAACATTCATTTTCTCCTTTATCGTTCAAGTTGCATTTTGGGTTAGTTTTCAAATTACACAGTCGTATTTTTAAATATACCTAATTTTTGCCAAAAGAGCAAGAAATTTTTCAGATTTTCACTGTTTCTTCGCAAATTCTCAAAACAAAACGCCAAACAAGACCCATTCATCCTTGTTCAGCGTTTTGTAATCCTTATAAATTCAATTCAAATTCAGCTTTCATCAATCTTTTGGCTGTTGTGCTGCTTGACTTTGTTCTGTTAATTCCACATCAATTCCAATAATTTTCCCTTCACGAGCCACCTGAAGGTTCACCACATCTCCAACTTTTTTATCTTTCATCGCATTGGACACATCTGAATTTTGCGAAACTTCCTTGCCATCAATAATAACAATGCGGTCACCAACCTTAACCCCTGCTTTTTCAGCGCCGGAGCCTGGGTTTACCTCTGCAATATACACGCCCAAAGTAGTCATACCATAACGCAGCGCAGTTTGGGCATCCAAAACATTGATAACTGTTACACCCAATGCAGGGCGACCTGTAACATAACCGGCACTAATCAAATCTTCTGCCACTTTTTTGGCTGTATTGATTGGAATTGCAAAGCCCAAACCTTCGCTGTCAGTTGCACCAGATTTTGCATTGACAACACCAATCAATTCTCCATTTGCATTAAACAAACCACCGCCAGAGTTACCGGGGCTGATTGCAGCATTGGTTTGCAACAGCCGCATGGTCTGCCCCTCAACCGTAATATCACGGTCTAGCGCAGAAATAATACCATTTGTAACCGTGCCGCCCAGGCTCCCCAAAGGGTTGCCGATTGCGATTGCAGTTTCGCCCACAGCCAGTTTGCTGCTGTCGCCCATAACGGCAGCCTTCAAATCGGTTGCATCAATCTTCAAAACAGCCACATCGGTGCTAGGGTCTGTTCCAATCAAGGTTGCATCATACTTGCTCTTATCATGCAAAGTAACAACAATATGCGATGCACCTGCAATAACATGATTGTTTGTGATTACATATCCATCCTGCGAAATAATGACACCGCTGCCTGCACCACTTTTTACCCGCTGGGTAAAGTAGCTGTCTGTCACCATTTGCTCGGTTGTAATTTCCACCACTGAAGATGCCACTGCACTGACTACATCTGAGATGTCCATTCCATTGGAATCGCCAGTGCTGGTAGAAGTTCTGTCAACCGATTGATACAGCACCGGGCCAACATTATTGGAGGTTCCTACGGTATTTTTCGCTGCCAAGCGGTATCCAAAATATCCGCTCGCTGTGCCCACACCTGCACAAACCGCCAATGCTGCCACACCTGCCACCACTTTTTTTATCCAATTCTTTTTGGGTGCCACCGGCTTTCCTGCCACTTCCCATACAGGTGGAACTTCTTTGTTTTGGTCTTGTGGTAGTTGCTCACGATATAAAGATGTATAATCATACTCCCATTTGTTATCCATAATATATGCTCCCTTTCTATATTAAGGTGATGTTGTAATAAATGTTTGTTTTGCTATGTTTAGAGTATATCTTTAAATTGTGAAAAACTGTTGTATTAGATGGTGAAAAGACTGTGAAAGAGGATTGATACCATCAATCAAATGTTTATTTTTCTTTACGAATGTCCAAAAATCCAGTACAATAATAGAGACAAATGCCTTTTTGTTTATGGTACATGAATTGCAAAAAAAGGTCAAGTAAAATACAGGGAGGTTTTTGAATTGAATGTACACCCCATACAAGAAAACGAGCAAATACGATGTCAACAGCTTATAAAAGACAGCCGTTTTATTTTAGATTTTTCTTTGCATCAAACATTCATTTTGGAAAAAAACAGAGAAATTATTGGGTTTTGCCAATTTTATCCCTCTTGTCAAGATAACCTTCCTTATCATACAGCACAGATTCATTGTATTTATATCCAGCCGCAATGGCAAGAAAAAGGATATGGCAGTTATCTTTTAAAACAAGTTCTTCATCATCTTGGAGCCTTTAAAGGAACTGACATTTACACATGTTTTTCCCCAGACAATCCTGCTGCAAATCGATTATTTGGCAAATTCGGCTTTTTGAACAATGGGACAAGCAAGCAGCTTGATGATGGAACCACCGTTGCTGAATTTCTGCGCAGCACCCCAAAACAGCTAACTTCCCTGACCGTTTCCCACGAACTCCTTGCCAGCCGAATCCACGCAGGGGATTTTGTCATTGATGCTACTGCCGGTTTGGGCAGAGATACAGCCTATCTTTGCCACCTTGTTGGCAGCAGTGGAAAAGTTCTTGCTGTGGACATTCAGCAAACGGCAGTGGATGCCACCAATTCTCTTTTACAGCAAAAAGGGCTAAACAGCATTGGAAAAGCCATTCTTGCAGACCACGCCAACCTTGCCGACTATGCCCCACCACACAGTGCAGATGCCATTATTTTCAACTTTGGATGGTTGCCCAGTGGAAATCACACCATTTTCACTACACCCAAAACCAGTATCCCTGCTTTGGAGGCAGCTCTTACATTATTAAAGCCAAGAGGATTTATGGTTGCCAGCATTTATCACGGTGGTATCAATGGCACAGAAGAAAAAGATACTTTGCTTCCATGGTTTGCCCAGCTCGACCCTCGCCGTTATACTGTTTTGCAATGTAGCTTTGCAAACCGAGAAGGCAAAGACCCCATTGTACTTTTGGTACAAGCAGAATGATTTTGGAACAACTCAGATAGAGTTATGCGCTATACCTTTATAGTATACACAAGGAAAGGACTTTTTATGAAACTTATCTCATGGAATGTAAATGGATTACGAGCCTGTCTGACAAAAGGGTTTGCAGACAGTTTTAAACTGCTGGATGGAGATATTTTCTCCATTCAGGAAACAAAAATGCAGGAAGGTCAAGCCACCTTTGAGCCGGAAGGCTATCAGCAATATTGGAATTCTGCCGAAAAAAAGGGCTATTCTGGTACAGCGGTATTTTCCCGTTTGCAGCCTCTTTCGGTTTCTTATGGAATCGGAAAAGAAGAACACAGCCACGAAGGCAGAGCCATTACACTGGAATTTGAAAAATTTTATTTGGTAAATGTCTATACTCCAAACGCACAAAAAGAACTTGCACGCATTGAATACCGTATGCAGTGGGAAGATGATTTGCGTGAATATTTGATGCAACTTGATGCCAAAAAGCCTGTCATTTATTGTGGTGATTTGAATGTAGCCCACAACGAAATTGACCTGAAAAACCCAAAATCCAACCGTGGCAGCGCAGGTTTTTCCCAGCAGGAACGGGACAAATTTTCCCAGTTGCTGCAATGCGGTTTTGCTGACAGTTTCCGCACTTTATATCCCGACAAAACAGGGGCATATTCTTGGTGGAGTTATATGCGAAACGCACGGGAAAACAACGCAGGCTGGCGCATTGACTATTTTGTTTTGTCCAACCGTCTTGTGCCTTTGCTGAAAGAAAGCTCCATCCACCCTGACATTTTTGGCAGCGACCACTGCCCTGTCAGCATTGAAATTGATTTATAAACAAAGGAAGTGTGTGTAGTGTCTTATCTTGAATCCGATGGCATGATTTACGACCAACGGCTTTGCAAAGGAATGAAGTATGGATTTGTGGATTCTTCCAAAAACGGCTGTGGCTGGGTGGCTTGCTATAATCTTCTGCATTTGCTTGGTTATCCCTATTCTCCACAGGGAGTATGCAAAAGCATGGCTGCATGGCTTCCCTTTGGTGGTTTGATTGGAACCCACATTGTCCCTTTGTATCTTTGGCTGAGAAAACACACATCTTTAAAAATAGCATTTGTTTCCAACTATACCCCTTTGCGTCTAAAAAAATCCAAAGGCGGGATTGTGTGGTATTTCACAGGAAAAGGGCTGCATTTTGCGGCATTTTCTCCCACCGAAAACGGAAAGTTAAAATTCTACAATGCAATTTATGGTCACAAAAATTTATGCTGTACCTTGCCGGAATTTCGCAAACGATATTCACCTTTTCGCTGGATGATGGTTTTATCTGTTCCGAAATAAAATTGATAATAAAAAGGTGTTGCAGACAGTGGGTTCTGCAACACCTTTTTTATAGTTCAATCATGCCTTCGCTGTCTGCCTGTTTGGGAATCACAACCATCAGGTCGATTACAACCATCGTCAGCGGAACAAATGTCCAAAAAAACAGCAAATACAATGCTGCCACAATATATCTTTTTTCATAAAAGCGGTGTCCACCCATAAAGCCTGTAAAAATTGCCAGCAAAATATAGGTTTTCTTGTTCACTTTGTGAAGTTCTTTTTTCCCGTACTTTTGCTGGATTCCATAAAGCCAACCCCAAAATCCATAGGTAGGTGCTTCTTTTCCCGCTTTTTCATGTTCCATCTGGTTTTCAAAATCCAGCCGAGCCATATCATTCATATAGGTGTCACTTTGGGTTTTTGTTTCTTCTGTTTGCTGTTGGAATTGTTCCATTGGCTTTGTTTTTTTATTACTATATTTTCCTTTTGCCATTTCAGCACCCTTTCAAATTCTGGTTGTTTGCATTTTTTAAAAAACACCAATCAGCGTGTTTACAAAGAAATTTTCCCTTTGCAAGCACGCTGATTTTAAGTCATATTAAAATCAATTATTTAACTGTCTCTTTTTCCTGAGTAGCTTCTGCTTTGATTTCTGCAATGCGGTCTTGAATTTCTTCCATTTTTTCTTTGGTTAATGGATAGAATTTCATAGAAATAATATTGCAAATCCAGCCAATTGCAGGAGCACCTAGATAACAGAACATTGTTACAACAAAAATTCCAGTGGAATATGGGCTTTGCGGTGTAGGCAAAACATCAGTGTAGCCAATTGCCGCAAAGAGCAATGCAACAAATGTGGTTGCAAAAGAACTGATGAGCTTGTCAACAAAGCTGAACAAAGTTCCCATCAGACCCGGAACATATCTGCCGGAACGATATACCTCATAGTCAGCACAGTCAGCAGTCATAGGGATAACAATGTTTCCTGCCATACCCGATGCTGCACGCATAATGCAAGACAGAACAACAAACAAAACACCAAACAAGCTCCAATTGGAAGGAACAAACAAATTTCCAAAGGTTGCAGGTTTTGTTAGGCTAAAGAGGGGCAGTTGCATGGTTTTGGGGTCCATAAACACGAACAATCCCAGCATCAAAGCTGCACCAATCAAAGCAATCCATGTGCCAACAAGCAATGCTTTTTTCTGTCCCATATTGCGTGCAATCAAACCAACACCCAAAATAGTCAAAATAACTGTTGGAATAGTGACAATTGCAGAGTTTGAACCAGACAATGCATAATTTCCGCAAATAACACCAAATAAACAAACCATAATGGTTGCATTTGTCATCATTGTAGCACTCAGTTTATCAGAAGAAGCGGACACAACCAACATCTGGATTGCTCGGTTATGTGCCATAACATCAAGATAGTCTTTGAATCCAATTTTAACTGCTTTACCGGTACCAAAATATTTGACATTGTCTTTACGCCACAATCCAATGACCGCACATACTGCAAAAATTGCAGAAATGCTGCCCAGCATCAGCTGCATTTCTTTAAACATTTCGGGGTGATAGAAACCGGAAAGAATGGTCACACCTTCTTTTTCAGTCAAACTTGCTGTAATACCGGGGTTTTGTGCAACCAAAGCCTGAATTTCAGCAGCGTTGTTTGTGCTGGTCAAAGTATATTTTGGAATTAAAGTAGTAGAAACATACAACGGCACAATCAAACTCAATGCAAGGATATTGTATACCGAGTCAAACATGGTAAACACTGGGCGCTGTTTTGGGTCATTGGTCAAGCAGCTTTGTGCTGACTTTGTAACAACACACTGTAATGTATAACCAATGATGTAAACCATGTACATCAACAAAAACACAGGAAAACGAACTTTGGTATCCATAGTAGGAAGAAGGTTAAACATCAACCATGTCATAGTGAACAAAATTACATTGCCCAATACGATATAGGGCCGGTTTTTGCCAAATTTGGTGTTGGTTTTGTCAACCAAATAGCCAACAAATGGGTCGGTAACACCATCCCAA
The DNA here is from genome assembly GCA_020024115.1 of Anaerofilum sp. Classification (GTDB taxonomy): domain Bacteria; phylum Bacillota; class Clostridia; order Oscillospirales; family Ruminococcaceae; genus Anaerofilum. Next base: position 6,665 of record JAHHUF010000021.1, read on the forward strand.
ATGCGCATAATGGTAATGATAGAACCTGCCAAAACAGTGCTTACTCCCACAATACCTGCCAAAAAGTATGCAATGTAGGTTACCATCATCATATACAAGTTTGTAGAAGTATTGTTGAGTGCATACAATGCAATTTCCCATGTATGGGCACGATGTATGCCATTGGATTGTTTCAAATCGCTCATAATTTCTTCTCCTTTGGTTTTTACTGTTTTATATTGCAAGGGCAACAATATGTTAACTTAATATTAACATTTTAAGAATAATAATCCAATGCAAATATTGCGTATCACATTGTATTTATTGCTAAAATTATGCAATTTGCACAATTTACACAAAAATTAAACTGTATTTTTTATGTTAATTTTGTTCAATTTTTATCATAATGTTTATTCAAATTACACAATTCATACTTTAAAGTGTATATCTTATTAGCAAATCATATTTTTATACAAAAAATCTTTTTTGTGCTTTTGTGTAGCAAAGCAACAAAAATCAACCAGAAAACACCTTTTTTTCTGTTTGTTTTTGTCCGACCAACATATTCTCATTGTTGCTGAAAACAAAAAAATACTGAATACAACGGTTATCTACCACTTTGTATAAACGCAATGTCGGGCAATCCATTCTGTTAAAATTTCAGACATAAATATTTTTGTGTTACAGTGTGTATTTGTTGGCTTTTTCCCTTCCTCATCAACAAACTCGATGTATTTTACTTGGGGCTATCTGAAAAGTCAAAAAATTTGTCAATTTCTTAGTTTCCAGATACGCCCTTGTTTATAAAAACAATTTCTTCTCTTTGTTCCCTATTTTTTTAAAAATGTAAATAAAAATAGCTGCAAGCACAAAGGCTTACAGCTATCAAAAAAATAATTTTCTTTAAAACTTATACACCGGAATAAGCAGAGAAACCGCCATCAACAGGAATTACTACACCAGTGATGAAAGATGCTGCTTTGTTGTTCAGCAAGAACAGCAAGCTGCCATCCAGTTCTTCGCTCTCGCCAAAACGACCCATAGGAGTTGCAGCCAAAATTTTGCCGGTACGAGCAGTTGGAGTGCCATCTGCATTAAACAGCAAAGCTGCATTCTGCTTTGTGGAGAAGAAACCAGGAGCAATTGCATTTACACGGATGCCCACACGGCTGAAGTGAACTGCTAACCACTGAGTAAAGTTGGAAATAGCAGCCTTTGCACCGGAGTATGCAGGGATTTTGGTCAAAGGAGTGTATGCGTTCATGGAGCTTACATTGATGATGTTACAGCCCTCTCTGCCAACCATCTGGCGTGCAAATGCCTGAGTAGGAATCAATGTGCCCAAGAAGTTTAGGTTAAATACAAAGCCTACACCGTCTGCATCCAAATCAAAGAAGCTCTTAGTGTCTGCATCAATGTCGCCCAACTCAAAGTATTCTTTGTCAGTAGTAGCTTTAGGATTGTTACCGCCTGCACCATTAACCAAAATATCGCAAGCACCCAACTCTTTTTCTACCTGCTCAGCAACTGCATAGCAAATGTTTTTATCCAGAACATTGCACTTATAAGCCTTTGCAATGCCGCCTTCTGCGGTGATTTCATCAGCATAAGCCTGTGCAGCCTCTTGGTTCAAGTCCAGCAATGCAACCTTTGCACCTGCACGAGCCAAAGTTTTTGCAAAAGCAGAGCAAATAACGCCGCCTGCACCAGTAATAACGGCAACTTTTCCGGTCAAATCGGTATCTAAAACATTCTTGTTCATTTGAAATGACTCCCTTCAAATTATAGATATTCGTAAAAAATGAACGGCAAGCAGCAGGCACACCCACTTTCCTGCCGTTCATAGAATTCAAAAAAATTATTTCTTCAAGTTTTTCTCGCAAGCCTCAAACAGACCATTGATATAGGTTGCACCCAAAGCACGGTCATACAGACCATAGCCAGGTTTACCGGTTTCACCCCAAATCATGCGTCCGTGGTCAGGGCGCACATAACCATCAAAGCCAGTTTCTACCAGAGCTTTTACGATGTCGTACATATCCAAGCTGCCACAGCAGGACAGATGTGCACGCTCTTCAAAGCTGCCATCTTCCATAATTTTGACATTACGCATGTGCATAAACCCAATGCGACCCATTGCGGAATATTTGCGAACCATTGCCACAACATCATTGGAAGCAGCACAGCCCAAAGAACCGGTGCACAGGCACAAGCTGTTTGCGGGGCTGTCAACTAACTTGAGGAAACGGTCAAGGTTTTCTTCGCAGGTGATGATGCGAGGCAGACCAAAGATAGGATATGGAGGGTCATCCGGGTGAATCGCCATCACAACGCCGCACTCCTCAGCAACAGGAATTACTTTCTTGAGGAAATGCTCCAAGTTCTTCCACAGACCTTCTTCGCCCAACTCGCCATAAGCCTGAATCAACTCACGAACCTCGTCCTGAGTGTAGCTGGAATCCCAACCGGGCAAATGAATGTCATCTTTCAATGGGTCAAGACCTTTCATCTGGTCCCAGTACATTACCAGACTGGTGGAACCATCAGCAGCCTTTTTGTCCAACTGGGTGCGAGTCCAGTCAAACACAGGCATAAAGTTATAGGTTACACACTTAACACCATGCTTTGCACAGCGGCGAATGTTTTCGCAATATACATCCAGCAGTTCTTCAACATTGTTGCGGCCCAGCTTGATGTCCTCGTGAACAGGAATGGACTCAACAACATCAAACACCAGTCCTTTTTCTTCACACTGCTCTTTCATTTTTGCAAGGCTTTCTTCCGGCCAAACCTCGCCAGGTTTTACATCATAAACAGCAGAAACGATGCTGCGCATACCTGGAATCTGGCTGATATACTCCAAAGAAATTGGGTCAGAATCGCCATACCAGCGGAATGAAAGTTTCATCGGTATTTCCTCCCTTTTACTTTTCTATTTTGTTTCAGAAGTTTGTCCTTTATGCGAATAACTCTGTTTTGATTATAACGCAACTTGCACACCACTTCAATAAAAACAAAGCAACTTTTTATTGACTATTTATAGTATATCACACGATATTTACAATCAATATATCTTATATTGTTATTTAGATTGTAAATATTGCGATTAAGCCTTTATCAACTGAAAATCGTGTGATATTTTTCTATTTTTATCTAAAAACAAGGGCACGCTACCCCAAGAGCCGAAACAGCGTGCCCACAAAATCAAATTCCAAAATAACGCTTTGCGTTGTTTGTACAAATATCCTCTACCATCTGTCCCAAAGTCTTGATATCAGCAGGATATTCGCCATTCTCCACCCAATTTCCAATCAATTCACACAAAATGCGGCGGAAGTATTCATGGCGTGTATAGGACAAAAAGCTACGGCTATCGGTCAACATTCCAATAAAGTTGCCCAGCAGTCCCAAATTTGCAAGGCTTGTCATCTGCTCAAACATACCTGTCTTGTTGTCATTGAACCACCATGCGCTGCCATGTTGCATCTTTCCAGCAACTTCCACACCTTGAAATGCACCAATCAAAGTGCCAAGCTGTGCATTGTCAGCAGGGTTCAAGCTGTACAAAATGGTACGGGGCAGCTTGTTTTCACTGTCAAGCTGGCTCAGCAATGCTGCCAAAGCTCCGCCGCTGCTGGTGACAGCGATACAGTCATAACCAGAATCAGGCCCCAGTTGTGCCAACATTTTTGCATTGGGATTCCTCATGCATGAGAAATGCAGCTGCATTGCCCAGCCCAGTTCTGCATATTTGCGCGCACAGAACAACAGCAAAGCAGTTTTGTACATTTCTGCTTCCTCGGTGGTAACGGTTTCGCCCTTCATTGCTTTTTGGAAGATAGCGGAAACGGTAGCATCATCGGCAGGACGATACATCACATAATCCAAGCCGTGGTCTGATGCACGGCAACCCATCTCGTTAAAGAAATCAATGCGCTCACCCAAAGCATGACGAACACAATGAATACAACTGAACTCGCTGCCCACAACCTTTTCCAGCTTATGGATATATTCAACAAAACCGGGCTTGTCAATATTCAATGCACGATCGGGACGGAAGCTGGGGCAAACCTTTGTTTTAAAACTGCTGTCCTCTGCAATTTTTTTGTGCCACTCCAAGCTGTCGCATGGGTCATCGGTAGTGCCAACCATATAAACATTGCTTGCTTTAATCAAGCCACGAGCAGTCATTTCAGGGTCGTTCTGCAATTTTTCGTTGCACAGATTCCAAACTTCCTCCGCAGTTTCGCCATTCAAAACGCCATTATAACCAAAATATCGCTGCAATTCCAAATGACACCAATGATACATAGGGTTGCCGATTGCTTTTGGCAAAGCCTCTGCAAACTTTTGGAACTTTTCACGGTCAGAGGCATCGCCAGTGATATATTTCTCCTCTACACCGTTGGAACGCATGACACGCCATTTATAGTGGTCACCGCCCAGCCAAATTTGAGTGATGTTCTCAAAACGGCGGTCTTCAGCAATTTCCTGTGGGTTAATGTGACAGTGATAATCAATAATTGGCATTTTTGCTGCATGGTCATGGTACAGTGTGCGTGCTGTAGGGGTAGACAGCAAAAAATCTTTATCCATAAATGGTTTCATAATCAAAGTATCTCCTTTTTATGATAGAAAAGAAAGTGCAGCATACTATTATGCCACACTTTCTGGCTTTTTACAGCTCAAACCAATCCGCATAACCCATTTTAATGAGATTTTCACGGCTGATTTTCAGGCTTTCAAATGGGTCACGACCATAAGTATCATCCTGCTCAATCAAGAAATACTCACTTCCGCTTGCAAGACCTGCTTCAATACATTCTTTAATTGGCAATGTGCCTTCGCCAACCTCTGCAAATTGAATGATGCCGGTGAATGCAGACATAAAGTTTTTGACATCAAAAGGCCCTTCGGGCATTTTAAATTCGCCAACACGATAGTCTTTCAGATGCAGCAGACGAATGCGTCCATTGTATTTTTTAATGAACTCAACAGGGTTTTCGCCACCACGCTGAATCCAGTGAATATCCAACTCAAAGCCCATATACTTTGTGTTATTTTTGATGATATCCAACAGATATTCACCATCATATTTTGAAAACTCGATATGATGGTTATGATAGTACAGGTCAATACCATGCTCTTTCAAGCGTGCTGCCATTTCGTCTGCACGCTTTACAAAATCCAGTGCTTTTTCACGGCTGCCCATACAGGTCATTGGCAGCATACCGATGCGCAACAAATCGCAATCCAAGGTTTTGCAGTCTGCAACAATTTTATCAAAATCGCTGACCAGATATTCGCCGGGCATTCCCTCTACCATTGGCTCCAAGTTTGCAGACAATGCTGCAATTTTGATGCCAAACTCCTCACAAGCACGCTTCATATCAGCAACATTTTCAGGAGTCATTGAAATCTGGCTCACCTCAACACAGTGATAGCCCAATTCAGCACATGCTTTTAAAGTGCCGTATGCACCCAATTCATCAATTTTACTTTTAATGGTACTCATCTGAATACCAATCAAACCTTTTTTACTCATGGCATTTTCTCCTTCTCTGCAATTTTCTTCTCCAAAAATAAAATTCTCCGCTTTGGACAGCAATCAATTACAACAATTCTGCTTTTCCGCTTTGACTGGACGCACGCACAGCATCAATCATCTTCATACTCAGCACACCGTCTGTGGCGCAAGGGTAATGCCGACAGTCGGTTTCCAAATCTTGATAGAACAAATGAATCAGCTTTGCATGGCCGGCACCATAATAAAACTTAGCACCGGGCAAACGGGAATCTTCTGCCAAAAGTGTTTTTTCTCCACCAACAACTTTCCACAGTTTATTATCTTGAATCAGATAACTTCCCTTTTGCAGTTCAACTGCAATTTCCACATTGGTATTGACCGAATGGGAAACCGTTGCAAAAAATGTTCCTACTGCACCGCTTTTATAAACGATATGGGCAGTTGCAGTGTCTTCCACCTCAATGCCATAATCCAATAGCTGGCAGATATTGCCCCGAATACTTTCGATTTCTCCGCCAAACAGAGCCATCAAATCCAAAGTGTGAATACTTTGGTTAATCATAACACCGCCACCGGCTGTGTCCATTTTCCCACGCCACGGCTCGGCATCATAATAGGCTTTTGGGCGTGCCCAAACAACATTCGCTTTGACAGATGTCACTGTGCCTTCCAATCCGCTTTGAATAATTCGCAAAAGCTCTTCGGTTGTTTCATTGTATCGGTTTTGCAGACATAACCCAATGTGAACATCGGGATGTTTCTTCTCCAAATCTGCAAATTTTTCCGCTTGTGCAGCATTCAAAGCAAGGGGCTTTTCGCAGAAAATATCAATTCCTGCTTCTGCTGCGTCCTTTGCAACCGGATAATGAAGCCAATGGGGCAAACACAAATGCACACAATCAGGTTTTTCTTTTGCAAACAGTTCTTTATAGTCGGTATAAAAAGCAGCGTCAGGTGCAAGGGTTTGACGCTCCTCTTTCAAGTCACAAATCGCACATAGTTCAACCTGTTCCATCTCTAGCAGGATGGGCAGATGGATTTTTGCAATTTCGCCCAAACCGATTACAGCAACTCGTTTCATTTTGACTGCCTCCTATAAAAGGGATTGCAGGGCTTTGCAGAACCACAAAGCCGCTGCATTTCCTTTTTCGTTTATCGGGTAGGGAACTTGCCTTCCTCTACAATACGCTTGTTCAATTCCTGCAGGAACAGTTCTTCGTCGCAGGGGTTTTCTACCTCACGGCCCAGCCAGCTAGACAGCAAAGTGGAGTTTGCAAGGGTTACACCATTGATACCTTCGCAGCCGGGTGCCAGCAAGGGAGAACCCTCCAAAACATGGCAGGCAAAGTTTTCCATAACGGTGGTGTGCTGATAGCCCCAACCATCGGTGTTTTCAAAGGTTTCAGTGGTGTACAGTCCACCGCCGCCGTTGCCACTGGTCAGACGCGCAACTTCCATCATGCTCATGCTCTCGTTCATTTCAAGCTCGCTCTTATTCAAGCGATAAATGGTTGCAGTTTTGCTGTCTTCAACAACAATCTTGCCGTTGTCAAAGTCAATCTCCAAACGGTCGGTACCGCAAGCGTCATGGGTGCAGGTAATGAAAGAACCAGTTGCACCATTCTCATACTCAGTTACGATGGTAACATCGTTATCCACAACAATGTCACGATGGCAGCCATACTTAATTTTAGAGTATACTTTGGTGGGAACGCCGCAAATCCACTGCCACAAGTCCAGTTGGTGAGGTGCCTGATTTACCAGAACACCGCCGCCTTCGCCGCCCCATGTTGCACGCCAGTTGCTCTGCTGATAGTAGCTGTCTGGACGCCACCATGTATTGATAATCCAGTTAGAACGGCGAATTTCGCCCAGTTCGCCCGAAGCAACAATCTCTTTGATGCGCTGATACAGCTTGTTGGTACGCTGATTGAACATGATGCCAAAAGGAACCTCAGGATGTGCTGCTGCACATTCGTTCATTTCACGCACAGATTTTGCATAGACACCAGCAGGTTTTTCTACCAAAACAGGCATACCATGCTCAATGCAATAAATGGCAATTTCAGTGTGCAGATAGTGAGGAACAGTGGTGATAACTGCATCAACAGTGCCGGAAGCCACCATTTCCTTCCAATCTTTGAAAAAAGGATACTCTGGGTATTTCTCTTTGCACATTTCTTCCTTTACAGGGTCAATGTCGCACAATGCACCCAATGCGCAGTGAGGAGGACAGTCTGGTGCTACCATGCCCGGAAAACCGGCTCTGCCAGTCAAAAATCCGGCGTATGCGCCACCTTGTGCACCAATACCGATTAAACCAAAACGAATTTTCTTGTCCATCTTTTTATTCTCCTTTTGCAAATATTTTTATTAAAATTTTTCATCTTAGAATTAAATGTTTAGAGCATATTTTCACAATAAACCGGTAGATGCAAAGCAAAGTATATCCTGTTTATTATAAAAAACCAAACATTTAGCCTTTTCAAACAACCCCTAGATAAACTTGTTTAAAATCTCTTTCAGTGCATTGAACTGCATTGCATAGCCTTCTGCACCATCTTTTGCTTTGTTTTCGCTGATAACTTCGCTTGCATCTGCAACTTCCAAACTCTGCAAGGTATCAAACAAAACCAAATGCGGCTCCAAAGTCAAAAAGCCTTCATAGCCCTCTTTCACGATTGCCTGCTCTAACAGTTGTGCAATTTTTCCATCGCCTGTGCCGCAAACAACATTTTCGTTTTTGTCATAGATGGCATCTTTGATATGAATATAGACTACTTGGTCTTTCAGCATTTCCCAACAAGAAGCAGTGTCTTCTCCACACTGCACAAAGTTTGCATAGTCAAATACTGCTTTAAAATGTGCGCTGCCCACTTGGTTCAAAACATCCTTACAGCGGCATGCAATGTCACCATAGATGTCTTTTTCATTTTCGTGAATCAGAATCACATCATATTTTTCTGCAATGGCTGCAAACTGCTTCAATTTTTCCAGAACAACTTCTCGATAGGAGTCTGGCTCTTTTCCTTTTGGGATGTAAAAGCTGAACATACGAATATAGCGGCAATCCAACAGCTTGCAGATTTGACAAAGCGTGTCCAATTGACCCAACTGTTTTTGGAAGCCTTCTTCATCCTCAACATCCACTTTACCGATGGGGCTGCCCAAACTGGAAACTTTGACACCCGCAGAATTCAAACGGGGAAGAATCTTTTCTCTCACTTCGTCCACAGTATATTCTGCAATGCCTTTTCCATCTGCGGCACGCAGAGAAATATAGTTCATGCCCAAGTCGGTGACAACTTTGAGCTGTTCATCCAACTGTGCGCTGATTTCATCTGCAAAGCCGGAAATTACAATATTTGATGACATAAAGTTTCTCCTTTCGGTTTTGTTATTTATTCCAAAAAACAAATTTTAATTTGTGCATATTGTATATTTACACAAGGGAATCGAAAAAGATTTCCGAGTTTTTGTTTACATTACCAATAGTATCATAAATATTTACAATCTTCAATGCGATTATTGCTTGACACATTGCGTAAATTGTTTTATCCTGTTAATAATATAACCGACAATTCTATTTGTTTATATACAGGAGGTGGTCTTTGGGTGCCTGCTAAGGTTCAAAATTTTATAACACGCCAGTATATGCTTCAGCATAGCTACGAGATTTATCGCTATCGTGATTCCTATTTGAATGAAGTTGCATTGCATCATCATGATTTTTATGAAATTTATCTTTTTCTATCTGGCAATGTCAATTACAGCATCGAAAGCCGCAATTATCACCTTATGCCCGGTGATATTTTGCTCATCAGCCCCCTTGAACTGCATCAACCAATGTTTACATGGGAAAAACAGCCCTATGAGCGTATTGTCCTTTGGATTGACAAATCTTTCATTCAGAAGTTTACCAAAGATGGACACGACCTCACCCAATGTTTTGACACCCACCACCCTCGCCACACCAACCTTATCCGCCCCGATGCTACCAATCGTCAGCTCATTACTTCATTGATGGAGCAACTGATTACCGAAACGCAATCAGATGAATTTGCCAGTGACCTTGCTGCTAACACATATTTGATTGAATTGCTTATCACAATCAACCGTCTTGCCCTGCGCAGCCCTCACCGCCACGAAGTAAAAGACAAATCCGGCCCTGTGGTGTCAAATGTTTTATCCTATATCAATGAACATTACAGCGAGGATTTATCGCTGGATTTGCTGGCGGGCAAATTTTTTATCAGCAAATATCATCTTTCCCACGAATTTAACCGCTTGGTTGGCACCTCTGTTTATCGATACATCATTCAAAAGCGTTTGGTAATTGCAAAACAAATGCTCAGTGATGGTATGCCTCCAACCGATGTGTATCAGCTTTGTGGGTTTGGTGATTATGCAAACTTTTACCGTGCTTTTAAATCCGAATATCACATCAGCCCCAAAGAATTTGTCACCAGTTTAAAGGCAGAACGCAATCCAAAAACCGAGTAACATTCTATTTTTAATTATAATCATTTTCTGCAAAAATCCTATTGACAAACAGCACAAAGCCCATGCCAATTTTTTTGGTATGGGCTTTGTTTTCAGCTATAATTTTTCAAAATCAAACTTGCTCCATCGAAAATGCACAAACCGCACAAAGAGTTTCGCCCGCTTCCAACCATTCACAATCTCTTGTGTTCAAGCTGTTTGGCCATCCATTCCAAGGCTCCATACAAATAAAGCCCAAATCGCATTGACTCCATAAAACCGCATTGGTAAACTGTCCATCAAAAGAAATTGTCACTTTATGACCGCTTTGGGTATCAGTAAATGCCATTGGACTTTGTACTCCCTTATAATAACGAGTGGTTTGCTCTGGGTTATAGGGGAAATCCACCTGTGCAGGTGCCGGAATAGATGCTCCGGTGTCGGGGTCTTCTTGTGTTTTTGCATTCAATTCCCATTTTAAGTTGCGGACATCAGTGCAGGCAAAATAAGGGTGGAATCCAAAGGAAAAGGGCATAATTTTTGTGTCTTTGTTTTGGTATTCCTGCTCCAGACAAACAGTATTTCCTATCAAGCGATATGTAATCCGAACCGAAAAAGCATAGGGATAAAACTCTCTGGTTGCCTCACTGTCAGTCAATTGAATTGTCAAGGCTGCACCATGCTCACAGTTTTCTCCCACAGCTTCCCACGGCAGGCTGTGTGCCATTCCATGAATATCCATTGGATACTCTTTTCCTTCAAAGGTATTTTTTCCATCGGCACAGCGACCACAGCAAGGGAACAAAACGGGTACTGCACAGCGTGGACGCTCAGGCAGATAAAAGTTGGGGTCACGCAGCCAGCTAAATTCTTCACCATTCAAGGTCATGCTGGTAATCATACCGCCTTTGCAGGGGGTGATAGTAACAGTGGTATTTGCAGAAGAATCTGCCAAAATATATTGGTCATACTCTGCACCTTGGTGGGAAAGATGCTGCTTTGTAATGGTATACATGATAATCTTCTCCTTTTGAAACAGCAGAAAGAAACCTGCTTTTTTGTAATTAAGTATACCGCAAATCACAAGGCATTTGACACAGAATTTCTTGCGAATAAGATTGCAAAACCAGTGTTTTTCATCAAAAAAAGCGGAACACAACCCAAATTGGATTGTATTCCGCTTTAAAATTCAGTAATTCAATCAGGAAGGCTGTTTGCCAAAGTAAGCAGCGATACCACCATCTACATACAGAATCAGACCATTTACAAAGTCAGATGCAGCAGAGGACAGGAATACTGCTGGGCCTGCCAAATCTTCAGGCTCGCCCCAACGGTTTGCAGGCGTTTTTGCCATGATGAACTGGTCAAAGGGATGACGGCTGCCATCAGGCTGAGTCTCACGCAGAGGAGCAGTCTGAGGAGTAGCAATATAGCCGGGGCCAATACCGTTACACTGAATGTTGTACTGACCATACTCAGATGCAATGTTTTTGGTCAACATCTTCAAGCCGCCCTTAGCAGCTGCATAAGCAGAAACAGTTTCACGACCGAACTCACTCATCATAGAGCAGATGTTGATGATTTTTCCGCCGCCATTCTTAATCATGGAAGGAATAACCGCTTTTGCACAGATGAAAGGAGCGTTCAGGTCAACATCAATTACCTTGCGGAAATCAGCAGCTTCCATTTCAATCATTGGAATACGCTTGATGATACCTGCGTTGTTTACCAGAATATTGATTACGCCAACTTCTTCTTCGATTTTCTTAACCATAGCTTGCACAGAAGGCTCGTCGGTCACATCGCATACATAGCCATGAGCCTCAATTCCAGCCTCTTTATAGTTAGCCAAACCCTTTTGCATCAACTCGTCGTTGATATCGTTAAAGCAGATGGTTGCACCACAAGCAGCCAATCCCTTAGCAATTGCAAAGCCAATACCATAAGATGCACCTGTTACCAATGCAACCTTACCAGTCAGGTCAAATGATTTCAAATCCATTTGTAAGTCCTCCTTAATATGTCTTATAATGAAGCAGTCAATGCTGCCAGAATCAGTATTTTTTATCGCAGTTCAGTGGTAGGAATAACATCCATATCATCAAACTCTTGATTTTCGCCGCCCATTGCCCAAATGAAGGTATAGTTGCTGGTACCTGCACCAGAGTGAATGCTCCAAGAGGGACTGATAACAGCTTCTTCATTTTGCATGACAATGTGGCGAGTTTCGTTGCCTTCACCCATCATGTGAAATACAACATTGTTTTCGGGAATCTCAAAATAGGTGTAGATTTCCATGCGGCGCTCATGCGTGTGGGAAGGCATGGTATTCCATACACTGCCAGGCTCCAAGCAGGTCATACCCATAGACAGCTGACAGGTTTTCAGCACGCTGGGGTGAATGAACTGGTTGATAACACGCTTATTTGCGGTTTCCATTGCACCCAGAGGCTTTTTGGCAGCATCTTCAATCTTAATCAGACGGGTTTCATAGCTGCAATGTGCAGGAGCAGAAACCATATAGAACTTTGCAGGTTTTTCTGCATCATTGCTGCTGAACAGAACTTCTTTTGCACCCATAGTGATGTATAGGCAATCCTTATAGTTCAGCTCATAAACAGTGCCGTCAACTGTCACTTTGCCGCTGCCGCCAATGTTAAAGATACCAATTTCACGACGCTCCAAAATGAAGTGTGTGCCAAAGTTGTGCCAAACATCAATGCCCTTGTCCAAAGAAACAGTTTCTTTTACAGGCATACAGCCAAAAGTAACCATACGGTCAACATGGCTGTACACAGCAACAACTTGGTCTGCTTTATACAAACCAGTAATCAAAAACTCGTTGCGGGTTTCTTCAGTGGTATAGCGTTTAAAATCACGCTGATTGCAGGAATAACGAATATCCATTCTAACGCCTCCAAACCATATATTTAAAAAATTTCGATTTTATGAATTCAACGCACAGTGGTTCGCAGCCCCTTGCTAACTGCGAACCAACCGCCGCCCAAAATCCGTTTTGGTCAGGAGAAGAAAGCGACCAGAACGGTGCGGAGATAGTAAAATTATCAAAGCAGGATTGTTTATCCTTGGTATACAATATAACATCTTGTATCCTAATTTTCAATCTGGATACAAGCACAATCTTTTATATCAAAAATTGTATTTTTTACCAAAAAACAATACTTGCTTGATTTGGTTTCGGACATTTTATGGCGCAAAATCCACTTTTAGGGCAAAAAATATTCTTTAAAATCTGTATGAATTCTGTCGCCCAATCGATAAATTCCACCATACATATGTTTTTTCACCCACGGCTCCACTTCATCTTTTCTTTTTTGTTCAATAATTTCAAACAATTCCTCATGCTCTTTTAAAATTTCTTTGTAATTTTGAACTGCCACAATATCCAGCATACGAAAACGAGTATAGTTCACCTGTGCCCGTTGAATGGTCTGCCAAAGCAGCTTTTTTTGGGTGACATTAAACCACACCTCATGCAGTTGGCTATCCAATATATAAAATTCGGTGCTGGAAAACTCACCCTGTAACAATACTGCTTGTTTGCGGATAATATACCGCACCTTCTCCAACAGAATCGGAGTGCACATATCAATAAAATCCCGCAGAACCATACTTTCGATGGCAACACGCATATAAATCCTTTGCTCAATTTCGTCCAAACTCAGCAGTGTTACGGTTGTTCCCTTGTAAGGAACCACATCCACCAGCCCCACTGACTTCAGCCGCTGCAAAACGCTACGGACAGGTGTCCGGGAAACGCCAAACCTTGCACAAAGCTCGTTTTCGCTCAATTGCTGCCCTGGCTTGAGTTCCAAATCCAAAATTTCTTTTTTTAATGTCTGATAGATTCCCTCGCTGGAATTTTCCGGAAAGCTGCTCATTTTGCTTCCCCTTTCTTTTTGAAATGAAACAAGTTTGTATTTTATATCACAAGTTGTATTCAGAATATCACTTTAAATACAAAATTTCAAGTTTTTATACAAGCTGCTGTTTCAACAAAAAAGAGGCAGCAATATTGCCACCTCTTGTGAAAGCTAAAAGATACTGTTAATTAGCGCTGTACGCGGCCGGAACCATCGCCACCAGCCAGCTTCTCAACCTCAGCAACGGTTGCGAAGTTGTAATCACCCTCAATGGAGTGCTTCAGAGCAGATGCAGCAACTGCAAACTCAACAGCCTCTTGAGTGTTTTTGCCATTCAGCAAAGCATAAATCAAGCCGCCGCCAAAGCTGTCACCGCCGCCGATGCGGTCGATGATGTGCAGATGATACTTCTTAGAGAAGCAATACTCATCTTTTGCAACATTGTAGAGCATTGCGCTCCAGTCATTGTCAAACGCAGATTTGCTCTCACGCAGAGTAATTGCAACCATCTCAAAGTTGAACTTGTCAGCCAATTGCTTAGCAACGCTCTTGTAGCCCTCGTGGTTCA
>JAHHUF010000022.1 GCA_020024115.1 Anaerofilum sp.
ACGCCATTGATAAACCGCCGGTTATCCTGTGCGATTCCTCCCCACTGACCTCGTTGTCCTGGTAGGTGCGACTCCAACAGATTCCATACCTTATCACTTATATCATGTCGTTGCTGTTCGTTGCTCATAGGATCACCTCTTTCTGTCCTGATGTTCCTATTATATCATATTACTCGGGTATACACTATTTAGTATGTATTCTGAAAAAGATTTTTGGCATTTAAAAAGTGCTGCCCATCTGGGAATTCTTGAAGTAATGGTGTCTGATGGCCCACATGGTTTGCGAAAGCAAGAGGGCGACTCTGACCATCTTGGTATGAATCGTTCCATCCAAAGCTGTGTGCTTTCCCACAGCCAGCACGACTGCTGCCAGTTTTGACCGCAATCTTCTTTTTCAACTGGGCGATGCTTAGGCACTGAATGTCAAGCCGAAAACATTTCTGTTTTGCTGGGGCCGGAGATTAATATAAAACGCAGCCTTTTATGTGGACGAAACTTTGAATATTTTTCAGAAGACCCTTATTTAGCTGGTGAGCTGTCTGCTGCACAAATTCAAGGGGTACAAAAGCACCATGTTGGCACAAGTTTAAAGCGTTTTGCTGCAAACAATCAAGAATATATGCGTTTAAGCTGTTCATCAAATTTGGATGAGCGGACTCTGCGTGAAATTTATCTTACTGCATTTGAAATTGCGGTAAAAAAAGCAAAGCCATACACTTTAATGTGCAGCTATAATAAAATCAACGGAGAATATGCCAGTGAAAACGAATATCTTCTCAATAAAATTTTGCGTGATGAGTGGAGGTTTGATGGATTTGTTATCAGCGATTGGGGAGCTGTAAACGACCGAGTAAAAGACTTAAAAACTGGTTTGGATTTGGAAATGCCAGCAAGCAATGGCTGCACCGATGCCGAAATTGTAGAGGCTGTAAAAAACGGAACTTTGGATGAATCTGTTTTAGACAAAACTATGGAACGCATTTTGACTACGATATTCCGCTTTGCAGACAACCGAGAAAAACAAACCTTTCCTCTGGAACAGCATCACGCATTGGCGACGGCAATGGAAAAAGAATGTGCAGTTTTGCTGAAAAACGAAAACATTCTACCTTTATCCAGAACATCCAAGATTGCTTATATTGGCACATTTGCAAAACACCCTCATTTTCAAGGTGGTGGTTCTTCTCACATCAACTGCAATCAATTTTCAAGTGCATTGGAAATTACAGGTCAATCTTGTGATGTATCCTATGCAAAAGGATTTGAAAGTACAACGGACAAAATTGATTCCGAGCTGTTTAATCATGCTATCGAAACTGCTAAAAAGGCAGAAGTTGCTGTTTCGGTCACCATCAAAAACACCGGAAAAACTGCCGGGAAAGCTGTGGCTCAATTGTATGTAAAAGGCACTACCAATACCGTTATGCGCCCCGAAAAAGAACTAAAAGGATTTGAAAAGGTATTTTGGGAGCCAAACGAAAGCAAAACTGTTACAATGGAGTTGGATGCCCGTTCGCTTAGCTGGTATTGTGAAGAATTAGGCGACTGGTATGCTGCAAGTGGCAAATATCAGGTTTTGGTTGGTGAATCCAGTGCAGACATTCGTGTTGTAGGAGGACTGTCATTTTCAACCAAAAAAGAACCGCCTTTCATCGTCACCCTAAACACAACTATTGGTGAGCTTTTATCCCATCCAAAACTGTCTGATACTGCCAAAGAATTTGTAAAAGATTTTAACCTTGCCAATTCAGGTGAAAACAACAATGATGAAAACGCTCCTGCTGTCAGTGATGAGGCTGCGTTTGAAATGTTTGTTTCCTCTCCCTTGCGCTCATGCCGCAGCTTTTGGGGTGTTTCCACTGATGTGTTGATGCAGAAAGTAGATGAGTTTAACACTATTCTCAAAAATAAAACTTGATAAAACAACAGTCCCCAAACAGTCATCAGACCGTTTGGGGTTTCTTATGATTGCCAAAAGATGTAATGTTTTAAAAAACTTTACTCTGCACTGTTTGCAAATGCTGCAAATGCAAGATAGGTGTTATAAACATCAGCTTTTGCGGTGACTTCAAAAGGAGAGTGCATTGCCAATACAGGAACACCAATATCAACCGTATCCACACCCAAAGAGGAAATCAAATATGCAACAGTTCCGCCGCCGCCTTGGTCAACCTTGCCCAGTTCACCAGTCTGCCATACAACACCTTCTTTATCCAACAAACGCATTGCATACTCCATCAACTCTGCATTTGCATCGTTGGTACCGCCTTTTCCACGGCTGCCGGTATATTTTGTCAATGCAACACCTTTGTTTACATAGGTGCTGTTGCGGGGGTCAAATGCGTCGGGGAAAGTTGGGTCGTATGCTGCACTTACATCAGCAGACAAGCAACGGGAATGTTCCAAAACTTCCACAACATCTGAACCAAAGCAAGCTGCCAGCTTACGGATATAGTTCAGCATAAAGTCACTGGACAATCCGGTATAACCAACGCTGCCAATCTCCTCTTTATCGGTCAAAACACACAAAGTGGTAAAGGTTGGGTTTTTGCACTCGATTTCAGCCATCAATGCAGTATAAGAACAACTGCGGTCATCCTGACCATAGCCACCAATCAAACCACGGTCAAAGCCAATGTCAGCCGCTTTGGCAGCAGGAACTACTTCTACTTCTGCACGGATAAAATCACGCTCAGTGATGCCGTATTTTTCATTCAACAACTGCATTGTGTGCAATTTGATGCGGTCGGATGCTTCTTCGTCCATAAAGGGCAGGCTGCCAACCACCAGATTCAGCTCCTCACCACGGATGCCATCTGCCAAGGTGCGTTTATTTTGGTCAGCAGACAGGTGGGGCAGCAGGTCGGTGATGCAGAATACTGGGTCGCCAGCTTCTTCACCGATGCGGATTTCCACACGCTCACCATTCTTTTTGTAAACAACACCATGTAATGCCAAAGGAGTTGCAACCCACTGATATTTGCGAATACCGCCATAGTAGTGAGTTTTGAACAAAGACAAACCGTCTTTTTCATACAAAGGCAAAGGCTTCAAGTCCAAACGGGGTGCATCAATATGTGCTGCATTGATGTGTAAACCTTCTTCCAAATTTTTTGTGCCAATGGTAGAAGCCAGCAGACATTTTTCACGGTTGATGTAATAAATCTTGTCACCGGCTTTCAGGCTCATGCCACGCTCAAACTTGCGATAGCCTGCCTCAAGCAGCAGTTTTTCGCCTGCCAAAACAGCCTCACGCTCTGTTTTGCCATCGTCCAAAAACTTTTTATATCCCTCACAAAACTCCTGTGCTTTTGCAATGCAGTCAGGTGCTGCATCGGCTGCATGGGGAGCTTTGTATAGCAGTTCTTTTGCCAATTCTTTTGCTGTTTTGTTTTCCATTTTAATTGCTCCTTTTTATTCTCTATATTCCTCGGCAAAACAATTTATTGCTTGCCGTAAAGGGTAAGGTATTTGTCATAATTGTGGGTGATTTTATAGACATAGCGATTCATCTGGGGAAATGGATATTCGCTCAACACTGCACCATCGGAAGTATATGCAGGGTCTTCCAGCAACTTATCCACCGTCCCCCATCCGCTGTGATAGGCAGCGGCCGCTGTTGCAAGGTCGCCATTGTATCGTTCCAGACAGCGGTCGATAAAATAAGCACCAAACCGAATATTGGTATCTGCGTCATACAAATCTTCAAAAGAAATTTCTTCGTTAGGTGCAGCTTTCAGCTTAATCCATGCAAAAGTTTCTTCTGTAATCTGCATCAATCCTCTTGCTCCCACATTGGACACTGCATTGGGATTGAATCCGCTTTCTGTTTTAATCACAGCATATAAAACCTGTGGGTCAAGGTCATATTCTGCCGCCCACCGTTCAATGCTTTGCTGATATTTTTGAGGATACCGCATCAAATTCACTTGATGGATTCCAATCGGAATCAGCCAAACCAGCACCACAACTCCTATGAGCCAAAGCCAAAAATTTTTAAAATATTGTTTCTTCATAAAAATCCTCGTCTGTCAGCTTTTTCAAAATCGCTGCTGCCTGTTGGTACAATTCCTGTGTACTTGTATTGTTGCAAATGATATAATCCGCTGCGTCTTTCAACACAGATTCGGGGGTTTGTGCATCCAATCTTCGTTTTGCCATTTCGGCAGAAATTCCATCTCGGCTGCAAATACGCTGAATTGCAATTGCTTGTTCTGTTGTCACTAAAATAATTTTATCACAAAACTGCTGCAGCCGATGCCCTACAATGACAGCGCCATCCACAAAAAACAATTTTTGGGCTGCATTTTTTTGCTGTTCTAAAATCCGACGAATAATTTCGGGATGTGTAATATCTGTCAAAGCCTGTGTTCCTTCCGAAGTTGCAAAGGCTCTGTCTGCCAGCAAACGACGGTTTAATTCTCCATTTGTTTTAAAAATATCCTGTCCGAAGCGCTCTGCAAGCAATTGTAGGCATGGGCTTGGCGGCTGCAAAACCTGTCTTGCCACCAAATCGGCATCGCATACTTGAAATCCCCTGTTTCGATAATATTCTGATACCTGTGATTTTCCGCTGCCACTTCTGCCTGTAATAGCAATCATCAAGGCGCTCATAGCTGCACCACCCGAAATGCCGCTGCACGCAGCAATCTGTTATACACCGCCAGTGCAACTCCATCTTCGGCAGGGCAACGGGCATACACTTGTTGCGCACCGTTTTCGTCCAGTTTTCTCAGTGCCGAAAACAATTCTCTTGCCTGAGATGATGGGTCGTTTTCTTTGCCATACACTACAAAGGGAACCTGCATGGCTGGTGCATCTTCTTCAAAGCACAGTGCTGCAACTCCTTGATGGTTGTGCTGTTGCAAATATTGCTGATACTGCAAAGAATTTCCTTTCAAAATGGTAACCTGTGCTTTTGGGGCATAGTGTTTATACTTCATGCCGGGGCTTTCCACCTTTTCCCCTTGCTCCAAAATATGCGTGACTGCATGGGCAATCTCCACTTCTTTTTGAAGCACCTGCTCCAATTGTTCTTTGGTGATGTATCCGGGGCGCAGCAAAATCGGCTTTTTCCCTGCCAAACTAATAACTGTGGATTCCACACCAACTTCACAACTTCCGCCCTCCAAAATCAGAGGGATTCGCCCCTGCATATCCTGCAACACATATTTTGCCTCGGTAGGGCTGGGGCTGCCGGAAAGATTCGCCGAAGGTGCAGCCAATGGCAGTCCGCTTTCTGAAATTACTTTTTGTGCCACCGGATGGGACGGCACCCGCACAGCAACGGTGTCCAGCCCTGCACAAACCTGCTCTGCCAGATTGCCGTTATGGGGTAAAATAATGGTCAACGGGCCCGGCCAAAAGGCATCTGCCAGTTTTTTTGCATCTTCTGTTACTTCAACCACCAAAGTTTTCCACATTTCAATGCTGTCAATGTGGACAATCAGTGGATTATCCTGTGGTCTGCCTTTTGCAGCAAAAATCTTTTCCACCGCTGTGCCATCCATTGCATTTGCAGCCAGCCCATATACGGTTTCAGTTGGAATCGCCACAAGTTCCCCTTGTTTCAACAATTGGGCTGCCTGCAAAATTCCTGAGGAATCCGCTTGCATCAAATTTGTCTGCATTTGTCATTCCTCCGCGTTTTTCAATTTTTCTGCTTGGTCTGCTGTTACCAGAGTGTCAATAATTTCTTCCAAATCGCCATTCATGATACTCTCCAGTTTATAAAGGGTTAATCCTACACGATGGTCTGTCAGCCTGCCCTGCGGAAAATTATAGGTGCGGATTCGCTCACTGCGGTCGCCTGTTCCCACCTGACTTTTGCGTGCTGCATCAATGGCATCTTTTTGTTCTGCCTGTTTTTGTGCCAACAGACGGCTACGCAGCACTTTCAATGCTTTTTCTTTATTTTTCAGCTGGCTGCGTTCATCCTGACACTCCACCACCATACCCGAAGGCAAGTGAGTGACACGAATTGCACTGGATGTTTTATTGATATGCTGTCCACCGGCACCCGAAGAACGGAAGGTGTCGATTCTCAAATCGTTCATGTCCAAATCAAAGTCTACTTCTTCTGCCTCTGCCATAACGGCAACGGTTACAGTAGAAGTATGCACTCTGCCTTGGGTTTCGGTTTCTGGCACACGCTGCACTCGATGCACGCCGCTTTCAAACTTCAAGCGGCTGTATGCACCTGCACCCTCAATAGCAAAGCTCACTTCTTTCACACCACCCAATTCGGTGGCATTCATGCTCAGGATTTCGGTTTTCCATCCTTGGCTGTCTGCATACATGGAATACATCCGCAGCAAACTGTTGGCAAACAGTGCCGCTTCTTCACCGCCTGCACCACCACGAATTTCCAAAATAACATTTTTTTCATCCCGTGGGTCTTTGGGCAGCAGCAAAATCTTCAATTCCTCGCCATAGGTTTCCATATTTTCTTTGCCTTCAGCAAGCTGATGCTGCACCATTTCCCGAAAATCAGCCTCCAATCCGCCTTCATCCAGCAGTTCTTTGGCTTCCTCATATTCCTGTTTGGCACTATTATATTCTGCCAGTTTTTCTACAATTGGCTCGAGTGTTCGATATTCTTTCATCAAATCCCGATACAACTGATTGTTTTGTACAGTGGCGGGGTCTTGCAAGCGTTGATTTATTTCTTCAAAGCGTCGCTGTACATCACTCAACTTATCAAACATACTCTTATTCCTGAACCCCTTCCGGGCGTATTACCTTTTTTATATTTTTTTCAATTTTGGCACGAGGAATCATAACCTCTCTGCCGCATTTGGTGCATCGAATCCGAAAATCCATCCCAATTCGCAGCACCAAAAAGCTGCTGTTGCCGCAGGGATGAGGCTTTCGGGTTAAAATTGTGTCATTTACTTGCACATCCATTCTGCTCTCAGCTCCTTTTTCTTTTGCCATATCCCTTATATTATAGTACGCAAAACATCTTTACGCAATTCTTATGCAAAATGTTTTTCACAGTTTTTTCTTTTGTTGCTATATCCAATGGCACAAACGCATATATTGATATGGAATCGCCTGTAATCGGGCGTGTAACCGTACAAATAAGGAGGAAACTGAAATGACGGGATTTGAAACCGAGGGAAACGGAATATCCGCCATGAACTTTGGCTGTGAACAACTGCGCAGCGCAATGTTGACAGGGCAAATTTTAGAGGGGCGTGCCCATGCGTTTGATGCACAAAAGCAGCTGCGTTTTCATTTTGCCGGATGCGAGGGTGTGATGCCCTATGAAGAATGTGCTGATGGAATTGCAAACGGAACCGTTCGTCAAATTGCAATTCTAACCCGTGTTGGCAGACCTGTCTGCTTTGTTGTGACAGGTTTTACCGCAGGAAAAAACGGCCCTGTTGCGATACTCAGCCGAACCAAAGCACAACAGCGTTGCCGACAGCAATATCTTTCAAACTTGCAGTGTGGTGACATTCTTCCCTGCACCGTCACCCATATTGAGCCATTTGGTGCTTTTTGTGATATTGGGTGCGGCATTGCTGCCCTTTTGCCCATTGACTGCCTTTCGGTATCTCGCATATCTTCCCCCGCTGACCGTGTGAAAGTCGGGACAAAGCTGCATTGTGCCATTCGTTCCATTGACCAATACGGCAGGCTGGTGCTTTCTTTGCGGGAGTTGATGGGAACATGGGAAGAAAACGCAAGCCGCTTTGCCGCCGGCGAAACAGTGCTTGGCATTGTGCGCAGTGTGGAGGAATATGGCGTTTTTGTAGAACTTGCCCCCAATCTTGCAGGGCTGGCAGAGCTGGGCGGAAAACCACTGGCACCCGGGCAGGTAGTGAGCGTGTACATCAAGAGCATTTTACCCGAAAAAATGAAAATAAAACTGGTGATTCTTGCTGCATTGGAGGAAGAATATTTCATTGAACCACAATATTTCATTCAGGAAGGGCATATCGACCATTGGGTCTACTCTTATCCCAACGCACACCGCATGATTGAAACCGATTTTTCACAGCCTTCTGCTGAAACACAATAATTTGCATTGTTTACAAAGTTTTCTCTTGTAAGCATCTGCTATACTATTATATAATAGTAATAGTGCTGTTGATTCAGCCCCATCTTTTTAAAGGATGTGAAAACAATGTCACGTGAAGCATTCACCGCTGGGGTCAAACCTGGTGGGCTTACCACTACAACTCAAATCCGCATCCTGCTTTGCTATGTCATCCGCACCGTTGCACACCCTTTGTCCCGTGCTGAGTTGGAGCAGGCAATGCTGGAAAAAGAGCTTGTCAACTATTTTGAATTGGCAGACTGTCTTTCGGATTTGGAGCAGCAAGAGCTGGTTACTGTCGAAAACGACCGCTATCATATTACCGAAAAAGGCAGAAGCGTTGCTGACCTTTTATTGACCGACCTTCCCCGCAGCATTCGGGAGCAAGCTGTACAGGCGGCTGTGCTTGCACAGCAATGGGCAAGAAAAGCTGCCGAAAACAAAGCTGTTGTTTTGCCTGCATCGGGAGGCTTTCAGCTGGATTGCCATATTCAGGAACTGGGACAGGATGTGTTTCATCTTTCCATTTTGCTTCCCGACCGTGCCACTGCGGAATCTGCAAAGCAAGCCTTTATCGAAAAGGGGGCCGATTTTTACAAAGTGATGCTGGCAGCATTGTCTGGCAGCAACGAACTTGCCGCACAATGGCTCAAAAAATTATAATCTATCTATACACAAACAGGCAGGTTTCCAAATTGCTGGAAACCTGCCTGTTCTTTATTCAATATCCTGCAAAAATTCGCTTGCGTCTGCATCGCTTGGCATTCTCCAATCTCCTCTCGGAGAGAGTGCCACCGAGCCAACCTTTGCACCATCCGGCAAGCAATTGCGTTTAAACTGCTGGGTAAAGAACCGACGATAGAATGTTTGAAGTGTATGTTTGATATATTGAGGGTCAAGGTCTGGATAAGCCTGTTTTGCCAATGCAAAAATTTTCGATGGGGCAAATCCATACCGCACCATATAAAACAGGAAGAAATCATGCAAATCATACTTACCGATGGTTTCCTCGGTCTTTTGCTGCATTTCTCCGTTTTCTGACACAGGCAGCAGCTCTGGGCTGATGGGTGTATCCAAAATATCATACAAAACAGGTTTCAGTTCTGCAAAATCTGCCTCTTTCGTATCTGCATGCCATTGCACCAATGTTTTCACCAATGTTTTGGGGATGGAACTATTGACTCCGTACATACTCATGTGGTCACCATTGTAGGTACACCAGCCCAAAGCCAACTCGGACAAATCCCCTGTACCCACCACAATGGCATTGTGCATATTGGCAATATCCATCAAAATTTGTGTGCGCTCTCGTGCCTGTGTGTTCTCAAAAGCTGTATCATATACATCTTGCGGATGGTCAATATCCTTCAAATGCAACATACAGGCTTCTTTAATATCAATTTGCTGAAAGGTTGCTCCATAGCCTTTTACCAATGTTTCAGCATTGGAGCGTGTACGGCTGCTGGTTCCGACACATGGCATGGTGATACCGAAAATATTGGAAATTGGCAGTTTTAATTCTCGCATTGCATCTACTGCCACCAAAAACGCCAATGTGCTGTCCAATCCGCCTGACATTCCAATCACAAGATGCTTCATTCCTGTTTTTCTAAGCCGTTGTGCCAGCCCTACTGCTTGTATTTTTGCAATTTCTGCGCATCGTTTATTTTTTTGTTGTTCATCAGATGGCACAAATGGCATGGGATTGGGCTGCAACTGTTCAATGGTGACAGTCTTTGCACTTGCTCCCAGATTTGGCACAACAATTGTTCTCCATTCAGGCATCAAGTTTGCCTGTGTCATGAAAGAGTTCAAGACCTGTCGTTCATTTTGCAGCACTTCCAAATCCAAAATTGCAGAAATCACTGTTTCGTTTTGGTCTGGATAAATGGATTCTTCCAACACTGCCCCATTGCTGCATATCAAACTATGCCCCGAAAAAACAGCGTCGGTTGTGCTTTCGTCCTGTCCTGCTCCTGCATAGATATAACCACACACACACCGCCCCGACTGCATCCGAACCAAGTCCCGACGATACTCTTGTTTTGAAATGGTTTCATTGCTTGCCGAAAGATTCACCACCAGATTTGCCCCTGCCATGCAGGCAAGACTGCTGGGTGGAACAGGTGCCCACAAATCTTCGCACAAATCAGTAGAAATGACCAATTTTCCATCGGGGCTACTCAGCAAAATATTTTCACCAAAGGGAACTGTCACCTGTTGGTTTTTATGGTTTATCAAAGTCACTTCTGTGCTACGACGGTCTTTTGCAGCTGCAAACCATCGTTTTTCATAAAATTCACGATAGTTCGGCAAATGCTGTTTTGGGACAATGGCTGTAACGGTACCATTTTGCAAAAATGCTGCACAGTTAAACAGTTGATTGTCTGCTCGCACCGGCAAGCCAACCACTGCCATGCCCAAAAAACCATTTTGAGGCAACTGTTCTGCCAGCCAAAAGGTATAAAAAACAGCTTGCTCCAGCAAACGGCTCTGTGCAAACAAATCGCCGCAGGTATAGCCTGTGATGGACAGTTCAGGAAAAACCATCACTTCGCAATCTGTGTGCTGCGCCGCCAAACGCAGGGCTGCCTGTGCATTCTTTTTGGGTGCAGCCAGAAACACTTTTGGGGTTGCTGCTGCCACTTTTATATATTCCTGCATAAGAAAAATGCTCCTTTGCAATTGCATCAAACATGATGTTCGTCACGCATACGCATTTTTAGTGCATACGCTGTATGGCTCATATTTACATAGTGCTGATGGGGGTTGTACAGCCGTTGTTCTTCTTCCCAGACCTCGTTTTCCAGTTGATGCAGTGTATACTCACGAATCTGCTCCAAAGTGGGCAATGATTTTACCAGTTCACCATTGACAATGACAGGCTGCAACATTTTTACTGCACGAAAATTTTCCACCACAATATTTTTCCACGGTTTGCGTGGGTCGATGCAGCTATATGGAACATCTTCGGGAATTGTTTCATCGTCCATCGTAATAACATCACAAATTGCAAACCCAGTGTCTTTATTGTAAAGCCGCCAAACCATTTTTTTGCCTGGATTGGTTGTTTTTACATCATTTTCGCTGACTTTAATGCGAGGAACCATCACACCGTTTTCTTCCACAGCAGCCAGTTTATAGACACCGCCAAAAACCGGGTCAGATGCGGCAGTAATCAAACGCTCACCGATACCAAAGCTGTCAATTGCAGCCCCTTGCAGCACAAGGTCTGCCATTGTAAACTCATCCAATCCATTGGAAACGCAGATTTTGCAGTCTTCCATTCCTGCTGCGTCCAAAATTTTTCTCACTTTTTTGGATAAGTATGCCAAATCTCCGCTATCCAGCCGAATCCCTTTCATGCGTTTGCCCATTGGCTCCAAAATTTCTTTTTGAATCCGAATGGCATTGGGCAAACCGCTGTGCAAAACATCATAGGTATCAATCAAAAGGGTACAGTTATCAGGATAAATTTTTGCATAGGCTGCAAAAGCATCATACTCTGTGGGGAACATTTCCACAAAAGCGTGTGCCATTGTACCAAGAGCAGGCACACCATATTTCTGGTCAGCAAGGCAGTTAGCAGTACCCACTGCCCCAGCAATATAGGCAGCTCTTGCTCCCAAATTGGCAGCATCATTACCCATTGCACGGCGACTGCCAAATTCCATAATCACTCGCCCACCTCTGCAAATACGGCTTGCTTTGGTTGCAATTCGGGATTGGTGGTTCATAAAGGTAAGAAGCTGAGTTTCGATTAAAGTTGCACCAATGGCATCTGCCTCTACTCGAATCATTGGCTCATTGGGATAGACAATGCTTCCCTCCGGCACAGCATAAATATCGCCTTTAAAGCGATACTGTGACAAATATTCCAAAAATTCAGGAGCAAAAATTCCTTTAGATGCAAAATAATCAATGTCTTCCGGTTCAAAATGCAGGTTCAGCAAATGCTCTACAAGGCTTTCCAGTCCGCAGGCAATGGCATATCCACCGCCATCCGGAACACGGCGAAAGAACATATCATACAACACACGGGTATCTTTTTGCCCTGTCAAAAAATAGGCATTTGCCATTGTCATTTCATAAAAATCCATCATCATGGCATTATTTTGGTAATTTGAATTTGGTTTGAATGGAATCGACATAAAAAATTCCTCCTTTAATATCAATCAGTATGGCTTAAAGGGTTATACTCAAACAGCATCATGGGTCTGTTTGAGCCTTGCAATCTTCCCTTTCCCACCTGACGCACCATGTGTCGTACCGCTTTGCGGAAGTTTGCACGGTCAAGTTTTTCACCCAGCAGAACCTCATACACTTTTTGCAACTGCCCCAATGTAAACTGTCTGGGCAGCAAACTAAATGCAATGGGGGTGTAGCTTACTTTATTTTTAAGACGCTGCAATGCCATATAAACACTATGGGCATGGTCAAATGCAAGTTTTCCGCCGCTGGCAGGATTAACCGAAATATCATATCCTTTTCTCATTCCCTGTGCAGTTTCTTTGACAGTGTACTTAATACGCAGATTTTTTTCCTCACTGGTCAAGGTCAGTTCACAGCAATTTTCCTGTTGGTTATGATATGCCTCTGTCAGTTCAACTGTAAACCATGCCGCATCTTCTGCATCATCTCCAGCACAGGTATTTTTGATATTAGACGCCGGGGTCAGGCTGATATACGCACAGGTAATCACTCGCATACGGGGGTCACGGTTGACATCTCCAAAGGTATAAAGCTGCTCAAAATAGACATCTTGTGTGATATTGGTTTCCTCTGCAAGTTCCCGATAGACTGCCTGCTCAATGCTTTCGTCAATGTTGACAAATCCGCCGGGCAATGCCCAACAGTGCATATAGGGGTGATTCTGCCGACGAATCAGCAACAGTTTGAGAGCATTGTTTTCGATGGTAAACAGCAGCATATCCACTGTCACAGAGGGTCTTTCATAGGCAGAGGGCTTATATTGTTCCAAAAATTCTTGTTCTGTAAGCCCCTGTTTGTTTCTAAGGGGAGTTGATTCCATAAAACGCCTCCTTTTATGTGTATTAAATACCACTTTTAATGTAGTATTTAATACTACATACAGTATACATCTTTCTGATTGATTCGTCAATACAAAAATATGTTTTATCCCAAATTATTTCACAAAGTTTCGCCATTATTTTGTATTTATGATACTTCATTGATAAAAAAGTAAGGCAAACACAATTTGTGTCTGCCTTGCTTATCATACTTTATTTATGGGTTTACAGTGTTATTCTTCAAGATAACATCGTGGCTGCCGCCTTCTACAATACTTGTAGAAGAAACCACAGTCAAGCGTGCTTTTTCCTGCAACTCAGGAATACTCAATGCACCACAGTTGCACATTGTGCTGCGTACTTTTGCCAAAGTTACACCAACACCATCTTTCAGACTGCCGGCGTATGGAACATAGCTGTCCACACCTTCTTCAAAGCTCAGCTTTTTGCCGCCGCCCAAGTCATAACGCTGCCAGTTGCGGGCACGGTTGCTGCCCTCGCCCCAATACTCTTTTACATAGCTGCCATTGATGCGCAATTTATTGGTTGGGCTTTCGTCAAAACGAGCAAAGTAACGACCCAGCATTACAAAATCAGCACCCATTGCCAAAGCCAATGTGATGTGATAGTCATGTACAATACCGCCATCGGAACAGATAGGAATATAAATTCCGGTCTCCTCAAAGTATTCATCACGAGCCTTTGCAACCTCAATCACTGCGGTTGCCTGTCCACGACCGATACCTTTGGTTTCACGAGTGATACAGATGGAACCACCGCCAATACCGATTTTGATAAAATCAGCACCAGCTTCTGCCAAGAAGCGGAAACCTTCACGGTCAACTACATTGCCGGCACCAATCTTCACTTTGTCACCATAATGCTCACGTACCCATGCGATAGTACGGCTCTGCCACTCGGAAAAACCCTCAGAGGAGTCGATGCACAAAGCATCAGCACCAGCCTCAACCAAAGCCGGAACACGCTCTGCATAGTCACGAGTGTTGATACCAGCACCAACAACATAACTCTTGTTGGCATCCAACAGTTCATTAACATTTTCTTTGTGAGAATCGTAGTCTTTGCGGAATACCATATAACTCAAGCAGCCGTTTTTATCCACCAAGGGCAAAGCATTCAGCTTGTTGTCCCAAATGATGTCGTTTGCAGCTTTCAAGGTGGTGGTATCAGGTGCAGTTACCAAACGCTCCAAAGGAGTCATAAACTCGCTGACAGGAGTGGAAGAGTCCATGCGACTGACACGATAGTCACGGCTGCCCACAATTCCCAACAGTTTGCCATGTGCAGTGCCGTCTTCGGTAACAGCAACAGTAGAGTGTCCTGTTTCCTCTTTCAGTTTCAAAATATCTGCCAAGGTTGCGTTTGGCTGAATGTTTGAATCACTGGTAACAAAACCTTTTTTATAACTCTTTACTCGTGCCACCATTGCAGCCTCGTCCTCAATGGATTGGCTGCCATAAATAAAGGAAACACCGCCCTCTTTTGCCAAAGCAATTGCCAGCTTGTCCCCAGAAACAGACTGCATGATTGCACTAATCATGGGAATGTTCATGCTGAGAGGACATTCTTCCTGCCCTTTGCGATATTTTACCAAAGGTGTTTTAAGACTTACGGCGGAAGGGATACACTCAGAAGAAGAATAACCAGGTACCAACAGGTACTCACCAAAAGTGCGAGAAGGTTCGCTGAAATAATAAGCCATACTTTTTTCTCCTTTTACTGTTGTTTCACTTTAGGCTGTGCCCACAAATACACAAGGCAGAAACCACCTGCCCAACAAAACAAACCATTTGTCTCGTTGCCATAATCAATATTTGTAATAGTGTAGCATATTTTAGTAGGAAACACAAAGGGTTTGCATCACAAATTTGAAACCTGTTTGCAAGCAAAAAACCGCCAAAATGCCGAAATCGGCTGTTATAGTTCGCAAAATCAAAAAACAAAACAGAAAAAACAAAGCAAAACACCTTTCCTTTTGCGGCAGGAAAGGTGCTAGCTTTTAAGGTTTAACACTGTGTTAGAGTGGTGCAGGTTCCGAAACCGCTGTTCCAGCAAAGCGGTGGAGGAGAGAAAACCCACACCAGATGTTAAGGAGAAATTATGAAAAAAGCATTCACTTGCAGGCAGCTCTGTAACTTTCCTGCAACTAAATTGTAACCTTTTTGAAACTATTTGTCAATGTTATTTTTGTAACAGATTTGTTAACATTCTGTGGCAATTTTTCTTTTTCTTCTTTTTTACTTTGTTATTCGCCCTTTTTTATTGGTGCAAAAACAACATTTGCTTCCATACATTTTTTTTGCTGTGCTTGTGCCACAAAATAAATTTGATTTTCGGTTTGTTTTCCTCGTTTCAGTTCAAATTCTGCACCAAAGGGAATTTCTTTATGATACAGCAACACCATTTTTTTAATCTTCTTGTTTTCAAATTCCTGTGCTGAAACAAAATTACAAATCAGGTCTGCATAGCGCGTGTTATTGATATGCCCATTACAATCACACACACTATATCCTGCAATCATCTTTTGCTCAAATGGCAGCTCTGTCTTCTCAATCGAAAAATCCAATTCTCGTTCTGCGGGTTCTGTAAAGGGGGTTCCCATTTCTGCGGGTGGTGTTCTCAAAATGCGTCTGGCAGTTCTGTCCACCAAAACCCAGCGGCTGTCATATACTGCAACTTCCTGCCCTTGTTCATTATAAAAGATTACAATGCGGTTATAAACTGCTCTTTTTGCAGCAGAGGGAATGGTTTTAACCGTCAACACTTCATTGACAGTTACCGGCTTAAACAATTCTATGGCAGACTTTGCCAACAAAAAAGCGGTGTTGGTTTTTTCGTATAATTCATTATTCAATCCAATGGCGTTGCACTGGTCAATTCCAATTTGCTGGGCTCTGCGCAAAAAGGCGGCTGCCATCATTTCATTGCGAAAATCACATTCATTTTGCTGAATACGAAAGGTATCTTGATAGATTTGTGTTTTTTCCATCGTTTTTCCCTCTTTTGTTTTAAACTTTCTTTTTATTATACTCTTTTTTTCGCAAATATCCAAACAAAAAACAGGAGCAAAACCGCTCCTGTTTATCATCAATAATTATCCCGCTTTTTCTTGTGGTATTTTCTCCAAAGAACAAAAATATTCAATGCAACAGCCGCTATCAAAAAAGCAAGAATCATCCATCCACTGCCGCCCTCGGTATAACTTTTCATCATACTCCATGCTTGGTCCATTTTCTGGTTAATGTCATCATCCAAAACCTCAAAGGTTTCGGTATTTTTCAATACTTCTGCACTGGGGTATGCAATAGGGCTGTATTTAATTTCATCATCCAGCTGCTCCCACACTTCCTGAATCGGAGTGGAGTAGCCAATAAAATCGCAGTTGGCTGCTGCAACTTCTGTTTCGCACATAAAGTTGATAAACATTTCAGCCGCTTCTTTTTTCTTGCTGGATGCAGGGATACACATTGCATCGACAAAATAGTTTGTACCTTCTTTCGGAATTGCAAATGCCAGATTCGGATTGTCTGCAATCATAGTAATGGCATCACCTGCATAATAGGGGGCAATCGCTGCTTCTTCACCACCCATTTTGTCAAAGATTTCATCCATTACATAAGCCTGCACCACCATTTTTTGTGTTTTGAGTTCCTCTGCAATGATGTTGATTTCCTCCTCTGTTTGGGGATTCAGGCTCATTCCCAACTTTTTGGCTGCAATGGCAAAGGCATCTCGGCTGTTGTTAAACATCAATACCTCACCTGTGTAGTATGGGTCCCACATGATGTCCCAGCTTGTGACCTCTTCGTCAACCATTGTTGTGTTGTAGATAATTCCCACAACACCCCATGTATAAGGTACTGTATACTCATCATTGGGGTCATAGCTTTGATGAAGATATTGTTCACCGACCCCTGCTGCATTGGGAATATTGTCATAATTCAACTTTGCCAACATTCCCTCTCGTACCATTTTTCCAATCATATAGTCTGATGGCACAATTACATCAAAGTCCGCACCCCCGCTGCTCATTTTGGCATACAGTGATTCGTTTGTGTCATAGTTGAGATATGCAACCTTAATTCCCGTCAGCTTTTCAAATTCCTGAATCACATCAATGCTGCCTTCGGTTCCATCTGCAATATACTGTCCCCAGTTGTAGACATTCAAAGTAATGTTATCATTAGCAAAGCGTGTCCAATCATAGTCATCCGACACATCAACCAGCAATTCCTCTTGTGCAGCAAAAGCAGGAACTGCCAATCCCAGCAACATTCCTGCTGAAAGCAAAGCTGCTAACCATTTTTTCAGTTTCATGCTTTGTCCCCCCTTTGCTCTTTCTTATACTGGCGGCTATCCGCAGCGTTGGTAATAAGAATAATGCTCAAAATCACCAAGAACATTACTGTTGAAAGTGCATACACTTCGGGGCTTACCTTACGGCGTGTCATGCTGTAAATGCTGATGGGCAATGTCTGCATATTGCCGCTGGAAAAATAAGAGATAATAAAATCGTCAATGGAATAGGTCAAACTGATTAAAAAGGCTGACAAAACCGCCGGCGTAATTTCCGGAAGGACAACCTTAAAAAACGCTTGACGAGGGTTACACCCCAAATCCAAAGCAGCCTCATACAGACGAATATCCATCTGACGCAATTTTGGGCTTACATTAAAAATAACATAAGGCAGGCAGAAAGTAACATGGGCAATCACCAAGGTGGGCAAACCGAAAATTTCTTCCGGCACCCGAATTCCCCAACCCATTTGTGAAAACCAACCGTTCAAATTTGTCAAACCTTGTTTTCCTACAACAAACAACAGCATCAAGGAAACACCGGTGATAATTTCAGGGTTTACTACGGGCAGATAACTGATATTGTTAATAATTGCACGAGGAGTTTTGCGCATTGCATTGATTCCGATTGCAGCCATTGTTCCGACAATCGTTGCAATTGTCGCTGCCACCACGGCAAGCCCAAGGCTCAGCCACAAAGCATCCAAAATGCGTTGATTGTGAAACAAATCTACATACCATTTAAAGGTGAACCCTGTAAAAACTGTACGGCTTTTGGATTCGTTAAAACTGAATGCCGCCATCACTGCAATGGGAAGATAGAAAAAAGAGAAAATCAGGCATAGGTATGCTTTCTGCATCGTCTTCCAATGTTTTTTCTTCAATCAAATCACCCCTTCCACATCTTCGTCGCCCATGGTATTGGTCAAACTCATACAGAGCAGAACAACCACCATCAAAAGCAAACTCATGGCACTGCCAACATTGTAGTTGAGGCTGTTTCCCAAGAATTGAAGCTCAATCAAATCACCAATCAGCATATTGCCGCCGCCGCCAAGCATACGGCTGATGATAAAGGTAGACACACTGGGCACAAACACCATTGTGATACCTGTTGCAATGCCGGGCATACTCATCGGAATGAGAACTTTTGTCAAAGTGCGCCAAGTTCCAGCCCCCAAATCTTGTGCTGCCTCAATCAGCGAGTCATCAATTTTGACCATCGCTGTGTACAGCGGCAAAATCATATAGGGGAGGTAGTTGTACACCATTCCCAAAACAACCGCACCCGAAGTGTTAATCATCTGCAAAGGTGCAATGCCAAAAAAGCCCAGAATCTTGTTAATAATTCCGTTTTTTTCCAGCAAAGTCATCCAAGCATAGGTACGGAGCAAAAAGTTCATCCACATAGGCAGCATCACCAGCATCAGCATAATATGCTGTTTTGATGCACGCATACGGGACAAAAAGTAGCTGACAGGGTATGCCATAACCAAACAAATGATTGTGGCAACTGCTGCCAGCATTAAACTGCGGGCAAACACTGCTGTATAGGGTGCAATGCCTGTGATATTGGATAAAGTAAAGCTGCCGTCCGCAGTAGTAAAAGCAAAATACACCACAATCAGCAATGGGGCAGCGATAAAAATAACCATCCATATCAGGTATGGATATGCCATTGACTTATTTTTCATCATGGCTCAGCCCTCCATACGACGCATAATATGGATTTCGTCCGGGCCAATATTCATACCAATCAATTCACCTGGCTGGCTGGCTTGAGTTGAATGAATAATCCATTCATAGCCTGCCTGCTCAACATGCATCTCAAAGTGAACACCTTTGAAGATAACATCTCGAACAACACCAGTGAGCTTACCCTGAATTGCAGGCACAACTTGAATATCCTCTGGGCGAACCACAACCTGTACAATTTCGTTTGGTGCAAAGCCTTTATCAACACAACTAAACTCTGCACCCGCAAACTCAACAGAAAAGTCACGGCGCATTACACCATCAACAATATTGCTTTCGCCAATAAATTCTGCAACAAACGCATTTTTAGGTTCGTTATAAATGTCTTCGGGGGTTCCAATCTGCTGGATATGCCCTTTATTCATTACAACCACTGTGTCCGACATGGTAAGTGCTTCTTCCTGGTCATGGGTAACATAAATGAATGTAATATCCATTGCCTGCTGCAAGCGTTTGAGTTCAATCTGCATTTCTTTGCGCAGTTTCAAATCCAATGCGCCCAGAGGCTCGTCCAGCAAGAGAATTTTTGGATGGTTTGCCAGCCCTCTTGCAATGGCAACACGCTGCTGCTGTCCACCGGACAGCTTTGCAATGCTACGGCGTTCAAAGCCTTTCAGACCAACAATCTCCAGCATTTCCAATACACGAGAACGAATTTCTTTTTCGTCCATCTTTTTCAAACGCAATCCAAACGCTACATTTTCGTAGACATTCAAATGTGGAAACAATGCGTATTTTTGAAACACAGTGTTTACCGGGCGTTTGTACGGTGGCAGGTTTTTAATGTCTTTTCCATTAAAAAGAACATTGCCGGATTTTGGTTCTACAAAGCCGCCAATCACCCGCAGAGTGGTTGTTTTGCCACAGCCTGAAGGCCCAAGCAAGGTTACAAACTCTTTGTCGTGAATGTCCAGCGAAAGCCTGGTCAAAATAGGCTCTCCATCAAAATCAACAACAATGTCCTGTAATGAAACGATAATAGGATTTTCCATAAACAGCATCCCCCTTTGCGGAATTTTCCCAAAAAGCATTACAAAAAAATTTACTTTTTGAGTCAGTGTCAATGATACCGCCCCGCAAAAGGTTTGTTACACCATCCGAAAAAATCGGCGGCTACAGCGGTACTGTGAACACCAAAGCTGCGGAAAGTTCTGTGCTGCCACACAGTCACCTTTCCAGATGCAGACATACTAAACTATATTTTCTTTTTCATTTTTTGTCAATACTTTTTTCAAACTTTTTTATTTTGTCAAATGCTGACTGATTTAAATTTCAAATTTTTGTCTACTGTACAAAAA
>JAHHUF010000023.1 GCA_020024115.1 Anaerofilum sp.
GCAACTGGGTTGTTTTTTGCTTTAAAATAAAAAACTGTATTAAATCATAAAAAAATAGTTTACCATGGAACAAATTGGTGAAAATACCCTAAATATAAATTATACAATAAAAGATTTTTGTTATAAAAATACATAAAGGTATTGCAAAAATTCTTGAAAATGAGTAGTATTATATATAAGAATATAGAGCGGGGTAAAAGGAGGAATCGTACTTGAAAAATAAGAACCATGTACAAACAGATTTTCCGATTTATTTGTTTAGGCAAGGGACGAATTTTGAAGCATATCATCTGTTGGGGTCGCATTTTGAAGAACATAACGGAGAAAAAGGTGTTATGTTTCGTGTGTGGGCACCCAATGCAAAGGAAATGTCAGTGGTAGGTGAGTTCAACAGCTGGGTACCCGGGGACGCCCCTATGAAAAAAATCGGTGATAGCGGCATTTGGGAATGTTTTATTGAGGGGTTGTCTGAATTTGATATTTACAAATATTGTGTTACCACAGAGTCGGACGAGTTGATTTTTAAAGCTGACCCTTACGCATTTCATACCGAAACCCGACCTTCAAATTGTTCCAAAATTTACAATTTAGAAGGCTATCAGTGGAAGGATGCAAAGTGGCATCAACAAAAAGAAACTACTGATACCATCAACAGCCCTATCAATATCTATGAGCTTCATACAGGGAGTTGGCGCACCTATCCGGACGGCAACCCTTTTGAGTATCACAAGCTGGCAGATGAGCTGATTCCGTACATAAAAGAGATGGGATATACTCATATTGAATTGATGCCGATAACAGAATATCCTTTTGATGGCAGTTGGGGCTATCAGGTTACAGGCTATTTTGCACCTACCAGCCGATATGGTACACCAAAGGATTTTATGTATTTTGTAGACCGCTGCCATCAGGCGGGAATTGGTGTGATTATGGACTGGGTTCCTGCACATTTTCCCAAAGACCAATATGGTTTGTATCAGTTTGATGGCACAAATTGCTATGAAGACCAAAACCCATTCCGTGCGGAACATCGAGAATGGGGAACAATGGTTTTTGACTTCGCTCGCCCCGAAGTGCAGAGCTTTTTGATTTCCTCTGCATTGTTCTGGATTGAGCAGTATCATATTGATGGTTTGCGTGTGGATGCAGTGGCAAGTATGCTGTATTTGGATTATAACCGCAAAGATGGCGAGTGGCAGCCAAATATTTATGGAAAAAATGAAAATTTGGAGGCAGTTGAATTCTTGCAAAAACTGAACACAGCCGTCTTTGCAAGAAACCCGCACGCATTGATGATTGCAGAAGAATCCACAGCATGGCCGATGGTTACAAAGCCTGTTTCGGACGGCGGTTTGGGCTTTAACTTTAAATGGAATATGGGTTGGATGAATGATATGCTCAGCTACATGAGCACCGACCCATTGTTCCGTTCTGGCAATCATAACAAAGTAACCTTCAGTTTTATGTATGCGTTTAGTGAAAACTTTGTTCTGCCTATCAGTCATGACGAAGTTGTTCACGGAAAATGCAGCTTGATTAACAAAATGCCGGGAGAATATGAGGATAAATTTAATAGCTTGCGAACATTTTATGGCTATATGATGGCACATCCAGGCAAAAAGTTGCTTTTTATGGGGCAAGAATTTGCACAGTTCTCGGAATGGACAGAGGAACATCAGTTGGATTGGATGCTTTTGGGATATGAAAAACATGCACAAATGCAAAACTATGTGCATGACCTAAACCATTTTTATCTGGAACATAAACCCTTGTGGGAGATTGATTATAGTTGGGAGGGGTTCCAATGGGTAATACCAGACGACAACCAGCAAAGTATTGTGGTCTTTTTGAGAAAAGATAAGGCAGGACAGCAAATTTTGGTTGTTTGCAACTTTAATCCTGTGCTGCGGGAAAATTATCAGATGGGCGTTCCTGTATCCGGTTGGTATAAGGAAATATTATCCAGTGATGATGTGAAATATGGCGGAAAGGGAATCCACAACAAAGCCCAGCGCAGCAAAAAGGGAAATCTGCATGGTTTTGAGCATACAATTTCCTTAACCATTCCACCAATGAGCACAATTTATCTGCAAGTGCCTCAGCCAAAACCTGCTTTAAAAACAAAAAGCAAACACTCTGCGAATGAAACAGACAAACAATCTGAAACAAAAACCACAAGAAAAAAACAGCCAAAAACGAAGTGATTTTCGTTTGGGATATAGAAACCATTGATAGAGGGAGAAAATTATGAAAGAATGTATTGCAATGCTGCTGGCTGGTGGGCAAGGGTCACGCTTGTATGCACTGACACAACGGTTGGCAAAGCCTGCGGTTCCGTTTGGAGGAAAATATCGCATTATTGATTTTCCGCTTTCCAATTGTGTAAACTCAGAAATTGACACTGTTGGAATTTTGACCCAGTATCAGCCTTTGGTACTGAATGATTATATCGGCAATGGCCAACCGTGGGATTTAGACCGCTTGTATGGTGGTGTTCATATATTGCCCCCTTACCAAAAAGCTACCGGTTCGAATTGGTATAAAGGAACAGCAAATGCAATTTATCAAAATATCAATTTTATTGAACGCTATGAGCCAAAATATGTGGTGATTCTTTCAGGTGACCACATTTATAAAATGGATTACAGCAAAATGCTGGAATTCCACAAAGAACATGATGCAGACTGCACCATCGCGGTGATGGAAGTGCCTTGGGAAGAAGCAAGCCGTTTTGGTATTATGACTGCACAAGAAGACGGAACCATCACCCGTTTTGCAGAAAAACCCAAAAATCCGGAATCTAATTTGGCATCTATGGGAATTTATATTTTTACATGGAGCAAGCTGAAAAAATATCTGGAAGAAGATGAGTTGGATACTGCTTCGGATAACGATTTCGGAAAAAACATCATCCCCAATATGCTGAACGCAAAAGAGCACATGGTGGCATATCCGTTTGAGGGATATTGGAAAGATGTCGGAACCATTGACAGCTTGTGGGAGGCAAATATGGATTTGCTTGACCCCAATGTTCCGATGGATGTTTGGGATGAGGACTGGCGCATTTACAGCCGTCATTCCGGCAGAGCAGGTCACTATATTGCACAGGGTGCAAAAGTGCAGAACAGCATGATTACAGAGGGCTGTCAGGTATATGGCAATGTGGACAACAGCGTTTTGTTTGCTGGCGTTAAGGTGGGCAAAGATGCTGTTGTGGAAGAATCCATTGTGATGCCCGGTGCTGTGATTGAAGATGGAGCGAAAGTTTCCTATGCAATTGTGGCAGAAAATGTTGTGATAAAGAAAAATGCTTGTGTTGGATGCGAAAAGCAAAAAGCAGAAAAACCTGATGAATGGGGTATTGCAGTCATCGGTGAAGGAGTTATTATTGGAGAAAACGCAAAGATAGCCCCCAAAGCGATGGTGGTAGAAAATGTGCAGGATGGTGATGTCCAATGGTAAATGTAAATGCAAATGCAATCGGAATTATCTTTCCGAATTCGTATGACAATCTGGTTCCGGAATTGGTGAAAAAGAGAACCATGGCAAGCGTACCCTTTGCTAGCCGCTATCGTATGATTGACTTTACTCTGTCTGCAATGGTGAATGCCGGAATTGACAATGTTACAGTGATGACAAAAGAGAATTATTATTCTCTGATGGACCATTTGGGAAGTGGCCGAGAATGGGATTTGGTAAGAAAATTGGGTGGTCTTACCATCATTCCTCCCTATGCCCGCTCTCAAAACAAAGAGTATCATGGCAGAGTGGAAGCACTGTATAGTATTGTGGGAATGTTGCAGCGTCAAAAAGAACAGTATATCATTATCAGTGATTGCAACACTGCCAATAGTTTTGACTATGCTGATTTTATTGAAAAGCATAAGCAGTCTGGTGCAGATGTGAGTGTTGTGTATCAAAAATGCCCCATTCCGGAATCTGCAAAAAAAGAAAATTATACATTTACACTGGACGAAACAGGGCGCATAACCGAAATTTTGACAAATGATTATCGCAATGGTGTGCAGAATCTTTCTATGAATATTTATATCATGGAACGGGAAACACTCATTACATTGGTCAAAGATGCAATGGTGCGCAATCTGGTATATTTTGAAAAAGATATTCTTGCACGCAATTTGAAACTGCTCCATGTACAAAGCTATGAGTATACAGGCTATTGTGCAAGAATCAGCGATTTAAAGAGCTATTTTGATGAAAATATGCGTCTTTTGAATCCTGAAAATCTGACACAGCTTATTGGGGAAAAACGCCCGGTATATACCAAAATTCGTGACGATGCCCCCACCTGCTATCAGGCAGGATGCACAGTCAGCAATGTTATGGCAGCAGATGGTTGTGTGATTGAAGGCGAAGTGGAAAACTGTGTGCTGTTCCGTGGGGTGAAAATTGCAGCAGGTGCAAAAATTAAAAATTGTGTCTTGATGCAGGATACCGTAGTGGAAGCAAATGCAGAGCTTGACCATGTGATTACAGATAAAAATGTAACCATTACCGCAGGCAAAAAACTTGTAAGTGATAATTTCCCAATTTATGTGGGCAAACGACAGAAAGTATAAGGGGAATCAAGAATAGAACAAGGAATGTGTCAAACTATCCCCTTGTCTTAGCTTGGTTTTTGAGTTGAGGAGAATGGCCTATGAAAATTTTGTATTGTACAAGTGAAGCCAAACCATTTGCAGCATCGGGTGGTTTGGGAGATGTTGCAGGCAGCTTGCCCATTGATTTGGTGAAATCCAGTGCGGATTGCCGTGTGGTAATGCCGCTGTATGGTGACATCAAAGAAGAATGGAGAAGCAAATTTACATACATGACCAATTTCACTGTTCCGGTGGGTTGGCGCAATCAATATTGCGGTTTGTTTGAATATGAACACAAAGGCGTAAAATTTTACTTTTTGGATAACGAATATTACTTCAAACGCAGCGGGCTGTATGGCTTTTATGATGATGGCGAACGCTTTGCATTTTTCAGCCGTGCAATTTTGGAAATGCTGTTCTATACAGAGTTCACACCTGATGTCATTCATACCAACGATTGGCAGACCGCACTGACCCCTGTGTACCTGAATTTGTACTATCGCCACTTGGAAAAGTTTGCTGCAATCAAAACAGTGTTTACCATTCATAACATTCAGTATCAAGGCAAATATGGACTGGAAATGCTGGAGGATACCTGTGGCATCGGTGTGCGAGATGCACATATTGTGGAATATGATGGCTGCACCAACTTTATGAAAGGTGCGATTGAAATGGCAGACCGCATTTCCACTGTCAGCCCCAGCTATGCAGGAGAAATTCTTGACCCGTGGTTCAGCCATGGTTTGGATGACCTGCTGCGACAGAAACAATACAAATTATGTGGTATTTTGAATGGCATTGATATTGAAAGCTATAACCCTGAAAAAGACCCCAATATAGCCAAAAATTTCAATCTGAAAACCATCGAAAAGAGAAAAGCAGAATGTAAAAAAGAATTGCAGGAAATTTTCCACTTGCAGCAGGACGGTAGCCCTGTTATGGCAATGGTAACCCGTTTGGTTTCTCACAAAGGTTTGGATTTGGTTCGTGCTGTGGCTGAAAATATGATTGATGAGGGCATTCAGTTGGTTGTTTTGGGTACAGGCGAATATGCCTATGAGAGCTTTTTCTCTGAATTGGCTGCACATCACCCCGGAAGATGTGGGGTGCGGATTGCATTTGTGCCGTCATTGGCAAGCAAAATTTATGCAGGTGCAGATATGTTCTTGATGCCTTCCAAATCTGAACCTTGCGGTTTGTCCCAGATGATTGCCCTGCGATATGGCACAATCCCTGTTGTTCGTGAAACAGGTGGCTTGCGTGACTCCATTACCGACTCCGGTGATGGAGAAGGAAATGGCTTTACCTTCAAAAGCTATAATGCCCATGATATGCTGCACGCTTGCTGGAGAGCAAAAGAGGGTTATTATAACCACAAAGGTTGGATGCAGCTTGTCAAGCGTGCAATGCAAAGCGATTTTAGCTGGAAAGCAAGCGCCGCAAAGCATATTGAAATGTATGAGCAGGTTTCTAATCTGTGGTAACATCTTTCTGGTTTCAAAATAATGATTCGGGCGGTTGGTTTTGCACCAACTGCCCATTTTTTGTTGAAAATGCTTGCTTGACCAAAGCATTTTGCAATAGTATAATGAAAACCAACATACCGCAGTCAGAAAACGGCGGAATAAAGCCCAGCGTATCGGTATGACAAAAATCTGCTGATGCGCTTTTTTGATAGCGGTTTTATGGAGGGGTTTTGTATGAATTTAAGAAGTGATAATGTGAAAAAAGGGCCGGAGCGTGCCCCAAACCGCAGCTTGTTTTATGCACTGGGCTATACAAAAGAAGAAATTGAACGCCCACTGATTGGCGTTGTCAGTGCATACAGCGAGATTGTGCCGGGTCATCAGCATTTGAAACAGCTTGCAGAGGCTGTTATGACAGGGGTGCGTATGGCAGGTGGTACACCTATTTTGGTGCCATCCATCGGTGTATGTGATGGTATTGCAATGGGGCATTTGGGCATGAAATATTCTTTGCCCAGTCGTGAACTGATTTGTGACAGTGTAGAAACAATGGCATTGGCACATGGGTTTGATGGCTTGGTGTTGGTTCCAAACTGTGACAAGATTGTGCCGGGAATGGTTATGGCAGCATTGCGTTTGAATGTTCCGTCCATCGTTTGTTCAGGTGGCCCCATGCTTGCAGGAAAGGTGCAGGGAGAAAGTGCAACCCTTTCCAAAATGTTTGAAGCAGTGGGAAGCTATAAAGCAGGGTTGATTGATGAACAACAGTTGCAGGAATTTGAACAAAATACTTGCCCCGGATGCGGAAGCTGTGCGGGAATGTATACTGCAAACAGCATGAACTGTTTGTGTGAGGCAGTAGGGATTGCATTGCCGGGCAATGGAACAATTCCAGCGGTTTATTCTGCCAGAACACAGCTTGCAAAAAAAGCAGGAATGAAGATTATGGAACTGGTGCAGTCAGACATCAAACCAAAGGATATTTTGACCGAAAAAGCATTCCGAAATGCGTTGGCAACCGATATGGCATTAGGATGCAGCACAAATACTGTTCTGCATTTGCTGGCATTGGCAAACGAAGCAGAAATTGAAATTGATTTGAATACTATCAATGAAGTAAGCAGCCAAGTGCCGAATCTGTGCCACCTTGCACCAGCAGGCCCCACCCACATGCAGGATTTGTATCAGGCGGGAGGAGTGCAGGCAGTTATGGCAGAGTTGGCAGAGGGAGGATATTTGGATACATCTTTGCTGACTGTAACAGGAAAAACAATTGCCGAAAATTTGGTCGGGGTTGCAAATAAAAACACTAATGCAATTCGTCCGTTGGAAAATCCATATTCAAAAACAGGCGGATTGGCTGTTTTGTTTGGCAATATCGCAAAAAATGGCTGTGTTGTTAAACGCAGTGCAGTAGCAGAAGAAATGCTGTGTCATACAGGGCTTGCACGCTGTTTTGACAGTGAAGAAGATGCAATTCATGCAATTTATAATGGTCAGATTCATGAGGGTGATGTGGTTGTGATTCGGTATGAAGGCCCAAAAGGTGGCCCCGGTATGCGTGAAATGCTCAACCCCACCAGTGCTTTGGCAGGAATGAAGCTGGACAAAACGGTTGCATTGATTACAGATGGAAGATTTTCCGGTGCATCCCGTGGTGCATCCATTGGGCATGTCAGCCCAGAGGCAGCCGCTGGCGGAGAAATTGCACTGATACAAGAAGGGGATAGCATCTCCATCAATATTCCGGAGTATTCCATTCATCTGAATGTTTCAGAGCAAGAATTGGAACAACGCAAAAAAGAGTTTGTTCTACCAAAAGCAAAGCAAGTTTCAGGTTGGTTGGCACGCTATGCAAAACTTGTGACAAGTGCAAACACCGGTGCAGTTTTGGAAAAGTAAATATTATGTAAAAAATTACTGTCTGCCATTGAAAAAATCAAAAAAATTTGATAGGATAGCTGATAAGATAGAGAATATAATTTATCATTGATATTTGATTTTTTGAAGAAAGGAAGAACGGTAGCACACAGATGGATAACGATTCAGACGAAGCGGAAACTGCGTGGAATAGGCGTTCTGTACAAAAGATAGAATAAAAGGGCATAGCTTTTGCTGTTTTGGCAAAAGCTGTGTCTTTTTGTATTTTTTGAGCAGAAAATAAGGCAAAGCCGCCAGCCTATCAAAAGGGCGGTCGCCATCTAAGGCGTTAAGGAGGGTATTTATTATGTTGGGTTCCGTTGTATTATTGGTACTCTTGACTGCCACAAATGCAATCTTTGCAAGTGCAGAAATTGCAGTTATTTCCACAAATGAAACAAGATTGAAACTGCTTGCAGAAGAAGGAAACAAGGCAGCAAAGCGGCTGCTTTATTTGACAAAACAGCCTGCAAAGTTTTTGGCAACCATTCAGGTGGCAATCACATTGGCAGGTTTGCTCAGCAGTGCCTTTGCAGCAGAAAATTTTGCAACACCGCTCACACAATGGCTAATTTCAGTTAGTGTGCCAATTGCAGAATCGGTGCTGCGGGCTGTTTCGCTTTTGGTGATTACAGTTATCTTGGCATACTTTAACTTGATTTTTGGCGAATTGGTGCCAAAGCGTGTGGCGATGAAACAGGCAGAATCTTTGGCACTGAGGCTTTCAGGGCTGCTGTATTTGGTTGCAAAATGCTTTGCACCATTGGTGGGGCTGCTGACAGTTTCTACAAACGCCGTGCTGAAATTGTTGGGCATCAATCCGAACGAAGAAGATGAGACTGTTTCAGAGGAAGAAATTCGGATGATGGTGGCTCAGGGTCGTTTGCAGGGAAGCATCAAACAGCATGAAAATGAAATTATTCAAAATATTTTTGAATTTGATGATACAACCGCAGAGCAACTTTGCACCCATCGCACTGACCTGTGTATGTTGGATATACAAGAATTTGAACACTGGGAAGAAATTATCTGCAAAAGCCGATTTACCTATTACCCTATTTATGAACAGGAAAAAGATGATGTTGTAGGAATTTTGAGTGCAAAAAAATATTTTCGATTGAAAAACAGAAATATAAAAGAAGAAGTTTTACAGAAAACTTTATCCAAACCAATGTTTTTGTTAAAAAGTATGAAAGCAGACAGAGTGTTTGCTGCACTTCAAACCGAAAAACAGGGTATTGCACTGTTGGTGGATGAACATGGCGGACTGTATGGCATGATTACACTGCATGACCTGCTGGAAGCGTTGGTGGGTGATTTAGATTATGAAGGAACAGGACAGGAAGAACCCATTCGCAAAATTGGAGAAAATATGTGGAAGGTAGGTGGTATGATAGCTCTGTCGGCAGTGGCAAAAGCATTGGAATTAAAATTGCCAAACGAACACCATGAAACATTAAATGGCTTGATTTATCAGCTTTTGGGATATGTTCCGCAGGACGGAGAAACCCCAGAATGTAGTGGCTATGGTCTGCATATTCAGGTGAAAAGTGTGAAACAGCATCGTGTTGAATATGCGTTGATTGAAAAACAATAAAACAAAACCGATTGTGAGATAAAGCACAATCGGTTTTTTATTTTGAGGTATTTGATTATAAATCGGTTGTTTCACTGGCTTCGCCCAAATGGCTGGCAACACGATGCACCAACATTTCAAATGCAACACGATT
The DNA here is from genome assembly GCA_020024115.1 of Anaerofilum sp. Taxonomy (GTDB): domain Bacteria; phylum Bacillota; class Clostridia; order Oscillospirales; family Ruminococcaceae; genus Anaerofilum. The sequence continues at coordinate 9,718 of JAHHUF010000023.1, forward strand.
CTTGCCACCTTCTGGAATGATGATGTCTGCACGGCATTTGCTGGGTTCTACAAATTGTTCGTGCATGGGCTTGACAGTGGACAGATATTGATTGATGACGCTTTCCAAAGTTCTGCCGCGTTTGTTGACATCTCGAACAATTCGTCTCAAAATGCGAACATCCGCATCGGTATCCACAAATACTTTGATGTCCATTAAATCACACAAAACAGGACTGGAAAAAATTAAAATTCCTTCTACAATAATGACAGAAGCAGGATGAACAACAACTGTTTCATCGGTTCGGTTGTGAATGGTGTAGTCATAAACAGGACATTCAACCGATTTTCCTTCTTTCAGTTGGGTGAGATGTTCAATAAAAAGATTGGTGTCAAATGCGTCGGGGTGGTCATAGTTTAGCAAGCAGCGTTCCTCATAGGGCATATTATCATGTTGCTTGTAATAATTGTCATGGTAAATGATGCTGACATCTTTGCCAAACATTTCTTTTAAACGGCGTGTCAGCGTGGTTTTTCCGCTGCCTGTACCACCTGCAATTCCAATCACCATTGTATTCATAGTCTACACTCCTTTTTTAATATTCCTGTTTTGGGGGCAAAGGACAAATGTATCCGTTTGGAACATCCTCCAAAAATTCTTTTTTTGCCAAAGCAAGCAAATCGGAATCCATAGCAGCTTTTGCACCCGCCAAAGCCAGAATTTTGGCTGCCTGCATGGTTCCTTTTTTGCCAATGCTGCTGTTGCTTTGGGCGGTCAGCTGCCAAGTGTGACCGCCTGTTCCAATGGCAGCACAGGCAAGATAGAATTGTGCTGTGGGTGCACAATAGCTGGTATCTCCCACATCGGTGCTGCCCATCTCTGCATGGTGAGGCTGGTGGATGTAGTTCGGAGTATGTGTGTCCAAAGCCAAACCTGCATAATCAGAATAGCGCAAACCACTGGATAAACACGCATTGGCAAGGTTTTCTTTTTGCTGCACAGTGGGGATGGTTGCTTGAAACTGTTGTGCCAAATCAATGTCGGTTTGTTCAAAAGCAGGTGCACCAAGCTCTTTCATGCAGTCAGCCAAAAGCATACCCAGAGGACGATTGGGAATGTAATCGCTGCAAGCGTCCACAATAGACCACTCAACCTGTGTTTCAGTCATCAAAGCGGCTCCTTGTGCAACCTTGTTGACACGCTCAAACAATTCCATCATTTGCTCGACCTTTGGGGCACGGATAAAATAGTGCAATGCGGCGTGGTCGGGAACAACATTGGGAGCAGTACCGCCGGTATCTTTATAGGAATAATGCAGCTTTGCGTCAGGAATCATGTGTTCTCTCAGATAGTTGCATCCAACATTCATCAATTCTGCAGCATCCAAGGCACTGCGACCTGCATAAGGAGCTGCCGCAGCGTGTGCAGTGATGCCCTTGAACCGATATTCTACCCCAAGCACTGCCAAAGTGCTTGAGCCTGCAATGTGGTTTGCGCTGTCGGGATGCCATGTGAATACGGCATCCAGGTTGTCAAACAGCCCTTCTCTTGCCATGTGTGCTTTGCCTGCGCCATCTTCTTCGGCAGGACAGCCAAAAAACTTGACCTGTGCTTTTACAATCCCTTGTGCAATCAACTCTTTTAAAATAATTGCTGCACCAAAAGCACCTGAACCCAACATACTATGACCACAGCCATGTCCGGAAGTGTTTTGCCCAACAGGTTGCTGGACAGCACAGGCTGCTTGCTGAGAAAGTGCCGGCAAAGCATCGTATTCCCCCAAAAAGGCAATCACCGGGCCTTCGGTTCCGTAGTGTGCAGAAATTGCGGTTGGCAGATTGGCTGCATTGTGTGTGACAGAAAACCCTTCTTGTTCCAGCGCCTGTGCAGTTGCTTGTGCACTTTTGAACTCTTGCCAGTTCAACTCGGCATATTCCCAGATTTTTTGATTCAGCTCCCAGATAGCAGATTCTTTTTGTTCTGCAATGGTGCAAACTTGTTGTGATAAAATCATTGAAAAACCCCTTTGTATAAAATGGTTTGATATTGATTTTATTATACTTGTTAATACAAAGAGGAGCAAGAGCAATCTGTTTTATTGCAGGTTAAAATTTTTGTTTTGCTGTGATTTTAAAAGCATATATTTTTGTTTGGTTGCAGCACCGCCACGCAGATGACGCTGGGATTTGTTGACTGCAAGAACAGCAGCAACCTGTTTTGCCAATGCAGGATTGATTTTTTGCAGTTTGCAAGTTACATCTTTGTGGATTGTGCTTTTGGAAATTTTAAATACACAAGCAGCTTGCCGTACAGTGCTTTTGTTTTCGATAATGTATTCTGCCAGCAAAACCGCGCGTTCTTCGGGATTTCCTTTCACATAAATTCCCCCTATTTCCTCATTTTTACAATAGGTATGAATCATTAAAAGAGTTTATGTATGTCATAACAAAGCAGAACTGGAACAGTAATTGTTCAGCAAAAAGAAAAACATCCAACTGTTGTATGAATTACAAAAAGCAAGTTGTTTTTCTTGTGAAAACAAATAATTGTAAAAAATGTACAAAAAAGCAAATATATAAAAAACATAAAATAAAGGCAATGTAAGATTTGTGTGGTTGACATTTGAAAACCAATACAATAACAAAGAAAAAATTTCATGAAAAAAGGATTTTTTAATGTCAAGACAATAATTTTTGTTATCACTTTAAAGTGATAAACTGTTTTTTAGATTTCTTTTGTACAATATGTACATTGACAGAGTGGAATTTTTATATTAAAATCTTTCACATGGGTTATGCACATTGTCCGTGACTCACAATCAATTTTTGAATTAGGATTTCTGTGGGGTGGGCTCACTTAATCCAAGTTCATAAGTTTTTTAAAAAATGGATAAAGGAGAAAGAAAAATGAAAAAAGCACTTTCATTGACATTAGCTGCTTCTATGGCAGTTGGTCTGGCAGCTTGCGGTGGCAGTACCAACAGCGGTGACAGCAGCAACGGCGGCGGTAGCTCCGGCAACGACACCATTGTTATTGCTATGCAGGCAAACTTTGAGGAGAAATGGAATCCTGTAATGGTAGAAAGCGCCTACGATGCACAGGTTATGGACCAGATTTTTGTAAATCCTCAGCGTATCAACTTCAACAACGAACTGGAAGACTGGGGCGGCAGTATCCGATTTGAAGAAAATGAGGATGGTACTGTAACCTATACCGTTAAAGTAAAAGAGGGTATGAAGTTCAGCGATGGCGAAGATGTTACCATTGATGACTATCTGTATACTTTCTATCTTTGCTCTGACCCATCCTATACCGGCCCTGCAAGCCTTGCAAGCCAAGATATCAAGGGCATGAAAGAGTATTATTATGATACTGCTGACTATGCAGCAATTGAGGCACAGGTTGAGTCATATGTTCCTACTGCCGAAGAAATTAAACCTGTTGCAGAGCGTTGGGCAAAAGAAAACCAGATGACCGTTGAGGACTTTATGCCCGAGACCAATGAAGAAAACTACAACCAGTATATTCTGCCTGAATTGAAAGCTGCTTATAAGCAGAAAGTAATCAAAGAAGGTATGACCGATGGCGTTAAAGTTCCTGAGATTGAAGGGGTTAAGCGTGTTGATGACTACACCGCAACTGTTACCTACAATCAATTGAGCATTGTTGGCGACCGTGCTATCAATTTGCCGTATGTTCCTGTACATTACTACGGTGAGTTTGAAAAGGGCGATGTAAGTGCCCAGCAGAAGAACATGGTTCCTATGGGAAGCGGCCCATACAAATGGGTAAGTTTTAGTGACAATATTGCTTCTTTGACTGCAAACAATGACTACTTTGAGGGTCAGCCAAAAACTCCAAATGTAAAATTTCAGTACATTCCTCCAACAGATACCGTAGCAGAATTGGCTGCTGGTCGTATTGATATCGGCAACCCCAACCCTGACCAAGAAACTTTGGACGAGATGGATGCAGGCGGAAACATGAGCTATGAACTGGTTTCCAATGCCGGTTATGGTTATATGGGTGCGAATGCTGAAAACATGAGCAAAGAAGTTCGTCAGGGTGTCTTCTATCTGATGAACCGTAAGCCTGCTGTTCAGGGTTATTTTGGTGACTTGGCAAAGGTAATTGAGCGTCCTATGACCACCACTTTGGCAGAGTATCCACAGGATGCAACCGAAGTATACGCATACAGCCCTCAAAAGGCTTTGGAGAAATTCCAAGAGGCCGGCTACACCCAGAAAGACGGCAAATTAGTAAATGCAAATGGTGAGCAACTGAAAATTGTTGCATATCTGGGCAGTTCCGGCAAGGGTGACCACCCAGCTGCTGCAATGCTGACTCAGGCTGCAAACGCAATGAAAGAATTGGGCGGCGAGTTGCAAATTCAGGATGTTGATTTTAATGTTTTGCAGTCTGCTATGAACGATGGCAGTGCAGACCTGTGGTGCATGGCATGGGGTGCTGTAAATAGCTGTGACAAAACTCAGCAGTTCTCCAGCACCGGTGCACAAAATAAATATCGCATCAAAGATGAAAAGCTGGACGGTATGTTGAAAGAAATTGTTCAGACTGCTGACCCGGAAGCTCGCAAACCTTTGGTAAGTGATATGCTGGACTATTCTATGGAGCTGGCAATTGAGCTGCCTTTGTATCAGCGTGAAAATGTATGGGGCTACAACACTGACAACCTGAATATGGATACTATTCAGAAGTCTAGTGCAAGTTGGGACTACACTAAGTTCCTGTGGCAGATTGAAATGAACTGATTTCGGTTCATTTGGTTTGAAGAGAGCAGGGAACCCGACTGTGGAAAATTCACAGTCGGGTTCCCTTTTATATCAAAGTTTGTATTAAAGCAACACCGCATAATCAAAACCCAACCGAAAAGTTCAAGTGTTGCAATGGAGAGTGTTTTGCTTTCTTATTGTGCGGTATTGCTTTAAGATTACAAGGAGAATTCTTTAAAGAATCAGCTAAAATGTTTTTATACAAAAAGTGCAGAAGGTAAAAACAACATAAAACTTTTTGAGCAGTTTTTTGTGTCTTTGACAGAAGAACAAATTTAGAAGGAGAAATGCAACTTATTGTAATAAAAAGCGTTTTTTCTTACAAATGGTTTGCTATTAAATGAGATTTTTTAAGCTAAAATAATAAGAAAATGCGAAAAGCTGTTGTTTAGAGAATGACAAATATTGCAATTATTAAGAGCTTATGATATAATAAAAAATGTATATTGCATGGAAAATCTTTTCCGAAACAAATTTTTGCCGAAGTCGGTCAAACCCGTTTTTGGCAACAGAAAGCAGGTGTTGTCCGTTGAAACAATACATTATTCGGCGGGTACTTATTAGTTTGGTTGTTCTGTTTGGTGTATCAATTATGTTGTACGCACTTGTTCGCAGTATGCCATCCGATTATGTGACTCTGTCCACTTCCACCAATGCACAGATGACGGAAGAAATGAAAAACCATCTTCGTGAACTGTATGGTTTGGATAAAGGAATTGTAGAAGGCTATGTTGACTGGCTTGTGAGTGCATTGAAAGGTGATTTAGGCGACAGCATGGTAATGAAACGCCCTGTTGCACAGGTTATCAGTCAGTATGCACCCGTTACCTTTTCTGTATCTGCAATTGCAATGATTTTGCAGCTTGCAATTGCGATTCCCCTTGGTATTTTGGCAGCCCGTAAACAATATACAAAGACAGACTATATTATTACCACATTAGTATTTTTGGGACTTTCATTGCCCAGTTTCTTCTTTGCAGCCATCTTGAAGCGTGGATTTGGCCCGTATGGACTGGATTGGTTCCCAATTTCAGGTATGCTGAATGCGCGTGTTAATTATCCCGATGGAATGACATGGGCAAAGCTGGTGGACTATTTCATGCATTTGGTTTTGCCAATTGGTGTGTTTGTTGTTACCGGTTTGGGCGGTATGCTGCGTTATACCCGTACCAATATGCTCGAAGTTTTGAATGCAGACTATATCCGCACTGCTCGTGCAAAAGGTGTGCCTGAGCATCGTGTTATTTATTCTCACGCATTCCGCAATACATTGATTCCGATTGTTACTTTGTTGGGCTCCAGTCTGCCGGGACTGTTCAGTGGTGCAGCTATTACCGAAAACCTGTTTGGTATTGAAGGTTTGGGCAATATTGCGCTGCGTGCATCCCAGATGGCTGATGTTCCCTATTTGATGGGCTTTAATATGCTGCTTGCAACAATGACTGTTTTGGGCTTTTTGCTGTCTGACATTTTGTATGCAGTGGTTGACCCCCGTGTACGCTTGAGTTGAGAAAGGAGGAGCGATTTATGAGTGAAGAAATGAAGAATAACCAAACCGCTGCCTCTGTTGACCGTATCGAGGATTTGGAAGAAAAACGCCTGTTTATGACTCCGGGTCAAATTGTAATTCGTCAGTTTTTGCGCAATAAACTGGCGGTTGTGGGTTTGATTATCTTGGCAGCTATGGCAGTGTTCTGTTTTATTGGGCCTTTGTTCAGTCCATACGGTGAGGCAGAAATGTTCTACATTAACCCCGAAACAAAAGAAGAAATCCGTATGACAGACCATGAGGCAATTGCAAATGCTGTTTTGAACTCAAAAGCAAAGCCAAACGATGCACACTGGATGGGAACCAATGAGCAAGGACAGGATGTGCTGACCCGTTTGATGTACGGCGGACGCATCAGTTTGATGGTTGGCTTTGTGGTTGTTGGTGTTGAACTGCTGATTGGTATTACCATGGGTGGTATTGCCGGTTACTATGGCGGAAAAGTTGATATGGTTATCATGCGTATTGTCGAGATGTTTGTATCAATTCCGTTTATTCCTTTGATGCTGATTGTTTCCAGTATGCTGGTGGGATTGAAAATCAGCCCACAGCATAAAATTTATTACACTATGTTTATCATGGGTTTGATTTTCTGGGCAGGGGTTGCTCGCATGGTGCGTGGTCAGATTTTGGCACTGCGTGAAATGGAATATATGCAGGCAGCAGAGGCAACCGGTATTCGCACCAGCCGCAAAATTTTCAGACATCTGGTTCCGAATGTTATGCCTGTTATTATTGTTATGGCTACAATGGACTTGGGCAGCGTTATTTTGATGGAATCTACCATGAGTTTCTTGGGAATCGGTGTTGGTGTGCCGTATGCTTCTTGGGGCAACATGGTACAATCGGTTAATGATAATGTTATTTTGCGTCAATATTTGAACATCTGGGTTCCACCCGGACTGTGCATCTTGTTGGTTGTTTTGGCATTCAACTTTGTAGGTGACGGTCTGCGTGACGCATTTGACCCCAAAATGAAACGATAAGGAGGGCATTTGAATGAAACTTGCAGATAAAGAGCGCAATCAGCGACTGCGGGAAGTGAAAAAAGAAAATGCCCGCCGCTATAAAGAATTGAAAAAAGCAAAAAAGCGTAAGATTCCTGAAAGTGAGTATTTGACTCAAATGAAGGATGAAAACAATATTTTGGAAATTGAGAACCTGCACACATTCTTCTATACCGATGTTGGTACTGTTCGTGCTATTGACGGTGTAACCTTTAGCGTACCTCGTGGAAAAACAGTTGGTATTGTTGGTGAAAGTGGTTGCGGAAAATCAGTTACCAGTATGTCTGTTATGCGTATTTTGCAAGAGCCTCAGGGACAAATTACTGATGGTGCAATTCGCTTTAATCAGCGCAAAGAGAAACGCGCAATTGATTTGACAAAAGTTCCCCAAAAAGTGATGGAAAGTGTGCGTGGCGGCGAAATCAGTATGATTTTCCAAGAGCCTATGACCACTTTGAATCCTGTTTTCACCATTGGTCGTCAGTTGGATGAAGCAATTGAACTGCATACCGAAAAAATGAGCAAACAAGACATTGCTGCACGCAGTATTGAAATGCTTAAAATTGTTGGTATTGCAAATGCTAACGGTGTTTATAAAATGTATCCCCATGAACTGTCTGGTGGTATGCGTCAACGTGTTGTTATTGCTATGGCTTTGGCTTGCAATCCTGATTTGATTATTGCCGACGAACCCACAACTGCATTGGATGTAACTATTCAGGCACAGATTTTGGATTTGCTGCGTGCATTGAAGGACAAAATCAATGCTTCTATTATGTTGATTACCCATGATTTGGGTGTTGTTGCAGAAATGGCAGACTATGTAGTTGTTATGTATGCCGGTCGTGTTGTAGAGCAGGGAACTGTGCAGGAAATTTTCCACAATCCCAGCCATCCGTACACCATTGGTTTGATGAAGAGCCGCCCCAATATTTTGGGTGGTGAGGGTGACCGCTTGTACTCAATTCCCGGTAATGTTCCCAACCCGGTTGACCTGCCAAACTACTGCTATTTCCACAACCGCTGCGACCGTTGTGATGCAGAGTGTGATGGTCCATTTCCCCCAATGATTCAACTGAACGGTAGCCATAAGGTTGCTTGCTATAAAGCACAGAAGGAGGTGCAAAAGTAATGGAGAATGAACAGAATGTTTTGGAGGTTGTTGACCTTGTAAAACACTACCCAATTAAAGCCGGTGTAACTCAGCGTGTTGTTGGTCATGTCCGTGCGGTTGATGGTGTTAGCTTTACCATTAAGGCAGGTCAAACATTTGGCTTGGTTGGTGAGAGTGGCTGTGGAAAAAGTACCATTGGGCGTACACTTTTGCGCCTGACTCCTCCTACCAGTGGTAAATGTATCATCGAGGGAAAAGATATTTTTGCGATGAACCGCAAAGATTTGCGTGCAATGCGCCCCAAAATGCAGATGATTTTTCAAGACCCATATTCTAGCTTAGACCCTCGTATGTCTGTAAGTGAGATTATTGGTGAAGCTGTTCGAGAGCATAATATTGTTTCTAAAGCAGAGTATCGTGAATATGTTTTGAAAGTAATGGAAGACTGTGGTCTGCGTCCTTTCCAGGCAGACCGCTATCCACATGAGTTCTCTGGCGGACAGCGTCAGCGTATTTGCATTGCACGTGCATTGGCTTTGAATCCTGATTTGATTGTTGCAGATGAACCTGTTTCGGCTTTGGATGTATCCATTCAGGCTCAGGTTATCAACTTGATGCGTGATTTGCAGGAAAAACGCAATTTGTCTTATTTGTTTATCAGCCATGACTTGTCTGTTGTTGAATATATTTCGGATATGGTTGGCGTTATGTATCTGGGCACTTTGGTTGAAATGGGTACAAAAGAAGAACTGTTTCAGCATGCAATGCATCCATATACAAAAGCATTGCTGAGTGCTGTTCCTGTGCCAAACCCAGACATCAAGATGAATCGTGTGATTTTGCAAGGAGATTTGCCAAGCCCTGCAAATCCCCCCAAAGGATGTAAATTCCATACTCGCTGCCCCAATTGCATGGAAAAATGTAAGACTGAGGTTCCAGAGTATAAAGATTATGGCAATGGACATTTCTGTGCTTGTCATTTGTATGAATAATCCTAAATTTGGGTTTTTTATTTGTAAAATAGCATTAAAAAATTGCAAGTGGTATATGGTTTCGTCCATATACCACTTTTTTGTATAAAAAATGCTTTTTGTTTGAAACTAAAATGGGTTTGTGGTTTTTAAAAATTTATCATATAATATGAAAATATATCAATAAAAGAATTGATTTTTTGATGCTGCAATTGTAAACTATAAAGAAGTAGATAAATAAAATATCCTTTACAATAAAAGATTGATTGTTTGGAAAATACTTTATAAGAAAGGCAAAAAGATATGAATTTAGAAGAATATCGCAAAGCAAATGGAAAAGCAAAACGCTATTTTCGTTCTTGTGTATCAAAAGGAATATACCCATATCTGCAAGTTTTGGATGATATTTTGGATAATGGAGACATTGTCAGCACAGTGGATTTGGGAATTGTAAGCATCCCCACCGACCAAATTGCCGGAACAAAAACAGAAGGCCGAAAAGCCGCTTTTGCAGGCAATTTTATGCCTCTTTTGGATGACCAAACAGAGTTTGCACGCAAATGGGAAAATTTGTGTCAGGCACATTTGGAAGAAGGTATTCGTGACCCGATTTTGGCGTATGAATATTTGAATCATTTTTATGTTCAAGAAGGAAATAAGCGTGTCAGTGTTTTAAAATATTATGATGCAGTGTCTATCAAAGGGCGGGTTTTGCGTCTTGTTCCTCGAAAAACAGATACAAAAGATAATAAAATCTATTATGAGTTTATGGATTTTTATCAGCTGACAGGCATCAACTATTTGTATTTTAGCGAGCAGGGAAGATTTGCCGAACTGGTGAAACTGACAGGAAAACAGCCAGGAGAAAAATGGAACCATGATGAACGCTCTCTTTTGTTTTCGGTTTATCAGAGATTTAAAGAAGCCTTTTATGCAAAAGGTGGAGAAAAGCTGTCTGTTACCATTGGGGATGCCTTGCTGGCTTATCTGAAAGTGTATAGTTATCAAGAAACTTTAAAAAAATCTGTTACAGAGTTTAAAGAAGATTTGAGCAAAATCTGGATTGAAATTATGGCACTTTTGGAAGAACAGGTTGTGGAACTTTCCATGGAACCGGAAAAAGTTCCACAAACAAAAATGTCAATTTTGGACAAATTGTTCTCGAATGAAGTTTTGCAGTTGAAAGTAGGTTTTATTCATGAGAAAGATGCAAG
>JAHHUF010000024.1 GCA_020024115.1 Anaerofilum sp.
GTACATCTTTTTGCGTATTTGAAAAAGAATTTATCCTATTTTATTCCTGCTCAGAAGTTTCGTCTTCCACTGGCTCTACATCACTGGCTGCATCTTCTGCTTCCAATGCTGCAATTTCTTCCAATGTCAGTTCTTCTTCTGTTTCCTCAATGTCAGGCTTTGCCAATTCTTCAGTTTCATCATGTTCTGTACGGGCAACTGTCACAACCTTGTCAGTTTCACCCAAACGCATAACACGGACACCACTGCCATAACGGCTTTGGATGTTAATATCTGCTGCGTGCATACGGATAATAACACCATCCATTGAAATCAGGATAATATCATCGGTTTCGTCCAAAACCTTAATGCCTGCAACTGTTCCTCTTGTATAGTTGCGGATTCCCTTACCACCACGACGCTGAATGCGATAATCTTCAATGTTGGTTCTTCTTCCTTTGCCTTGCTCTGTAACAGTAAAGACAGTTGCACCCTCACGGAGCAAGCCAACACCAACCACCTTGTCATCGCCCCTCAAACGAATACAACGCACACCACGGGCAGAACGCCCCATACTGCGTGCATCCGCCTCATGAAAACGAATTGCCTGACCGTTCTTGGTTGCCACTACAAGCTCATTTTCGCCTGTTGTGATGCGAGTCCATGCCAAAGAGTCGTTTTCTTCCAGATGAATTGCAATCAAACCGGATTTGCGGATATTGGAATACTGGCTCAAAGGAGTACGCTTGATATAGCCGGCGGCAGTTACCATTGTCAGATAGCCTTCTTGCTGGTCTTGTGCCAAACGCAGCATGGTTGTGACCTTTTCACCGTTTTGCAGTTCCAGCAAGTTGACAATGTTTGTACCTTTGCTGGTTCGGCTTCCCTCATAAATCTGATAGCCTTTCAAGCGATAAATTCTACCTTGGTCTGTTACAAACAGGATATAGTCATGAGTGGAACCAATAAACATGGTTTCTACGAAGTCTTCTTCCTTGCGAGTCATGCCAGAAATACCACGCCCACCGCGTCTTTGTGCCTGATAGGTGTCTTTTGGCAAACGCTTGATATAGCCTGCATGAGTCAAGGTAAAGACACAATCCTCAACAGGAATCAAATCCTCAATATCCACTTCACCGGAAACATGCTCGATTCTGGTGCGACGAGGGTCTGCATATTTGTCACGCAAAGCAATGAGTTCATCTTTTACAATGCCCATCACACGGGATTCATCTGCCAAAATATTCTCCCAGTTCTGGATATTGCCATGCAGTTCGTCCAGTTCAGCATCAATTTTTTGAATTTCCAAGCCAGCCAAACGACCCAAGGGAAATTTACAGATAGCATCCGCCTGTGGTTCATCGAACCCAAATTTCTCCATGATGGCGGCTTTTGCTTCTGCCTGACCGCCTCCACAATGACGAATGGTGTAAATAACCTCATCCACAATGTCAACCGCACGACGCAAGCCTTCCAAAATGTGTGCTCTGTCCTGTGCTTTTTTGAGGTCGAACTCAGTGCGGCGGCGAATAATTTCGCCTTGAAACTCAATATACTTTTCAAGCATTGACTTGAGGTTCATTACCTTTGGCACACCATGGTCTAAAGCCAGCATAATCACACCTACGGTGTCTTGCAGCTGGGTATAGCGGTAAAGTTGATTGAGTACGACTTGCGGATTTGCATCTTTTTTCAGTTCAACTACCACACGCATACCATTGCGGTTGGATTCGTCGTTGATGTCACTGATTCCCTCAATCCGCTTTTCTTTCACAAGGTCAGCGATATGCTCCTGCAATCTTGCTTTGTTGACCATATAGGGGATTTCGGTGATAACGATGTGGAATCGACCGTTTTTTTGCTCCTCAATTTCTGCATTGCCGCGTAGGGTAATTTTGCCTCTGCCTGTTGCATAGGCGGCACGGATTCCGCTTTTGCCCATAATGATACCACCAGTGGGGAAATCGGGGCCTTGGATATACTCCATCAATTGTGCCATATCCAATTCAGGGTCATCAATCAATGCAATGATACCATTGATGACTTCGCCCAGATTGTGAGGGGGAATATTGGTTGCCATACCAACTGCAATACCTGTGGAGCCATTCACCAACAGATTGGGGAATCGGCTGGGCAGAACTTTGGGCTCTTCTTTGGTTTCGTCAAAGTTTGGCCCAAAATCAACGGTTTTCTTTTCAATATCTGTCAGCAATTCCACTGCCATTTTACTCATACGAGCTTCGGTGTAACGATAAGCAGCAGGGGGGTCACCATCAACACTACCAAAGTTACCTTGACCATCAACCAAAGGATAACGCAAAGAAAAATCTTGTGCAAGGCGAACCATTGCATCGTATACAGATGCATCACCATGAGGGTGATAGGAACCAAGCACCGCACCAACGGTGTCGGCAGATTTGCGGTAGGGGTGGCTGGGGTCGTTGCCACGCTCATACATTGTATAGAGAATACGGCGGTGAACGGGTTTCAAGCCGTCACGAACATCGGGCAGCGCACGGGACACAATAACCGACATAGAGTAGTCAATAAAAGCAGACTCCATTTCTTCTTTGATATCCCGCACAATCAATTTTGTACCGGTATTGATATTTTCAGTCATGTTTTCACCTGTCTTTTATGGGGGATGCAAGCCAGAGGCTTAAACATCCAGATTGGCATAATGTGCGTTTTTCTCAATAAACTCTTTACGAGGTTCTACCTTATCGCCCATCAAAATGCTAAAGGTTTCGTCTGCTTTTTGTGCATCTTCAATAGAAATCTGCACAATCACACGGTTTTCGGGGTTCATGGTGGTTTCCCAAAGCTGTTCAGGATTCATTTCACCCAGACCTTTGTAGCGATTGATTTTTGTGTTCTGACCCATTTCGGCAGACATACGGCTCATTTCGGGTTCGGAATATGCGTAGCGCACATCTTTGCCCCGTGTCAGTTTGAACAGGGGAGGCTGTGCAATATAAACATGTCCATTTTCAATTAACGGACGCATAAAGCGGAAAAAGAATGTGAGCATCAAAGTGCAAATGTGGCTGCCGTCAACATCGGCATCCGCCATGATAAACACTTTGTGATACCGCAGTTTGGACAAATCAAAATCATCCCCCAAGCCACAGCCCAAGGCTGTGACAACAGGCATCATTTTTTCGTTGCCGTACACTTTATCCAATCGTGCTTTTTCAACATTAATCATTTTACCCCACAAGGGCAAAATTGCCTGAATACGGGAATCACGCCCCATTTTGGCACTGCCGCCCGCAGAATCACCCTCGACGATATAAATTTCGGTTTGGGTGGGGTCTTTTTCACGGCAGTCTGCCAATTTGCCCGGCATACGGTTGGTTTCCAGTGCAGATTTGCGCTGAACCAATTCACGGGCTTTCTGGGCAGCGGTACGGGCACGGGCAGCGGTCAATGCTTTGTCATAAATAGTACGTGCCACAGCAGGGTTTTCTTCCAAAAACTCTTTAAATTTTTCATATACCATACCCGAAACCAATGTGCGGATTTCGGTATTGCCCAGTTTTGCTTTGGTTTGACCCTCAAACTGTGCTTCGGTCAATTTTACACTGATTACAACCGTTAAGCCTTCTCGAACATCGCCACCCTTAAAGTTGGCATCTTTGTCTTTCAGATAGCCCTTTGCTCTGCCAAAATCGTTGAATACACGGGTTAGGGCAGATTTAAAGCCTTCCTCATGGGTGCCGCCATCCGGAGTATGCACATTGTTGGCAAAAGACAGCATCATTTCGTGGTAGCTGTCATTATACTGCATTGCTATCTCTGCGATAGAGCCGTTTACTTCGCCTTTGAGATAAACAATTTCATCATGCAATACATTCTGCTTGTTTTTCTTGTGGATATAGTCAACAAAGCTCTTGACGCCGCCTTCATAGCACATGCTCTCTTGAACAGGTTCATCTCCACGCTCATCGGTGATGGTAATACGGACGCCTGCATTCAAAAATGCTTCTTCACGCAGTCGGCGGTTTAAAGTGTCATAATCAAACTCCAAAACCTCAAACATTTCCGGGTCTGGTTTAAAGGTGACAGTTGTGCCAGTCGTTTGTGCTAACCCTACTTTTTCCAGTGGGTCATCTTCAACACCACGACGGAAACTTTGGCGATATTCTGCACCGTCACGGCAAACACGCACTTCCAGCCACTCGGAAAGGGCATTTACAACACTTGCACCAACACCATGCAAACCGCCAGCCACTTTATAGCCGGAATCTTCGCCGCCAAACTTACCACCTGCATGAAGCACGGTAAACACAACAGTAACCGCCGGGATGCCTAGTTTGGGCTGAATATCCACTGGAATACCACGACCATTGTCAGTGACTTGAATGATATTGTCTTGTTTGATTTTTACTTCAATATGATTGCAATATCCTGCCAAAGCTTCATCAATTGCATTATCAACAACTTCATACACCAAATGATGCAGACCTTTTTCGCCTGTGGAACCAATGTACATTCCTGGGCGTTTGCGAACTGCTTCCAATCCTTCCAAAACCTGAATTTGGCTGCCGCCATATTCATGCTGCAATTTTTCTTCTGCCATATTTGCTCCTTCTCATCAATCAATGGTTTAAAGATGTCCGATGCTGCCAACATCCTGCAAAAAACCACTGCGTTTTTTTAGGGTTGCTGCGGATATTTGACTGATATATACCGTTGGGGGGTGCTGTGCTGTTACAATAAAACTTTTGGGCAGTTCCTCTGAAACTGTAATGACTCGATTGTTTTGCTGCGCCCGTGCCAAAAAATCCCTTGTGTGACGGGACAGCGAAGCGGTGTCCAAATCAAAAATCCCCAAAATATCCTTTGTGCGCAGGATGGTATCCTGCCCAAGATGAAGATACATACAAACCCACCTTTCATCCGGGTTTTAATATGCCATGTTCCATGTGGAACATTTTGCCCTCTGTTTTACGGAACATCGAAGCATCACACCCCGACACAAACATTTGCCTGCCTTCCATTCGGCTGAGCAAATACCGCTGCCTGCCTTCGTCGAGTTCGCTCAAAACATCGTCCAGCAGCATGACCGGGTGCTCTCCCCGAACCTTTTCCGCCATTGCTGCCTCTGCCAGTTTCAGACTGAGCACTGCACTGCGTTGCTGCCCTTGGCTGGCGTCGGTGCGAGCAGGCTGCCCATTGAGCTGAATCAAAAAGTCTTCTCGATGCGGCCCAATTGTGCAAAAACCACACCGCAGGTCTTCCTTGCGGCTTTTTTGCAGTGCTGCAAGCAGCCCTTCGTTTGAAAAACTGGGCAGATAGTGCAGTTCCAATCTTTCCGCATCGCTGCTGATGTCACAATAATTTTTAATTGCCAATGGTGCAATTGCTTCAATATATTGTTTGCGCCGTAATGTGATTTTTTCCCCTGCCTGTGCCATTTGTTCATCGAAAACATCCAACATTTCGGCTGCTTGGGGTGTGCGGTAAAAATGTTTGAGCAATGCGTTTTTCTGGCTCATTATTTGCAAATATCTGCGATATTCCGACAAATAACTTGGATAAAGCTGGCACAATGCTGCATCAATAAATTTTCTGCGCCCTTCGGGGCTTCCTTTTACTAGGCTGAGATGGTTCGGCTCAAACACAACCGCTGTGAAAACACCTGCCAGATTGCTTGCTTTTCCTTGGTCTGCACCGGATAGTTTTGCTGTTCTGCCGGATTTTGGCACACCCTGCGAACGAATGACAATTTGAATTTCCCGTTCAAAGTCTTTGGATTCGACCTCTGCTTGAATTACCGAAAAAGGTTTTTCGCGCTGAATCAATTCTCCATCTTTTGAGCCACGAAAACTCTTTGCTCCGGTCAGCAGCCAAACAGCTTCCAAAAGGTTGGTTTTGCCCTGTCCATTCTTTCCGAAAATAGCGGTCAGAGCATCTCCGGGAACCAGCTCTGCTTTGCTGATATTGCGAAAATTGGACAGCTCTATCCGATTGATTTTCACTCTTGGGTCACCTGCACTGTTTCACCATTGGCTTCTACTACATCCCCTTGATACAGCTTTTTGCCACGCATTGTGCAAACTTCGCCATTTACTTTCACTTCGCCTGCCTGCACCATGTGCTTGGCTTCTCCTCCGGTTTCTACCATTGCAGCATATTTCAAAAGAGCATCCAATTTGATATATTCTGTTTTTATTTGAATTGTTTTCATGGTTTCTCCTATTCTTAGCAAGATTTGCAATCTTTATATTCAAGAAAACGAATATAAATGCAGGTAATCAATCATTTTTAAACCGCACAGGAAGAACCAAAAAACGGAAGGGTCTTTTGCCGTCTTTCAGGTCTTGTTCTGATGGCAACACTTTTACAGGTGATAATGCTCCTGAAAGTTCCAAAATCACTTTTTCACAGCCGGAATTGCGCAGCGCATCCAGCAGATAACGATTGTTGAAGCCGATTTCAACTGCTTCACCCTCTACGGAAGCCTCCAGATGGTCTTGCACTTTGCCTAAATTGGTTTGGCAGCGCACCAAAACATTGTCTCCAAAGGTGACACGCAAAGGGTTTTTCAGCCGTTCGGTAATAATCAGGCTCGCACGCTCAATGGTTTCAGAAAACGGTTTGACATCTACCTCAACACGGGTACGGTGCCCTTGAGGAATAACGCGTTTATAGTCCAAAAATGCCCCTTCAATCAGGCGGCTGATAATGGTATAACCACTGGCTTTAAACACAACAAAATGACGATTTGCCGATATTTTTACAATTTCTTCCCCGTCGCCCAGCAATCGGGAAACCTCTGTCAAAGTTTTGGCGGGAATGATAATGTCAATTTCTTTTGATGCCTGAACTTCCTGTTCTGTAATTGCCAAACGGTAGCCATCCAAAGCAACAACCGTCAATTTTTCTTTTTCAATGCTGAATAATTCACCTGTATGCACCGGTTTTTTATCATCTTGCGACACTGCATACAAAGTGCGGGAAATCATTTCGGTCAAAATAGATGCCTGAATCTCTAATGTTTCATCTGCACCAGGAGCAGGAAGGGTGGGGTAATCATCTACACTTAAAGATGCAATATCAAATTCTGCACTTGCACCTTTGATATTTGCCATACCGTTCATTATAGTGGTAATTTCAACCTCATCACCATTCATGCGGCGAATCAAATCACCAAACAGTTTCGCCGGAATAACAGCTTGACCAGGCTCAATTACATTTGCTTCAATGGTTGTGGTAATCCCAATTTCTGTATCATGACCTGTTAATGTGACCTGAAAACCTTCCGCTTGCAACAGAATGCCTTCTAAAGCCGGAATTGTCGCTCTGCCAGAAACAGCTTTGGATACACCTGCAATTGCATCTGAAAGAAGGGTACGGGTACAAATAATCTTCATAAAAAAACTCCTTTTACCTGCAAAAGTAATTTGTTATACAAAGAGTATAACAAGAAATAAGATAAAATTTCCGCTTTACAGAATTCAGAAATATTTCTTATAAGTAGTAATAGTAGAGGCTGTGAGTTTTGTGGAAAACCTAAAAAACCTCAGAAAAACCCAACCAAAAGGCATTGTTGAAAAGCTTGGCGGGTTTGTGGGGAAAATGTTGAAATTGTTTAGAAGTCAATGTTTTCAACTGTGGTTGTTGGAAACTGGATGTTTATAGTTGAAAACTCTGTTGAAAATGTTGAAAACTTTTCAAGAAAAACGGGTAATTCAACAAAATGCAATTTTTCAATGGCACTAAGCACGAATATTTTTGATAATATCTTCCACTGTTTCACGCATACGGGTATCCGTTTCAATGTCCCGTGCCGCTTCGTTTAAGGAATAGACAATGGTGGAGTGGTCTCGTCCGCCAAATTCCTGCCCAATGTCTTCCATACTCATGCCGGTGATTTCCCTCACAACATAAATGGCAGTGCGACGAGCGCTGGCAATGTTGGCGGTGCGTTTTCTGCCGCGAATTTCTTCCGGTGTGATATTGTAGGTGCGGGCGACCTCGTTTACAATCCGTTCAATGGTTACAGGGACGGGTTGTGTTTCGTTGAGGATGTCTTTAATGGCATTTTGTGCCACACCCAAAACAGGCTGGATTCCCTCCAGCATACGGTAGGCATCCAGCTTTTTAACAGCACCTTCCAGCTGACGGATATTGTCTTTGAGATGGTTTGCGATAAATTCAGCCACATCATCCGGCATATTCAAGTGCAGCAGGTCAGCCTTGCGGCGGATAATTGCCACACGGGTTTCAAAATCAGGAGGCTGAATGTCAGCTGTTAAGCCCATTTCAAAACGGGTACGCAGACGGTCCTCCAGACTTTTGATTTCTTTGGGCGGACGGTCACTGGCAAGTACAATTTGCTTGCCTGCCTGATACAAGGTGTTGAAGGTGTGGAAAAATTCCTCCTGTGTGCTTTCCTTGCCACCAATAAACTGAATATCATCAACCAGCAGAACATCTGCGGCACGATATTTTTGATGGAACTCAGCGGTAGAACCTTCACGGATGGCGTTGATGATTTCGTTGGTGAATTTTTCACCATCAACATACACCAAATTATATTCTGGCTGGTTGCGACCGATTTCAAGCTGAATCGCTTTCAGAAGGTGGGTTTTTCCCAGCCCAGAGCCGCCATAGATAAACAAAGGGTTATATGCCCCGGATGGATTTGCAGCAACTGCCTGTGCAGCTGCGTGGGCAAATTTGTTGGTAGAGCCAACAATGAAATTTTCAAAGGTCAAGGCATAGCTGCCTTGTGCAGGGGGAATTTCCGGCTGCAAAGGGGTGGTGGCAGGGGTTGGCTCCGGTTCGCCTGCCACAATGACTTTGATTTCCACATCAAAACCAAGAATGACCCGAAATGCCTCTTTCAAAAGAGGGATATAGCGGTCGGTGATAATTCCCTTTAAAAAATCACTGCGGGCAGAAAGCGTGGCAGTGTCTCCACTAAAATCCACAGGCTCCAGCCCGACAATGAACAGTGTATAGGTTGCTGCGGGCAATCTGTCCCGACAGTAATCTTTGATAGCGTCAAATACTTCGTTAAAAGAGTTCATAACGATGCAGCCCCTCCAAAACGGGTAGCAGATTTTCTCTGAACAGGTTTTGCACAGGAATAAAAAAATTATAACATGTTTTCAACAGTTTTTCAACAGAATTGAACACATTTATATAGATGTAATAATAAATATTAAACTTTATTAAATAAAAACTTGTTAAAAATTTTGGAAGTTTTCACAAACAAAAAAGGCGGAAAAACAGGCATTTTTGAAAAATAGGACTTGACAGAATGGAAACTCATTGTGTATACTTCTAAGTTGCAGGGCTGTCCCTTGGAAAAGATGTGTACGCCCTGCACCAGGAATGTTATAAAATTTGCCCCACAGGGGCCTAAGCTTGGAGGAAATACAATGAAAAGAACTTATCAGCCTAAAAAGCGTCATCGCTCCCGAGTACACGGTTTCCTGAACCGTATGAGCACCAAAAACGGTCGCAAGGTAATTCGTGCGCGTCGTTCCAAAGGCCGTGCAAAGTTGGCAGTTTAATTTTTTGCATCATTAAGAGAGCACAGTTCTGCCCCATGCAGGCTGTGCATGAAAGGTCACTTTTTTAGGTGGCCTTATTTTTCAATTTAGGGGGTTTTTGGCTGTGCGATACCGTACATTGACCAGAAATAAAGAATTCACACGGGCATATACCCGTGGCAAGTCTTTTGTGCACCCCTTGCTGGTGACCTATGTTGTAAAAAAACGTGCCGGTCAAACAAGGGTGGGCATTACTTCCAGCAAAAAAATCGGAAATGCAGTTACCCGCAACCGTGCCCGCCGTGTGATTCGGGCAGCAATGCAGCAGCAGCTTCCCAAAGATGCCGGCTGCTGGGACATTGTGTTTGTGGCACGGGGAAAAACGGCAGCCAGCAAAAGCTGGCAGCTGGAAAAAGTGATAAAAAAACAATTGGAGGCTGCTGGTGTGCTGCAAAGCACACAAACAGAATGTGCTGAGTGATTGCAAAAGGATTGATTTTTTTGATTCGGTGTTACCAAAAGCTGCTTTCGCCGCTTTTGGGCAACAATTGCCGCTTTGTGCCCAGTTGCAGTCAATATGCAATTGAGGCAATTCAAGTTCATGGTGTCATCAAAGGGCTGATTTTGGCTCTTTGGCGGATTCTGCGCTGCAATCCTTTCGGAAAATGCGGCAGAGACCCTGTGCCAGCCAAAGGAAAATGGCGTGCATAAACACTGGCGGCAAATAAAATTTGTCTTCGTGTAGCTGCCTGTTTTGGGCGGCTATCACCTGCAAACTGCACAAACGCAGGTTTCTACGATAAAACAGCCTTTTGTGCAGAAAAGGCAGAAAAAGGTGAAATATGGGTTTTATGGGTTTTCTTGGTGGCCCTCTTGGATGGGTCATGAACCTGATTTATCAGGTTGTCAACAACTATGGTTGGTCAATTGTGCTGTTTACCATTTTGGTGAAGGTGGCAATGCTGCCTTTCACAATCAAGCAGCAAAAAAGTTCTGCACGGATGCAGGCATACCAGCCAATGATTAACGAAATCAACAAAAAATGGGCAAACGACAGGCAAAAGCAGCAGGAAGAACTGATGAAGCTGCAAGAGGAATTCGGTTTTTCTCCAATGGCAGGTTGTGCCCCCGTGCTGTTGACAATGCTTGTGCTGTTTGGTGTGATTGATGTTGTGTATAAACCTTTGCAGCACATTCTGCGTATTCCGGCAGATATTATCAACACTGCAATGAACGGAATGGGCATTGCAAACAACTACATGGCACAAAATGCCATGATTTCAAAAATTCAGGCAGACCCCTCTGTGGCAGGACAGTGGTTCAGCCCAGAGCAGATGGAAAAAATTCAAACATTTAATTTCCACTTTTTGGGAATTGACCTGAGCCAGATGCCTCAGTTCTCATTTTCTCCTGAAACATTGCCTTTGCTGATTTTCCCTGTATTGTCTGTATTGACTATGTTTTTGTCGAATATTATAATGACAAAAATGAGTGGACAGGAAATGGTTGGCGCCATGAAATGGATGCCTTGGATTATGAGCTTTATGTTTGTAACTTACAGCTTCCAGGTGCCAGTTGCATTCTCTTTGTATTACACGATTTCCAATGTGACTATGATTCTGCAAAGCGTATTCATGAAAATGCTGTATGACCCACAGAAGATGAAAGAACAGGTTTTGGCAGAAATCGAGGAGAAAAAGCAGGCTAAGAAACGCAAAAAGCAGGTGGTTGTGGTTGATGCAGCTACCGGCGAAAAAGTGACCAAAGAAGTGAATGAAGCAGAGATGGTTAAACTGCGTTTGGCAAAAGCAAGACAACAGGACGAAGAACGATACAAAGACGAACGCACCACACCGCTCAATGCATTTGCAAACGGGGAGGAATAAGACCATGCGTGAAGTAATTGTAACAGGAAAAACTGTGGAAGAAGCAACCGAAAAGGCTTGTGCTCAGTTGGGTTTAAGCCGTGATGAAGTGAGCATTGAAATTTTGGAAATGCCTGTCAAAAAGCTGTTTCGGAGCATTCCTGCAAAGGTAAAGGCAACTGATATGAACGAGCCGGAGCAGTCGGTTGAGGAAAAGCAACCAGCAGAACAGCCCCAGCAGGTACAGCCAGTTGAAGCTGAAGAAAAGAAAGAAGAACCAGCAGCACCGGTTACTGCACAGCAGCCAAATGAAGATATGAACGAGAAAATTCAAATTGCAGCTTCATATCTGTCTGACATCTTTGAAAAGATGGGTGTTGCTGATACAACCATCACCCCCATTCAGCAAAATGAAGCAGTTGTTTTGAAGGTTGAAGGTGAGAAAGCCGGCACTTTGATTGGTCGTCGTGGTGAAACTATGGAGGCACTCAGCTACTTGGCAAGCCTCGCAGCAAACCGTACCGGCGGTGATTATCTCAAACTGGGCTTAGATGTTGCAGGTTATCGCTCCAAACGAGAGAGCGATTTGGCGTCTCTGGCACATCGTATTGGTGCAAGAGTGCTGAAAAATGGCCGCAGCCAAGAGCTAGAGCCAATGAATCCTTACGAACGCCGTATCATTCACAGTGCCATCAGTGAGATGGAAGGGGTTCACAGCGAAAGCCGTGGAGAAGGTGCAGACCGTCGTGTGGTAATCTACCCCGACAATCCGGCACCCCGTTCTGGTCGTCGCTCCAATCGAAATAACCGCACAGGCGGCGGCAGAGGCCCTCGCCCCAATCGTGGCTATTCTCGTGACCATGCTCCCCGCAATTCCTCTAGTGAGGAATCCAAAGCACCTCGCCGCACCGAAACATTGAACGATGGCGAAGGCATTGCATTGTACGGAAAGATTGAATTATAAGAGCAAAATCTCTGCATCAGTTTGGTGCAGAGATTTTTTGTTTCTGGAACCCCCTGCCTGTACTTTTCAAAGCAGGTGTGATAAAATAAATTACCAAAGAGAACAGGATGCAATTCCGCAAAGAATTGCACAAAAAATAAAAGATAAAAAGGAGGCATTTGCCTGTGAACAGAACAATTGCAGCAATTGCAACACCACCGGGAGAAGGAGGCATTGCGGTTGTACGCATTTCGGGCAGACAAGCACACGAAATTGCATCAAAAGTATTTCAACCGGTCAGCAAAAGCCGCACATTGCAGCAGGCAAAAGGCTATACGGCTTTATTTGGACATTTTGTATGGCAGGGCAAGGTGTGCGATGAGTTGGTTGCACTCAGCTTTCGTGCCCCCCACAGCTATACAGGTGAGGATATTGTAGAGTTAAGTTGTCACGGAGGTGTAGCAGCACCCATGTTGTTATTACAGGCTTGTATTGAAAGCGGTGCATCCCCTGCGGGGGCAGGTGAGTTTACCCGCCGTGCCTTTGAAAACGGACGCATCAGCCTGACCCAAGCCGAGGCAGTTATGGACTTGATTGGTGCAACAGGCAGACAAAGTGCAGCAGTTGCCGTTTCCGCTTTGGAAGGTGCTTTGGCAAAGAGGATTACAGCTCTGCGAACTCAGTTAACTGCATTGGCTGGGCATTTGGCAGCATGGGTGGATTTTCCAGAAGAAGATGTGCCGGAATTGGAACAGCAGACGCTAGAATCCACTTTAAACGGTTGTATTTCTCAGTTGCAACAGATGATACAAGGCTACGGTGCGGGGGCGGTTCTGCGCCGTGGAGTGGATACTGCCATTGTCGGCAGCCCCAATGTGGGCAAAAGCACACTTCTCAATCTGCTTTCGGGCTTTGAACGCGCCATCGTAACCCCCATTGCAGGCACAACCAGAGATGTGGTTGAGCAGCAGGTGCAGGTGGGACAGGTGCGATTAAATTTGTTTGATACAGCCGGTCTGCGTGAAACCGATGATATTGTTGAAGCAGAGGGCATCCGCAGAAGCTATGCACAAATGGAGCGTGCAGGGCTGATTTTGGCTGTCTATGACGCAAACAGAGAGCTGTGTGAACAGGATATTATCTTAGCACAAAAATGCGAAAACAGACCCGCTCTGGCGATTCTGAATAAAAGCGACTTGGAAAAGCAGTTTGATAAAGAGAAAATTGCACCTTATTTCCGTGAAGTAATTGAAATCAGTGCAAAAGATGACAGCTTTTTGCCCCACATAACCAACACCATTGAAACCCTTTTGGGAGTTTCTGCCATTGACCCGGATGCAGGTATGCTGGCAAGCCAGCGACAGCTGGAAGCTGCAATTCGGGCAGTGGAAGCCTTGCAGGATGCTGCAAATGCAAGGCAGCAAGGCTTTGACTTGGACGCTGTGGGTGTCTGTGTCGATGATGCCTTGCACGCCTTGTATGAGTTGACAGGAGAAGAAGCATCCGAGGCAATTGTGGATGAAGTATTTTCAAAGTTCTGTGTGGGCAAATAACTTGAAAATGAAAGAGAGGTTCCCAATGGATTATCTGGGAAGTTATGATGTAATTATTATCGGTGCCGGACACGCCGGAATTGAGGCAGCACACGCTGCTGCAAAGCTGGGAGTAAAAACGGCACTGTTTACCTTGACATTGGATGGTGTGGGGAATCTGCCTTGCAATCCTTCCATTGGAGGAACAGCAAAAGGGCATTTGGTGCGGGAAATTGATGCACTGGGCGGCATTATGGGAATTGCTGCGGATGCCACTTTTTTGCAGAGCCGTATGTTGAATTTGGGCAAAGGCCCCGCAGTCCATTCGCTGCGTGTTCAAACCGACCGTAAGCGTTACCATGAATACATGAAACGCTTTTTGGAAGAATGTGAAAACTTGGAACTGAAACAAGCAGAGATTACAGACATTACCATCGAAAACGGACAGGTGACAGGTGTGTGTACCAATCTGGGGGCTTTTTATAAAGCCAAAGCGGTTGTTGTCGCAACAGGCACCTACTTGGGGGGCAGAATTTTTGTGGGAGATGCAGGCTTTGCATCTGGCCCCGATGGACAGCATGCTGCAAACAAACTGACTGAAAGCCTAAAACAGGCAGGAATCCCCTTGCGTCGGTTTAAAACAGGAACCCCTGCACGAGTGCATCGCCGCAGTGTTGATTTTAGTAAATTGGAAGTGCAGCATGGTGATACGGAGATTGTGCCTTTTTCTTTTTTGACAAAAGGAGAACTAAAAAACAAAGTGGACTGCTATATTGCATTCACAAATCCAGAAACACATAAAGTCATTCAAGATAATCTGCATCGTTCTCCCTTGTATGGCGGACAAATTGAAGGAATTGGCCCCCGTTATTGCCCTTCTATTGAGGATAAAGTGGTGCGGTTTGCAGAAAAAGACTGCCATCAGATTTTTGTGGAACCCTGTGGATTGGACACCGAAGAAATGTATCTGCAAGGAATGAGCAGTAGTTTACCAGAGTTTGTGCAAAATGAAATGTATCGTACCATCGACGG
This sequence comes from Anaerofilum sp., assembly GCA_020024115.1. Taxonomy (GTDB): domain Bacteria; phylum Bacillota; class Clostridia; order Oscillospirales; family Ruminococcaceae; genus Anaerofilum. Next base: position 14,861 of record JAHHUF010000024.1, read on the forward strand.
TTTTGAAAATTTGGAGATTATGCGGCCTGCTTATGCCATTGAGTACGATTGCTGTGACCCCACCTGTCTAAAGCCAACTTTGGAAACCAAAGCGGTGCAGGGGTTGTATGGTGCAGGGCAGTTTAATGGAACATCCGGCTATGAAGAAGCTGCAGCACAGGGCTTGCTTGCCGGTGTCAACGCCGCAAGACAGGTGCAGGGCAAAGAGCCAGTGATGCTGCCTCGTCATACCAGTTATCTTGGCACTTTGGTGGACGATTTGGTCACAAAAGGTGCAATGGACCCCTATCGTATGATGACCAGCCGCAGCGAATATCGGCTGACTTTGCGGCAGGACAATGCTGACGAACGACTGACACCTATCGGCAGAGAATGGGGCTTGGTGGACGATGTTCGCTGGGAATCATTTTCTGCCACCCATGCAGCAGGCATCAAAGAGCGCAAACGCCTTGAAACAACCACCATTCGTGCAAGCGAATTGGAGCCTGTCTTTAAAAATGCAGGCTTGGAGCCACCCAATGTGGGAGGAACAGCCGCCGCATTGCTCAAGCGTCCGGAAGTGACCTATCCTTTGATTGCCGAGGTGATTAGCTGGGGTGAAAATCTGGACAAACGCACAGCACAGCGGATTGAAACCGAAATTAAATACGAGGGATATATTTTGCGGCAGCAGCGGCAGATTCAAGAGGTAAAACGACAGGAAGAAACCCATATCCCTGCTGATTTTGATTATGCACCTTTGAAAGGTCTGCGCTTGGAAGCAAGAGAAAAACTGGCAAAAATTCGTCCTTTGAGCATTGCACAAGCTGCCCGTGTGCCGGGGGTATCCCCAGCAGATTTAGCAGTGTTGGCAGTAGCAGTTGCATCGCTGGGAAATAAGCCACAAACCAAAGAAAATGAGGAAACAGAATGATTGATAAACAAAGATTGCTGGAAAAAGCTGCAAAATATCAGTTGGATATTGCACATTGTCTGGATGGTTTGGCAAGATACGCAGAAATTCTGGTGGATTATAATCAAAAGGTGAATTTAACAGCAATTACCGACCCCGAAGGCATCGAGGACAAGCATTTTATCGACAGCCTGTTGTTTGCTTGTCAGCCCGAAGTAAAGGGAAAATTTGTGGATGTAGGCACAGGGGCAGGATTCCCTGGGGTGGTTGCAAAGCTGTATAAACCTGAATTGGAATTGACTTTAATGGAACCCACAGGAAAACGAGTGGATTTTTTAAAGTTTGTATGCAGCGAACTGGGGATTCAAGCAGAATTTGCAAAAGAGCGTGCAGAAGAAGCTGCCCGAAAAAAATGGAGAGAGCAGTTTGATGTGGCAAGTGCCAGAGGTGTGGCACGGTTGAATATGCTCAGCGAATACTGTTTGCCATTGGTGAAACAAGGTGGATTCTTCATTGCCATGAAAGCCGCAACCGCTGCCGAAGAACTGGAGCAGGCAGAGCCAGCCATTCACAAGCTGGGCGGAAAATTTGTCGAAAACCGCAAAGCAGCTCTGCCAATGGGCGACGAAAGAAATTTGCTAGTTGTGGAGAAAATATCGCAAACTTCGCCAGTCTATCCTCGCAATGGTGGAAAAATCGCAAAAGCACCGTTGAAATGACAGCCTTTGCATGGAAGATGTCGAGCGAAAATTCTGGAATACAAAGCCGTTTCATGCTACACTGTTGGTATTGACCCAAGAGTGTGGCGAAACGGCTTTTTTTCTGCGAAAAATTTCCGATTCGTCGCACAAAATAAAAAAGGCAAATTTGCAGAAATACTGCATAGTTTGCCACCATTTTGATAAATGAAAGGATGAAAAAAATGCTGGGGAAAAGGCCCAAAGAAACAGGAAAAGTTGTGTTGTTGGAAATTGACAGCGTTCAGCCGTCACCATTTCAAGCACGGCGGGTATTTGATGAGCAAGAACTGGACAAGCTTTCCGGAAGCATTGCACGCAATGGGCTTTTGCAGCCAGTAACAGTGCGTAAGACAGCAAAAGGAGATTATGAACTGATTGCAGGGGAACGCCGTTTGCGTGCCTGCAAAAAAGCAGGGCTGGAAAAAATCCCCGCAATTATTACAGAACACAGTGATTTGTCCAGTGCAGTGCTGGGGCTGGAAGAAAACACCCATCGCCAGCAACTCAATTGTTTTGAACAGGCAAAGGGATTGAAAGAGTTGATTCAGATGTGGGGATGCACACAGGCAGAAGCCTCCAAGCGTTTGGGAATGGCACAGCCAACCCTTGCCAACAAATTGCGGCTGTTGACTTTGACTGAACAGCAGCAGGAAATTTGCTTGAAAGGCAATCTCAGCGAACGCCATGCAAGAGCGGTTTTGCCATTGGAAGACGAAACAGAACGCATTGCAGTGCTGGAACAGGCAGTGAAGCGAGAACTGACAGTGCATCAAACAGAAGAATTGGTGCAAAAATTATTGCTGCCGCCTGTCAAGAAAAAACGAACGGTTATGGTACGAGATGTGCGTGTTTTTTTGAATACCGTCAACCATGCAATTCAAGTGATGGTGAAAGCAGGGATTCCTGCAACCGCAGTAAAAGAAGAAAAAGAAGGCTATATTGAATATACCGTACATATTCCGACCGCAACGGTATAATGTTCCACATGGAACAAAAAATTTATCCCTCTGCGAAAAAATGTTCCATGTGGAACATTTTGGCAGGGGGATTTTGCATAAAGAATGAAATGTTCTACATGGAACAAAGAAAAAACAGCCTTTTTTCAACAGTTGAATGTTTCCATTCCACTCTAAGTGTGTTATAATACAAATTAGCTTGCAATGCAGGCAAATTTGAGCAGGGAGGGATTGATTTGGGCACAATTATTGCAGTGACCAACCAAAAGGGCGGCGTTGGCAAAACCACAACAGCCGTGAATCTTTCGTCAGCTGTTGCAGCAAAAGGCAAAAAAGTGCTGATTGTTGACCTGGACCCACAGGGAAATACGACCAGTAGTTTTGGAATTTCCAAAAAATCAGTGGAAAACGGTACCTATCACCTCATCATTGGCAAAAGCAATGCTGAACAGGCAACAGTCCATACAGAATATAAAGTGGATGTAATTCCTTCAAATATTCAGCTTTCAGGTGCAACCATCGAATTGATTGAAATGGAAAAACGCGAAAACCGTTTGCGTCAGGGGCTTGCATCTGTGGTGGATTATTATGATTATATTTTTATCGACTGCCCACCGGCTTTGGATTTGCTCACATTAAATGGATTGTGTGCAGCAGATACTGTGCTGGTTCCCATTCAATGCGAATTTTTTGCATTGGAAGGGTTGTCCGAATTGATGAATACAGTGCGAAATGTCAAAAAGCTATATAATAGGTATATTGAGCTGGAAGGTGTTTTGCTGACCATGTACGACGGACGCTTGAATCTTACCTTGCAGGTTGTGCAAGAGGTGAAAAAATTCTTTGGGGACAAAGTGTTCAAAACCACAATCCCACGCAATGTGCGTCTTGCAGAAGCACCCAGCTATGGAATGCCTGTCAACTACTATGACCGTTCCAGCCGTGGCACAAAAGCCTATAACGATTTGGCAAAAGAACTTTTGGGAAATCATAAAGACTAGGGACTATCTGAAAAGTTAAAAAATTCGTCAATTTTTTAGCTTTCAGATATGCCAAGCTGTATTCAAACGAAAGAGGGTGAAACAATGGCAAGACCCAAAGGAGGACTGGGCAAAGGACTGGGCAGTCTGTTTGAAGAAAGTATGTCCGTTTCAGGGCAGGAATCTACAATGGCTTTGCCTTTGCGTGACATTGAACCGGACAAAAACCAGCCTCGAAAAGCCTTTGATGAAGATACAATTGCACAGCTTGCAGCCAGCATTGCAGAACATGGAATCTTGCAGCCAATTGCAGTTCGTCCTGCCCCCACAGGGGGATACCGCATTATTGCAGGCGAACGGCGCTGGCGTGCTGCACGGCAGGCAGGCTTGACCGAAGTGCCTGTTGTGATTCGAGAGGTGACAGACGAACAAGCAATGGAGCTTGCACTGATTGAAAATTTGCAGCGTGAGGACTTAGACCCCATTGAAGAAGCAGCAGGCTATCAGCAATTGATGGAACGCTGTAATTTAACCCAGGAAGAAGCAGCAAAACGCTTGAGCCGCAGCCGAAGTGCAGTGGCAAACAGTTTGCGTTTGCTCAATCTGCCCAAATGGGTGGTAGAACAGGTCAAACAGGGGGCGCTGAGTACAGGCCATGCAAAGGTGATTTTGTCTTTGAGTGGTGAAGAATTGCAGACCAAAGCAGCAGAAGAAGTCATTGCACATGGTTTGAATGTTCGCCAGACAGAACAACTGTGCAAACAGCTTGCAAAAATGCCAAAGGATAAAAAAGCTGTATTCCGTCCATCGTTCCCCGATGAAGTGGAGCTTTCCTTGAAAGAAATTTTGGGAAGCAAAGTAAAGGTGGACTATAAAAACGGAAAAGGAACACTGAAACTTGAATTTTATTCCGATGACCAATTGAAAACATTTGCACATTTGTTGGGTCAGTATCATTCGGAAGAAAATTAAAATATAAATGAAAATGGAAAGGAAATGTGAACTCC
>JAHHUF010000025.1 GCA_020024115.1 Anaerofilum sp.
GATTCAAAAAGACGCATCTCCTTCCAGCTTGGTTTGTAGTTTTTTTAGCGAACGATGATATTTTGACAAAACAGTTGCTAGGGGAAGTTCCAATAAAGCTGCGATTTCCCGATGTTTCAGACCTGTGACAGCGTGCAGCAAAAGCACTTGTCGTTCGCTGGTTGATAATGTTTCAAGTGCTGTGCATAAAAGCTGTCGTTCTTCTGTGGAAAGTGCGGGAGATGGGAAAAGCAAATCGGAAGAAGTTTCGTCTGTGGGCAAAGGTTCGGTTTTTTTGCGTTCTCTCAATTTCATTAAAGTGAGATTTTTGCCAATTGTGAGAATCCATGCCATTGGTTTGCCCTTTGACTGATAGCGATAAGCGTTGTCCCAAATGCGTACAAAGGTATCCTGCACCACATCTTCTGCATCTTGCCCGTTTTTGAGATAAGAAAGAGCAAGTGCATATACCGCCGTCCGAGTACGGCGATATAATTCTGCCAGAGAATCTCGGTCTCCGGCAGAAATTGCGTATATTAGAGGTTCAAGCACATCAGGTGCCTGTTGGCTCTGCTGGTTTGATGCAACAGCAGCAAACAAAAAAAGCATATTGAATCTCTCCTATTCAATTGGATAATGCATAAAAAAATCATTTTATTGCATGAAAAATAAAAAATTTTTTATATGATTGAAATTTTACCCCTTAATCAGCGAAACTTCAAGGATATTTGACAAAAGCGGAAATTTGCAATAGGATAAAATATTATGAAAATATAGAAGGGCGGACAAAATGTGAAACTGGTATTGGCAGTTTATAATTCAAAATATATTCATTCCAGCCTTGCTCCGTGGTGTTTGGGTGCAGGACTGACAGCATACGCTCCATCGGTTGAATGGTGTGTCAAAGAAGGAACCATCAATCAAAACCCTGAGCTGCTGGTGAATCAGATTTTAGAGGAAAATCCGAATGTTGTTGGCTTTTCTGTTTATATTTGGAACAAGCCAAATACTTTGCAGGCAATCAAAAGCATTAAAAAACAAAATCCTTGCTGCAAAATTGTGGTTGGTGGCCCAGAAGTCAGCTATAATGCAGCACAGATATTGCAAGAAAATTTAGAGATTGATTATGTTCTGTCCGGAGAGGGGGAAGAAAGTCTGCCTGCATTCTGTAATGCACTTCAAGACAGACTAGACCCACTGGAACAAAATGTAGCAGGCTTGTGTGGACGAAACAATGGAACCATTGTGGAAAAAGAGCCTGCTGTTTTGACTATGTCACCTCCAGACCCTTATACCAAAGAATACTTTGAGGCATTGAATGGAAGAATCTGCTATATTGAAACCACAAGAGGCTGCCCATACCGCTGTGCGTTTTGTCTTTCGGGTCGGTGCGGCCCTGTGCGCTGCTTTGAGATGGACGACATGAAACGCAGAATCACGAAACTGGCGCAAAGTGGAACCAAAACAATTAAATTTGTAGACCGTACTTTTAACGCCAGACCAGATAGAGCTGCCGAAATTTGGCGATGGATTTTGCAGGAATATGGTAAAAGTCTGCCAAAAGATGTGTGTTTCCATTTTGAAATTGCAGGAGATATTTTGAAAGAGGAACATTTTGAACTGTTGAATCAAATGCCATTGGGTGCAGTGCAGCTTGAAATTGGATTGCAGAGTTTCCATGAACCAACACTAGAGGCAATTCACCGCAAAACAAACTGCACAAAGCTGAAAGAAAATATTTGCCGTTTGGCACAGCCACAGAACATTCATCTGCATATTGATTTGATTGCAGGGCTGCCACTGGAAACCTTTGAAATTTTTGGGCAAAGTTTTAACACTGCTTTTGCCTTGCAGCCACAAATGCTGCAATTGGGCTTTTTGAAGCTGTTGTATGGGGCAGATATGCGGGAACAGCCACAGGAATACCCTTGTAATTTTGACAGCAATCCTCCCTATCAGGTGATTGATACCCCTTGGATTTCGGTAGAGGAACTGCACAAACTGCATTTGCTGGAAGATGTGGTAGAGCGTACCTTCAATTCGGGAAGATTCCACAGAACAATTGAATATTTGCTGGAAACAACAGGATTTTCTCCCTTTGCATTGTTTGGCTTTTTATCAGAACAGGAAACCGCAGAAAAAACAGGGCTGGATGCCTATACAGAGCTACTTTTTCAGACAGCCCAAAAACTTCCCAATGTGGACAAACAAAAACTGAGGGATATTATGTGCATTGACCGTTTGGAAAGCAATGGCACAGGCAAACTTCCTGTGTGTTTGCAGGTGGAAGATAAAAACTTGAAACGGTACAGCATTTTGCTGGAACAAAAATCTGCAACCCCCAAAAAAGCCAAACGGGGAAAAGCAATTTTGTATGCAGACAATCAAATGGTTTGGGTGGATTATGGTAAGCCTGCACATCCAGTGACAGGCAGAAGAAAAGCGGCATTTATTTCGCTGGATGAATTGGATAAAAGTGAAATTTTAAAATAGCATTGCATAATAGTACAAAATAGCATTACAATAGAAGAAAGAGCAAAAGGAAGATTTGTGTTGAAAACTTTTGATATAATAATTCGTATTATAGATTACGAAACAAAAGGCTATCTCAAAACTTGAGATTTTAAGCATTCCAGTGGATGTTGGATAGAAATTGAAAAAATGGAGCCTTTTGCCTCATATATCTTTTTGCTGAGAAAATTATCAGTGTTTTGAATACACTCAGAATGGAGGACCGTTTCAATGTGGAATCAAAAAAACCTTTTGGATTTTAAACACTATGTGCAAGACCTGCTCAATGATGAGCAAGTGCAAAAAATGCGATATATTGAGCAGCATGTGGAAGGAATTGATTGTTTTGACCACAGCTTATTTGTCGCATATCTTTCTTTTATTATTTGCAGAAAACTGCGTCTGAATGAACGCGCCGCCGCACGGGGAGGACTTTTGCACGATTTGTATTTGTGCGACTGGAACACCACAACAGTGGGATTGTTTGAGCGGTTGCTGATTCATCCTGCTATGGCTTTGAAAAATGCGCGCCCCTATGGACTTTCTGCTTTGGAAGAAGATATTATTCTGACCCATATGTGGCCTGTGACCCTGCGCAAGATTCCACGCCATTGGGAATCTTGGGTGGTGAATTTTGCGGACAAGGTTTGCACCATCAGCGAAGTTTGCAGGGTGTATCACTATGCAAAAGTGCACCAGCGCCTTCAGCCAGAAACTGTCAAAAAACGGCTGTAAATGCACATTAAATTGTGAAAAAATATGATTTTGTGTGTTATTTGCAGCAGAATCAAAAGATGTTGCTTGAATTGCAAACAAGGATACAGTATAATAAATACAACTATCCTAAAGCTATGATATACAAAGCATAAACTCCAAAGAGCTGATTTCAATCAGAAGTGCTGCGTTATCGCTTTAGAACAATTTCTGCATCAGTTTGATGCAGTGAAAATAGAAGTGCGCAGCACAATGGGGAGGATGCAGAAGTTTGTCCAGTTATAATGAGTTTAAAGCACAGACAAAGCGGCGCCGCCGCAGAAAAAATATGCGAAGATTTGTCATTTTGGCGATTACAGCGATTGTAATTTGCTTGCTGGCATGGGTGATTACTTGGATTATTGGAAAAGTATCCCGAGAAAATACTCCATCAGAAGATTCTTCTCAAAGTATCCCCAGCGATGACACCCAAACAACAGAAACAGACAATAATAATTCGCAAGAGCCAAAGCCAGCAGGATGGAATATTGTGGGGCCAATTCGTGGAACTATTGACCAAACCATCATTACCCCTGACTATCGAATGATTTCTTTGCCTGAAAATGGACGAGTTGACACCAGCTATTTTGCTAATTCTTTGTTTATTGGAGATTCAGTTTCGCAAGGCTGGGTAGTGTATGATAACCCTATCAAAGAAATCAGCACATTTTGTGCATATAAGGGTTCCGGCCCGGATGGTGTTGTAAACAATGCTCAGATGCCGTTGCCTGATGGGACTCGTGTTGCAATGCAGGACGATATTGCACAGAAATTGGCAGAAAAACAGCCAGAACATATCTATATTTTATTTGGTGCAAACTCTTTGAAAACACTTTCTGTTGAAAATTTTGTGATTTATTACAGCAAAATGTTGGATTGGCTCAAAACAGTTTGCCGACCCGATGCGCAAATTTATATCCAATCTATGACCCCTGTTACAGCAGCATACGAGGCATCTGATGCACGATACAGCAAAGCTAATTTGTACGCTGTAAACAATGCTTTGGCACAGATGGCGTATGAACGTGGTTTGTATTTTGTGGACTTAACCGAGGTTTTGACAGGTGATGATGGGTACACCATTCCGGAATACAGTGCCCCTGATGGTATTCACTTGCAGGGAGCAGGCTATCGTGCATGGCTGGATTATCTTTCCGGACATACTGCATATAGTTCCACCGCTCCATATTTGGAGGGGTCGCCTTATTATAAGGCTCCCGAAACAGCCTGAAAAATATAAATTTGAGATTGTATAGATTGTATCAAGGCAGCTTTTGCTTTTGCAAAGGCTGCTTTTTAATAATCGAAAAGATATGCTTTCGTGGAATAATACTGGAAAAAATCAATGCAATATGGTAAGATGAAAGTTATTAGACAGAATACCAGCGTAAGGAGTGTCATGAATGGAAAAACTATTGATTTTAGGTGCAGGGGGCTTTGGTCAGGTGGTGGCAGAAGTTGCTGCTGAATTGGGATATGAGGTTTCTTTTTTAGATGATGCTGTGCGTGGTAATAGAGTGATTGGACGCTGTATGGACTATGAGTCTTTATATGGAACATATAAAAAAGCAGTTGCAGCATTTGGAAATAACCGTCTAAGACTGCGTTGGGTAAAACATCTTTTAGAGGCAGGATATGAAGTGCCAACCTTAGTTCATCCAACTGCATGGGTCAGCCCTTCTGCAGAATTGGCAGAAGGGTGTATTGTGCTGCATCAGGCAATTGTCAATACAAAGTGCCAACTGGGAAAAGCCTGCTTGATTAACTGTGGAGCAGTGGTTGACCATGATAACCGTTTGGAAGATGGTGTGCATATCGGACTTGGAACCGTAATCAAAGCGAATTGCTGCATTAAACCATTGCAGAAAATTGAAGCGGGTACTGTTATTTTTTCTACCCGTCGAAAAATTGATGGTGTGGACAACTTGATGCTGGAAGATGCACTGTATGCTTTTGGGTTTGGCAATACATGCAGCTTTGTAAAACCCTTTGGAGAAGGACATATCAACGAAACCTATGCGGTGTATATGCCCTGTGATGGAAAAGAAGAATTGACCTATATTTTGCAGCGTGTTAATACCAATGTATTTAAAAAGCCCAAAGAGGTAATGGATAATATCATGGGTGTGACAGAGTTTTTGCGTAAGCGAATTATACAGAATGGAGGAAATCCAAACCGTGAAACTCTGAGCTATATCCGCACAAAAGCAGGGGAAAGTTTCTTTGAGGACAGTGAGGGAAACCCGTGGCGCTGCTATAATTTTATTGAAGATTCTGTTTGTTATCAATTGGTTGAACAGCCGGAACAATTTTATGAATCTGCAAGGTCGTTTGGAAATTTCTTGCAGCAGCTTTCAGATTATCCTGCACATACTTTGCATGAAACAATTCCTCATTTTCATGACACCGAAAGCCGCTTTATGGACTTTGCAAAGGCATTGGAACGAGATGTGAAAAACCGTGCGGTCAAATGTGAAAAAGAAATTGAGTTTATACAGGCAAGAAGGGACGATTGTGCTGTTTTGACGAAACAGTTGCATGCTGGGAATCTGCCCCTGCGTGTGACACACAATGACACAAAGCTGAACAACATTCTGTTTGATGAAAACACTGGAAAAGGTCTGTGTATTATTGATTTGGATACCATTATGCCTGGTCTTGCTGCCAATGATTTTGGCGATTCCATCCGTTTTGGTGCTACCACAGCAGCAGAGGATGAGAAAGATTTGTCAAAGGTTCACTTTGATATTAACTTGTATGAGTTGTATGTAAAAGGATATTTGGAAACAGCAGGAAATATTTTGACCGATGCAGAAAAAGAAAGCCTTGCATGGGGAGCAAGAATTATTACTTTGGAATGTGGGATTCGCTTTTTGACAGACTATTTGCAGGGTGATACCTATTTTAAAACAGACCGTTGTTCTCATAACTTAGACCGTGCCAGAACACAATTTAAATTGGTGGAAGAAATGGAAAGCCACTTTGAACAAATGCAGGAAATTGTGAGAAAATACTGTTGATTTATTTTATGATTGAAGAATTTGGCTGAATATGCCATAGAAAAGAAGGAAAAATGTATGAAATTGATGATTGCATCTGATTTGCATGGCTCTGCCGCATGGACACGCCGTTTGTTGGAACAATATCATGCTATGCAGCCTGATAAGTTGATTTTGCTTGGAGATTTGTTGTATCATGGGCCAAGAAATGATTTGCCGGATGAGTATGCACCCAAAACCGTTATCCCTATGCTGAATGATATGAAAAATGAAATTTTGGCAGTGCGGGGCAATTGCGAGGCAGAAGTTGACCAGATGGTGCTGGAATTTCCTGTTATGGCAGACTATGCACAGCTTGTGCTGGAAGATGGAAGAACTTTATTTTTGACACATGGGCATTTGTTCAATCCTGAACATTTGCCCCCCTTGAAAAAGGGCAGTGTCTTTGCATTTGGACATGTGCATATTAAGCATGGTGAATGGAAAGATGACATTGCAATCGTGAACCCAGGTTCGGTGTCTATTCCGAAAGATGGAACACACAGTTTTATGATTTATGAAAATGGTGAGTTTATTGCATATAATCTTGAAACCGGTGAGGAAATTAGCCATTTTGCATTGAATCAATAAAATGTCAAAGCCTCATGTATCAATTGATACATGAGGCTTTTTCGATATTATGGAAGTCTTGGCAGAAAAGCAAGGTCGGCAGAAGGTGTGTATGGCTCAAGATTGGAAATTCCATTGAAAAATTTGGAAATTCCGCTACCTTTGATATGCCACCCGTCAAAAAAATCTTCATTGCTGCATCCCACTGCAACAGGGTCATAAGAACCGTACAAAGAGAGTCCCTTTTCCGCTGCAAAATTGCGCAGCCAGCTTTCTACTTGAAAAAATCCGCTGTATCGTTCTGGTTGCTCTAATACTTTTTCATATACAATGGGGTGATAGGGGGCAAGCATCAAAACAACACGGCTGCCTTTGTTTTGCATATAAGAAATAAATTCTTCAAACAACGAAATTAAAGAAGCATCCATTTCATAAAAATCTTCGCAGTTTACAAATGAGTTGTTGATAGCAGTTAGTGCAATATGGTTGACATCTTCAATGGATGCAGAACGCATACTATCAGAATAAAGCACGCTGCCATCCGGCATTTTTACATCATTTGTTTGCGCATAAACATCGCCCTGCACAATTTGTGGGCGCATACCCGTTTCTTTGTTTTCGATGTAATACTCTAAGTTTTCCTGAAAAAATGAGGGGCTTGTCAAAGAAAGCCAAAAATTCATGTTTTCTTGCTCAGTTGTGACAACAACATCTTGATGTCCTAAACCATAATAAAGAAAATCATTGTACATTTTCCAGTCAACACGGCGATAGGTTGTTGCTTCAGGTGCTGAGCTGAAAATCCACGGGTCTACCCCCAAAATAACAATTTCGGGAATTTTTTCAGCACGGTCAAACAAATAGTAGCTGCTCATCACATCCGGTTGTTCCGCACCAATCATACCGGCATTGAAAAAATTGTCTGTGCCGGCAATTTGTGCAGTCATCTGCAAAATGCGGCTTGACCCCAATGAAATGGCTTGAGGCGGTTCGGAAAGATTTTGTGCATAGAGCTTTACGATTTCTCGCTCCTCCATTTTTTCAAAGTTGGAAATGGGATTGCCGTCCAACATTGCCAGAGCGATTTCACGCTCATATTGTTCTCCTTGAAACCAACCGTTTCGGTCAATGGAAAAACTATACCATAACAAAAAAATCGGAATTGGTAAAAGAAGTGCCGTTTTGAACAGAACATTGATGGTGATTACAGCCCATTTGAATAAAAAATGCAAGCATTTTGACAGAGGAGAATGTGAAGGTTTCTTTTTGGGGGCTTGTTTTGTTGTTTTGGATTTTGCCTGATTCAAACATAACACCTCCTTTTAATAATTTCCATAGACAAAGCCGGATGCGCCAAAATTTGCAAAAAGAAGCAAAGCAAAAATCAGGCTGTAATAGATAACCCAACGAATAGGGAAATATAATTTGCGAATGACCTGCTCCGGTTTTCCAATCTTTTCCATACATTCTACAAAAATGCTGCCAATTAAGATTGCCCACAAAGTTAATGAAGAAAATCCCAGCTTAATAAAAACAAGTTGAGATAGGTTGGTACTTCCCTGCATGGAAAAAAGATGTGAGAATAAATAGAATCCGTCCGATGCCGTTTGTCCATAGTAGCTTGCAGCAAAAAATACAATACAAATTGTAAACATTAGATAAACACAGCTGCACTGAATCAATGCTTTTATAAACCGAGAACGATATAAAGGGTTCTTTTTTGCCCATTTACGGCGCTTTTTGGCAGTTACTTTGCCCACAACCATAAACAGACCGTTCAAAATGCCCCAAACTACATAGCCCATACTGTCACCATGCCACAAACCGCTGATGGGAAAAATAATGAAGATGTTAAACCAGCCTTGCAATTTTCCTAAAACACCGGTCAATCCACGATTATAGAAGCTGAGCGGAGTGAAAATGTAATCCCGAAACCATGTGGTCAAACTGATGTGCCAACGGTCCCACAATTGGGTATAGCTTCTGCCAGCAAAAGGGCGGTTGAAGTTTTCAATTAAATCAAAACCTAAAACTTTGCCTGCTCCCACTGCAATATCACAATAGCCAGAGAAGTCCAAATAGAGTTGATAGCTGAAAACAAGGGCAGAAAGTGCCAAAATGCCGCCATTGTATTTGTGCATATTGGTGAAAACTTCACGGGTGAATAAATCTAAGTTGCCTGCCAATACCATTTTTTTGAAAATGCCCCATAAAATTCGGTATAGTCCACCTGCAATTTTGCTGTAATTGAATTTTGCAGGATTTTTTAATTGTGGCAAAAGATGGTTAGCACGCTCAATGGGTCCAGAGGTGATACAGGGGAAAAAGCTGACATACAGTGCATAATAAATGGGATTTTTCTCAGCAGGAATCACCTTTTGATATACATCAATTACATAGCCCAAGGATTGGAATGTGAAAAAGCTCAGCCCCAACACAACAGGGAGGTCTATGACAGAACTTCTGAAAGAGAATCCAAACAGTCCCCAAAAATCTGTCCATGTTTGGGTGAGAAAATTGGCGTATTTATAGTAAAATAAAATGCCGCCTGAGGTACAAATTGACAAAAGAAGAAAAAATCTTCTGACCCAAAGCTGTTTTAGCTGATGGATGGCAAGTGCGCTAAAATAAGTAATGAGAGTTGTTCCAATCAACAAAGTCACCATCTGTAAGCCGCTGCGGTCATGCAAATAAAAGCCATAGCTGCAAATTAAAAGCCAGATTGGTTTGATTTTTTTGGGGAAAAGATAGTAAAATACAGCGCAAAGAATTAAAAAGACCCAAAATGTATAGGAAATCAGATTCATTGGCCCTGTTCCATCCCACAGAGAAACCCAGAATTTTTGCCAAAACTCCGGGTTTCGCAAGGGGACAGCATTACAAAACTGCAAAAAACTTTCTTTGCTTGCGCCTTGAAAAAATTCAACAATAGCAGTAAAAACATCCATATATAATTCCTCGAAACATTTAAGCGAAAATACCGCAAAAATCAGAGTGTTTCACTCAAAAATTTTTATTTTTTGGTCAATTGGTTTTCTTCCAATTCGCGCACACGCTTTTCTAAAATTGCAATCGTTTGAGTGAGGCGTTTGATTTGGTTTGCAAATTTTGTAACCGCCGCAGAAAGACTCAGCAAAATGAGCAAAATAAAACCAATATTCATAGCAAAAATTAGGTTTGAAGGCATTTGAATATCAAAAATATCCCGCAGAACATAAACAATATAAGGAACTGCTGCAAAAAGTACCATGCAAAAGCCAGAAATCAGCCAGATAATTGAAAACTGTACACTGAGCTTTTTGCATTTTAGCATCCAAAAAATAATGCCAAGATAGATGATGGAACCAAACAACATCCAAAGCTGAAGTTCTAAAGTCATTAACGCATCCCTCCTCTATCTGCAAGAATTAACCGATAAACCAGCAGAGAAATGCTGACCTTTACCATATAGTAAATGCTGGACAATGCACGAATGGAAGAAACACCGCCTTGACGCTCTTTCATTTCTACCGCAACTTCGCTCACTGTAAAACCGTTTAATACAGCAGCAATGATTGCCTCTGGTTCGGGATAGTCTTGCGCATAGGAATCCGCGTAAAATTCAGTTAAAAGGCGATTGCAGGCACGGTACCCACTGGTAACATCGTATACACGTTTGCCTGTGAGCAAAAAAATCAAACAACTCAAAAAGCGAATACCAATGCGGCGGGCAAAGCTGGTTTGAAAGCCTTTTTTTTCAATAAATCGGCTGCCAATGGACATATCAGCTTTTCCATTTAAAATTGGTTCAATTACAGTTTGTAAAAAAGCGGGGTCGTGCTGACCATCACCATCCATTTGAACGGTGATATCATACCCGTTTTCTTTGGCGTACAAATAGCCAGCCTGAACCCCACCCCCAATACCAAGATTACAGGGGAAAGAAATATACGGAATGTTGTTTTCTTTTAAAATATTCTCGCTGTTATCGGTGGAACAATCGTTGATGACAAGATAATCTACATCAGGACAATGTTTTTTTAAATTTTTGACAGTATCTAAAATGTTTTCTTGTTCGTTATAACAGGGAATCATAACCAAAATTTTCATTATAAATAAAAGCTCCTTTAAAATCAACAGGTTGTGATTATTTTGAAAGAATAAAATCACGCAGCTGATTGAGCAAAATTTCTCGTTTGTAATGAGTGTTATACCAAGCAAAGCTGTTTTGTCCAAGTTGTTTGCGTTGTTCAGCAGAACAGTTTGCAAGGGCAAGCATGGAATCTGCGAGGGCATCGGCGTCCCCGGCGGAAGAAGCAAAACCGCAGTTTGCCTGCTGCACTGCCAAAGCTCCCTCGCCAGTAATGCTGGCGAGAATGGGAGTTCCGCTTGCCATATAGCTTGCCAATTTTGCGGGAATCGTCATGCCTAGGTCAGGGCTGTCTGCAAGTGGGCAAATCAGACCATCTGCCAAAGCACAAAATTCAGGGATTCGTTGGGGAGCAACACTCCCATAAAAAGTGACAAAGTCTTGTGCGTTTTTTTCCTGCACCAGCTTTTCTAAAGAGGTGCGGCTCATACCATCACCCACAAGAAGAAGATGAAGGGAAGAAAGCCCTTTGTTTTTGGCAATACAAGCAGCCTCAATGACGGTTTCCAGACTTTGAGCAGGGCTGAAATTGCCAGTGAAAACAAGATTGAAGTGATTGCTGAATTCCTTTTGCAAGCTGCTGCAATCGGCAGGCATGGCATAGAAATCTTCGCAGTATTGGGGAATAACAGCAATATTTGAGGGGTGCTTTTTGCCCACAACTGCCAGACGCTTTGCCAGAGAATTGCTCATAGCAATTAAGCGGTCAGCTTTGCGGTAATGCCAGTTGCTGACCGCTTGGGCAATGTTTCGAAGCAATTTGTTTTTGATGTTTAAAACAGAGTATAAATTTTCGGGCCAGATGTCCAAAACATAGTTTGTTAGTGGGATTTTGTGCAGTTTTGCATAGACAATTGCAGGAAAACTCATCAAAACAGGGCTGGTGTTGTAACACAAAACAGCGTCGTATTTTCTGCCCTTTAGACGAGGAAGACTGAACAAACTAAAGAGAGGCCATGATACATAATTAAAAAAAATAGTCAGTCCTGTGTTACCTTTGCGTGGAATTTCACCTGCACGAAATAATTCAACACCATTGTGTGTTTCGTGGCGTGGCTTGGTGTAGGAATAGCCCGTGAACCAGTTTCCCAGTGGATAGTTTGGCAAACCACACAACACATCAACTTCAATGCCTTGTGCAGCAAGACCCTCGCACAAATCGGTTACACGAAAATTTTCCGGCCAGTAGTGCTGACTGACCACAAGGATTCGGCTCATGGGGATTCCTCCGTTATCAATATTTTCTCCAAACCATTTTGTTGACAACACCAACATAGCTTTGAATGATTTTTACAACCTTAACAGATACATTTTCATCTACATAGTTGGGAACATTCAAACCGTTGTCGCCATTCTGCACCATTTCAACCGCAGTATCTACTGCTTGCAGAACTTGCTCTGTGGTGATGCCTGCCAGAATAAAGTTGCCCTTATCCAAGGCTTCGGGGCGTTCGGTAGAGGTGCGGATGCAGACCGCAGGAAATGGCTTTCCAATGGAATTGAAAAAACTGGATTCTTCCGGCAATGTGCCGGAATCGCTCACTACAGCAAAAGCGTTCATTTGCAGATGGTTATAGTCGTGAAAACCCAATGGCTCATGGGTGCGAACCAGAGAATGAAATTTGAAACCACGGGATTCGATATACTTTTTGCTGCGGGGGTGCATAGAATAAAGAATAGGAAGTTGGTATTGCTCTGCTATTGCATTCACTGCATTCATCAAATTCCAGAAGTTTTGCTCCAAGTCGATGTTTTCTTCACGGTGTGCAGACAGCAAAATGTATTTTTTCGGCTCCAACTCCAAACGAGAGAGAACATCAGAGGATTCAATTTGTGAGAGATTGTTGTGCAGTACCTCTGCCATAGGACTGCCTGTCACATAAGTGCGCTCTTTTGCAGTTCCCTCAGCATTTAAGTAGCGGCGTGCGTGCTCGGAATAGCACAAGTTGACATCCGAAATGTGGTCAACAATGCGGCGATTGGTTTCTTCAGGTAAACATTCGTCAAAACAGCGATTGCCTGCCTCCATGTGGAAAATCGGAATGTGCAGACGCTTTGCAGAAATGGCAGACAAGCAGCTATTTGTATCACCAAGAATCAGCAGAGCATCCGGTTTCAGTTCAGACATCAGTTTGTAGCTTTTGGCAATGATGTTGCCAATGGTTTCACCTAAATCATCGCCCACGGCGTTGAGATAGTGGTCTGGGGCACGCAGACCTAAATCTTTGAAGAAAATGCCGTTTAGGGTATAGTCATAGTTTTGCCCTGTATGCACCAGAATTTGGTCAAAATAGGTGTCGCATTTTTTTATGACAGCTGCCAGACGAATGATTTCCGGACGAGTGCCAACAATTGTCATCAGTTTTAGTTTTTGTGCCATAATAAATCCTCTCGGTTTTCAATTACTGCAAAACACTTTTCCACAAACAAGCAGCAAGTTGTGGAAAAGTGAAAAGAAAATTATACAGATTCGTAGAAAGTATCCGGGTTTTGGGGGTCGAAGGGTTCATTTGCCCACATGACAGTGACAAGCTCACCTTGCCCAATGTTTTCAATGTTGTGGGTGTAGCCTGTGGGAATATCAACCACCTGCAATTTATCTCCGCTTACTTTATATTCAATTACCTCAGAACTGCCGATTTTGCGGAAACGGATGGCGGCCTCGCCTTTTACCACCAAGAATTTTTCGTTTTTGGTGTGGTGCCAATGGTTGCCTTTGACAATGCCAGGCTTGGAAATGTTGATGCTGACCTGTCCACGCTCCGGAGTGCGTAGAAATTCTGTAAAACTGCCCCGTTGGTCACAGTTCATTTTTAAATCATAGGCAAAAGAATCGGTTGGCAGATAGGAAAGGTAGGTGGAATATAATTTCTTTTCAAAGGCATCGCCCATGTTTGGGGCTTCCAATGTGGTGCGGCTGGCATGAAAAGAATGCAGCAATTCTGCAAGTTTGCCTAAAGTTACCTCATGAACAGGGTCTACTAGACAAACCGGCTGCATACTGCGGTCACAGCAAACAGAGCCATCCAATGCAGCAATAAAACAGCGTATTACATCATCAATATAAACCAATGGGAAGGAATAGGATGGGTCACGAATTTCGATGGGCAGACCATGTGCAATATTGTGACAAAAAGTAGCAACCACACTGTTGTAAGAGGGGCGGCACCATTTGCCAAACACACCTGGCAGACGAAAAACATAAACAGAGGATTGGTTGCTGGTGTGATGTTGATAAATCAACTGCTCTGCCTCTGCTTTGCTTTTGCCATAGTCATTATCTAAAACCGCCTGTATGCTGGAAGTGATGAGAACAGGGGCTTTGTTGTTGCTTTTTTGCAGAAGATGCAAAAGCTGCTCGGTTAGCCCACGGTTGCCCTCATAAAATTCAGCAGGGTCTTTGGGGCGGTTGATGCCTGCAAGATGATAGACAAACGCCGCCTTGGCTGCAAATTCTGCAAGTTGTTCCTTTGGGGTGTCTATATCAAACAGCAGCAGATTTTTGTAGCCTTGATTGGACAGTTCGGAGGAAAGGTTTTTGCCAATGAAACCGTTTGCACCTGTAATCAGAATTGCTGACTGCTTATCCATTGTTTTTTAACTCCTCTTGAATATAGTTCAATGAAAGAAGTTTATCAACCACTCCCTGTACATCCAGTCGGGTAGTGTTGTGGCTGGTGTAGGAATCTTCGGCTTCGGTTTGGACTTGTCCGTTTACAAAGTATTTGTCATAGTTCAAATCTCTGCCATCTGCGGCAACACGGAAATACTGCCCCATATCTGTGGCTTTTAGACGCTCTTCACGGGTCATCAAGGTTTCGTACAGCTTTTCACCATGGCGAGTACCAATGATGTGTGTGCCTGTATTGCCAAACAGCTTTTGTACAGCAACTGCCAAATCCTCAATGGTGCAGGCATCTGCTTTTTGAATGAACAGGTCGCCGGGGTTGGCGTGTTCAAAGGCAAACAGCACCAAATCAACGGCTTCTTCAAGGCTCATCAGAAAACGGGTCATTTCAGGGTCGGTGATGGTGATTGGCTTGCCAGAACGAATCTGTTCAATAAACAAAGGAATTACGCTGCCACGGCTGCACATAACATTGCCGTATCGGGTACAGCAAATGGTGGTTTGTTGGGCAGGAACATTGCGGGCTTTGGCACAGATGACCTTTTCCATTAAAGCCTTAGAAATGCCCATTGCGTTGATGGGGTAGGCAGCTTTATCGGTTGAAAGGCAGACGATTTTCTTGACCCCTGCATCAATGGCAGCAGAAAGGACATTGTCTGTGCCTTCGATATTGGTGCGAACTGCTTCCATTGGGAAAAATTCACAACTGGGAACCTGTTTTAGGGCAGCAGCGTGAAAAATGAAATCAACACCACGCATTGGGTCACGCAGGCTTTCAATACTGCGGACATCACCAATATAAAACTTTATTTTGGAAGCATACTGCGGATACTTTGCTTGGTATTCATGGCGCATATCGTCTTGCTTTTTTTCGTCACGGGAAAAAATGCGAATTTCGCCAATATCAGTTTTTAGAAAGCGGTTTAGGACGGCATTGCCAAAAGAGCCGGTGCCTCCGGTAATCAGCAAGGTTTTTCCGGTAAAAAAGCTTTCAGCCATAAAAAGTTCCTCCAATCGTTTTTTTAAAAGTAACTGCCCCAAAGCAGATGCAAAATATTTCAATCAAATCTTACAAATTATATCATAAACAAAGAAAAGAATCCAATGTTATAGGGCGGTTTTAGAAAAAATTTAAAGTTTGGTAATAATGTTATAAAGGTATATAAAGGCATTTTGAAATAAATTTGTTATATATTACAAAAAAGATAAATAAAAATTATACAAAATGCTTATGCTACTAAAAATATAAAGTATCAAACATTAAATTTTGGCAAAATGTAAAAGCTTGGGCTTAATAAGAATACTTTTAAATAAGCCAAAAACATAGTATAATATGCTTATACTTGTTGATGGCAGAATTGTTTGATGTGAAAATCAATCAAAATTTTGGTAGAATTGTAAATAAAAGGAGAACAAACTCTATGAGAGCTTATGAAAGACTTATTAAATATGCACAAATTGAAACAACTTCTGATGATACCACCGGAGCACATCCCTCAACCGAAAATCAGTTTCAACTTGCCAAATTGTTGGTGGAAGAAATGAAGTCCTTGGGAATTGAAGATGCCAGAGTGGACGAAAAATGCTATGTGTATGGCTTTATCCCTGCAACTGAAGGCTATGAGAAAGTGCCTGCTTTGGGATTGATTTCTCACATGGATGTCAGCAATGCAGCAAGCGGAAAAAATGTAAAGCCTCAAATGGTGGAAAATTATGCCGGTGGAGATATTCCTTTGGGTGAAAGCGGCAGAGTGCTTAGCCCTGAGCGGTATCCTGTGTTGGAAAAATTGGTGGGTGACACTTTGATTACCACCGATGGTACTACTCTTTTGGGTGCAGACGATAAAGCAGGTATTGCAGATATTTTGACCGCAATTGAACAAATCCAAACAGAAAAAATTCCTCATGGAAAGCTCTGCATTGGCTTTACACCTGACGAGGAAATTGGCGAGGGTGCTGATTTCTTTGATGTGGCGGGCTTTGGTGCAGAATTTGCATTTACCATTGATGGTGGTGCAGCTGGCGAAATTGAATATCAAAACTTTAATGCAGCAGGGGCATCGTTGGAAATTCAGGGCATTTCAGCACATCCCGGTTCTGCAAAAAATGTTATGGTCAACGCGTTGACAGTTGCAATACAGCTGAATAGTTTGCTGCCTGCAAATGAAGTGCCTGAGCATACAGAGGGGGTCGAAGGATTTTATCACATGGTTAGTTTGGAGGGAACCCCTGCCTCTGCAAAGGTGGAGTATATCATTCGTGACCATGACAGAAGCATTTTTGAACAACGCAAAGAAAAGCTGGCACAGGCAGTTGCCTTCATCAATCAGCAATATAATGAAAATACTGTTAAAATGACCATCCAGGACAACTATTACAATATGGAAGACCGTATTCGCCCGCATTTCCATTTGATTGAAAATGCACGCAAAGCAACCGAGATGGCAGGTGTTGCTCCATACATTGTGCCTGTGCGCGGTGGTACAGATGGTGCAAGATTGTCCTTTATGGGGTTGCCTTGCCCCAATTTGGGAATTGGTGGATTTAATGGACATGGTGAATATGAATTTGTAAGTGTTCAGCAGATGGATAAAGTGGTCGAAATTATATTAAATTTGATTCGCATTTATGCAGAGAAAAAATAAAGCTTTTTTGACGGTTTTGAAAATTTTGAAAGCATTTAGCAACAAGAATAAAAAAAGAATACACATAGTCGAAAAATTGTCGATATAGGCAATATGTATAAAAAACAAAGCAAGAAAAATGATTGCTTTTGTACTGTAAAAAAATTATACTAATTATAACATGATCGCAACATTTCAAATCTTTGCATTTGAAATCGTGCAGTTTTATAATTATATTTGGGAGGTACATTATGAAAAAGGCTCTTAGTACAATGATGGCTGTTACCATGGCTTTGTCCGTGCTTACAGCTTGTGGTGGTGGCAACAGTTCCAGCAGCTCTTCTGATGCTAACACCAGCTCTTCCGGTTCTTCTAGCACTACTGGTGGCGACTTTGCAGGTCAGACTTTGAAAGTTGCAGCAATTGAGACTGCATACGGCCAGGATATGTGGAAAGAGGTCACAAAGTCTTTTGAGGAAAAAACCGGCGCAAAAGTAGAATTGACCATGGACAAGAATCTGGAAGATGTAATCGACCCCCAGATGAAGGGCGGCAACTTCTATGATGTAGTTCATCTGGCAAGCGGTCGTGAGAAGGCTTTGCCTGAAACCATGCTGAAAGAGAATGCAATTGCAGACATCTCCGATGTATTGGATATGAATGTTTTTGGTGAAGATGTAAAAGTTTCCGATAAAATCATCGGCGGCTTTACCGGCAACCTGACAACTAACCCATACGGCGATGACCGAGTTTACATGATGCCTATGTTCTACGGCCCTTGTGGTTTGTTCTACAATAAGGCAAACTTCACTGAGGGCGGCGGAGAACTGACCCTGCCTACAACTTGGGATGAAATGTTTGCTTTGGCAGAGAAAACCGATATTCCTCTGTTCACCTATCCTACCGCAGGTTACTTGGACGCATTTATCTATGCAATGATTCCTGAAGTTGGCGGACAGGATTTCTTCAACAAGGCTTTGCAGTATGACGAAGCAACTTGGGCAAGCGAAGATATGGGCAAAATGTTCAAAGTGTTGGGCAACTTGGCTGCTAATACCGAGAAGTCCACTCCTTCTAACGGCAATGCTGACAACTTCTTGAAGAATCAGCAGTTGATTTTGGACAACAAGGCTCTGTTTATGCCTAACGGTAACTGGGTAGTTGGCGAGATGGCAGATGCTCCTCGCGCTGATGGTTTTGAGTGGGGCTTTATGTCTTTGCCTGCTATGGACAAAGGCTCTGACCGTTACAGCTACACTTTCTTTGAGCAGTGCTGGGTTCCCGCAGGCTCTGAGAACCAGGATTTGGCAAAAACATTTATTAGCTACCTGTACAGCGATGAAGCAGTTGAAATCTTTGCAAAATCTGGTGCAGCTCAGCCTGTAACTGGCATCACTGACAACCTGCCTGAGGACAAACAAGTGTTCTACAGCATCTATGATGATGGTGCAAAAGCATCTATCGGCAGCTTTGCTACAACTGCTCCTGTAGAAGGCATGGACTTCAAACAAATCTTCTGCTTCACTATGGACAGTGTTGTAAACGGCAACAAAACTGCTGACCAGTGGTGGAAAGATATGCAGGATGCTTGCAAAACTATGAAGGCAAACATGCAGTAAGAGCTGGCATATTGATACAGCACTTGAGTTTGACTCACAGCTTTAAAGAAGCCAAGTTTATGGAACAGAGAGAAAAAAACAACATCACTGTTTTTAAAATATGGTAAATTGAGAGGTGAGCAGAAGGAACATAGACCTTTTGCTCACCTATTTTAATGGATGGAGATGCCGCAGATGAAACATAATAAAGCGCGAAGCAGGTTTATTTTTGCCTGTGTAGCACCAGCCACAATATTGGCGTTTATTTTCAGACCAATCTTTGCTGCTCGGTAGTTTACGTGATAGATTGGGATGGCTTTACGGTATCGTGGGTTCTTAGGAATGTATAAGTAATGCATTACAGTTTGTTTGCCAAGATG
>JAHHUF010000026.1 GCA_020024115.1 Anaerofilum sp.
CTGGCAGCAGTGCATATTCGTTGCATTGCTATTTGGTGTGCTGTTTTGGCTTAAACTTGTGTAGACACTATTTAGGATTGTTTGTGTTTTTTGCAGAAGGATTGGGATTTTTTGTTATTCTAGATATTGGTTTGCTCATTTGGATTGGACATGGGTGGAGCCAATTAAATGACGAAATAGACTGTTATGAGCGCAGAACCAAGACCTATGTACAAGCATATTACGCAGCCCAAAAAAACATAGAAATGCCAAAAAGCAGTGTTTTGGTATGCAATGGGAACTTTTATATCTGGAAAGAAGAAAAGGCATTAAATCTTTTTGCAGCAAGCTACAAAGCAGAGTTTTTCAAAAAAATAGTTATTGATATAGAGGATATTTATTTTTATTCCAGAGAAGGAGAAATAACAACCAGAACCTATGGCTATGGTGGTGATTCTTCCTATTCAGTCCTGACAGGGGCACATGGTAAAATAAATCCTGTTGTTATTGATACAAGTGTAAATGATACTCGAAGAACCCAACTGGTATATAAAAAAGGAAATACTGACTGTTCCTTAAATTTTGCATATGAAGACTATTTAGTATTAAAACGCTTGATTCCTGAAAAAGATATTGCTGTTGCACAAATTGCTCAACATTGATAAATCTAATGAAAAGTCGAAATTGCAAAGGTTAGCTAAAACTAACCAATCTATATCTTGTGGATTTGTCAAAAATTACTGTTGCAAATTTTATAACCACAGTGTATAATAAGTGCGTAAAAAGCAACACTCGTAACTGACGGAGATTGTGGAATACCACTAGGGAGCGAGTGTGATGTCATGCCGACCGTCTGGGCAGTATCCGTTAGAGGATACTGCCCTTTTTGCTTTTTATAAATAAAAAATACACAGATAAAAGGAGATTATGCGATGACTGCATGGGAAAATTTTGTAGCTGGTGAGTGGCAGCAGGAAATCAATGTTCGGGATTTTATCCAAAAGAACTACACTCCGTATGAGGGCGATGAGTCCTTTTTGGCACCAGCAACCGACCGCACCAAGCGGCTGCGAAAAAAATTTGAGGATTTGCTTGCACAAGAACTGAAAAATGATGGCTGTTTGAAAGTGGATACTGACACTGTTATTGGTTTGACCAGTTTTGGTGCAGGATATTTGGATAAAGAGAATGAGCTGATTGTTGGCTTGCAAACCGACGAGCCGCTCAAGCGTGCATGCAACCCTTATGGCGGTATGCGTATGGTGCGTCAGGCTTGCAAAGCTTATGGTGCACAGGTGTCTGACATCATCGAGGAACAGTTCCGTCTGCACAAAACTCACAATGACGGCGTTTTTGATGCCTATTCACAAGATGTGCGTGAGGCACGACACACCGGTTTGATTACCGGTTTGCCCGATGCTTATGGCCGTGGACGCATTATTGGTGACTATCGCCGTGTGGCACTGTATGGCATTGACCGCCTGATTGCTGAAAAGGAAAAGGACAAAGATGCACTGGCAGAGGGTGACTTTTTGCAGGATACCATCCGAAATGCCGAAGAACTGGCAGACCAGATTCGTGCATTGAAGGAAATTAAGAAAATGGCAGAGATGTATGGCTATGACATTTCTCAGCCTGCAACCAATGCCCGTGAAGCAGTACAGTGGTTGTATTTTGGGTATCTTGCTTCCATCAAGGAGCAAAACGGTGCTGCAATGAGTTTGGGTAGAGTATCCACATTTTTGGACATCTATTTCCAGCGTGACCTTGAGGCAGGCACTCTCACCGAAAGCCAAGCACAGGAACTGATGGACGATTTTGTTATGAAACTGCGTATGGCTCGCCACCTGCGTACCCCCGATTACAATGAGCTGTTTGGTGGTGACCCAATGTGGATTACCGAGGCTTTGGGAGGTATGGGCGAAGATGGCAGAACTTTGGTAACAAAGAACTGTTTCCGCATGCTGCACACCTTGTACAATCTGGGTTCTTCCGCAGAGCCAAACCTGACGGTGCTGTGGAGTGAGCAGCTTCCTACTGGTTGGAAGCGTTATATTGCCCGTGTTTCCTGCGAAACCGATGCAATCCAATATGAAAACGACGATGTAATGCGTCCCCGTTTTGGTGACGATTATGCAATTGCTTGCTGTGTTTCTGCGATGCGTGTAGGCAAGGAAATGCAGTTCTTTGGTGCTCGTGCAAACCTTGCAAAGCTGGTGCTGATGGCAATCAACGGTGGTCGTGATGAAATTAAAAACGAGCAGGTAGGCCCTGAGATGCCTGTATGGCAGGAAGAATATCTGGACTATGACAAGTTGATGGAGCGTTTGGAGGTTTATCGCCCATGGCTGGCAAAAACCTATGTCAGTGCAATGAACATCATCCACTATATGCACGACAAATACGCCTATGAAAAGGCACAAATGGCTTTGCATGACTCCACCGTTCATCGCTATATGAGCTTTGGTATCGCAGGCATGAGCTGCATGGCAGACTCTCTGTCTGCAATCAAGTATGCAAAGGTGAAATGTGTTCGCAATCCTGAAACCGGTCTGGTAACTGATTTTGAGATTGAAGGCGAATATCCTGCATTCGGCAACGATGACGACCGTGTTGACCAGATTGCAAAAGAGCAGGTGGAAAAATTCTTCCGTGCATTGCAGCAGCATCCATTGTACCGAGATGCAGAACACACCTTGTCCATTTTGACCATTACTTCCAATGTTATGTATGGCAAAAAGACAGGTAACACTCCCGATGGCCGCAAGCAGGGCGAACCCTTGGCACCTGGTGCAAACCCCATGTCCGGCAGAGATTCCAGCGGTGCGCTGGCTTCCTTGAACTCGGTTGCAAAGCTGGATTATGATGTTTGCCGTGACGGAATTTCCAACACATTCTCCATTGTACCTGATGCGCTGGGCAAAACCAAAGATGCACAGATTGATAATCTGGTTTGCATTTTGTCGGGATATTTCTTGCAGAATGCACACCATTTGAATGTAAATGTGCTGAACCGTGAAACTTTGATGGACGCATACGAAAACCCCGAAAAATATCCAAGCCTGACCATTCGTGTATCTGGCTATGCGGTAAACTTTGCAAAGCTGAGCAGAGAGCAGCAAAGAGAAGTAATCAGCCGTACCTTCCATTTGGCGGTGTAAACGATGACAGGACGGATTCATTCGGTACAGAGTTTGGGGGCAGTAGATGGCCCGGGGTTGCGGTATGTTGTCTTTATGCAGGGCTGTCCATTGCGCTGTGCCTATTGCCACAATCCGGACACATGGGACTTTGCAGAGGGAACAGTGCAGGAAAGTGCTGACCTTGTCAAAAAAATTCTGCGGTTTCAGCCGTATTTTAAAAATACAGGGGGTGTTACTGTCACAGGCGGTGAGCCTTTGATGCAGGCAGATTTTGTGGCAGAACTCTTTGAAACATTGCAGCAGCAGGGGATTCACACTGCGTTGGACACTTCTGGGGCAGCCCCCTTGCAGCAGGCGGAAAAAGTTCTTCAACACACGAATCTTGTGTTGGCAGATCTAAAATTCCCCACGGAACAAGGCTACCAGACCCATTGCAAAGGCAGCTTTGAAAAAACAATGCAGTTTTTGAAAAAGGTGAAGGAAATGGGGATTCCCTTATGGATTCGTCATGTGGTAGCACCCGGTTTGACAGACAGCGACTCAAGCCTGACCAAAATTTATGAGATAGCAACAAGTTTTTCCAATCTTGAAAAAATTGAATGGTTGCCTTATAAAAATTTGTGCATTGAAAAATATCAGCGAATGAAGATTGACTTCCCAATGCAGGATACACAGCCAATTGATGCGACTGAACTGGAAAACCGATTGAAAGGGCTGGGGATTTGGCAAGTACCTAGCCAGTAAGCACAAATAAATGTATTTCAAAATGCCCTCAAATTTGATGAAATGCGAGGGCATTTTTTCTGTTGACAGCAAATAGGAAGTTGCTTTTCTGTTTTGTGCAAAATGTACTGAAATATGCGAAAAATCACCCCAAAATTCAGATTGACAAGACAGTCAGTGCATGATAAAATAATATGAATTTAAGCAATAGAAAGGAGAACAGAATTATGTCAATACAAAGCAAAAAACAATTCGGTTTTTCTTTCGTTTTTGCAGTTTTCAAGGGGTATCAGCCCCGTTTTTGGTGTTTTTAACTTTTCCTTTCGGGGAAAAGTTTTTTTTTTGCCCAAAACCCATTTAAAAAGGTTGATGAAAAGGAGTGTGTACCTTATGTTGAAAACTCATTCGTTGATTGAACCACAGGATTTAACTGTGGAGGAGATTGAACAGTTGTTTGCTTTGGCAGATGATATTAAAAATCGTCCCCATCTCTATCAAAATGCTTGTGCAGGAAAATTGATGGGAACTTTGTTCTACGAGCCAAGCACACGCACCCGTCTTTCCTTTGAATCGGCGATGAACCGTCTGGGCGGCAGAGTGGTTGGATTTTCTGACCCCGGTTCTTCCAGTGTAACAAAAGGGGAAACTGTTGCAGATACCGCTCGTATGGTCAGCGGTTATGCAGATATTATTGTTATGCGCCATTCTTGGGAGGGCGCACCCAAAGTGGCAAGTTTGTACAGTGACATTCCGGTCATCAACGCAGGGGACGGCGGACACAACCACCCAACCCAAACCTTGACCGATTTGTATACATTCCATACTGTTTTTGGCAGAACAAACAACCTGAATATTGCTTTGTGTGGCGATTTGAAGTTTGGGCGAACCGTTCACAGCTTGATTCAAGCCATGAGCCGCTATGAAAATGTTTCTTTCAGTTTAATCAGCCCCAAGGAATTGCGGCTGCCCCAGTATTTGATTGACTTTTTGGATAAAAACAAAATCCCCTATAAAGAAGTGGACAAAATCGAAGATGCCATTGCAGAATGTGATGTTTTATATATGACCCGTGTGCAGCAGGAGCGTTTCGCAGACAAAGCGGAATATGAACGCTTGAAGGACTGCTACATTCTGGATACTGAAAAAATGAAGCTGGCAAAGCAGGACATGATTGTTATGCACCCATTGCCCCGTGTAAACGAAATCAGTACAGAGGTCGATTATGACCCCCGTGCAAAGTATTTCCGTCAGGCACGCTATGGAATGTTTATCCGTATGGCACTTATTCTCAAGCTGTTGGAAGTGGGCTATCAGCCACAAAAAATTCGCTTGCAACCCACCGAACGACACTGTAAAAATGCGCGTTGTATCTGTAATATGCAGCAGGAACCTCAGCAAATGCTCAAAGTGGCAGAGGGGGTTTATCGCTGCTTGTATTGTGACTATACTGAAAAAGATGAAGAATAAAAGGAGGTATTTACCATGTTGCTGAAAAACGGAACCCTTGCCGATGGCACACCTGCCGATTTGTGGCTGTATGAGGGGAAAATTCGTGCCATTGGGCAAAATTTGCCTGCCAATGGCGATAAAGTCATCGACCTTGAAGGGCGGACTGTCCTGCCCGGTTTTGTAGATTTGCATTGCCACTGGAGAACACCGGGCTTTGAATATAAAGAGGATTTGGAAAGCGGTTCCCGTGCAGCGGCAGCAGGGGGATACACCTTTGTGAATCTGATGCCCAACACAAAGCCAATCTGCTCCACAGCAGAGCAGGCAAGAGAAGTGAAGCAAAAAGCCGAACAGCTCGGCTTGTGTGGTGTCAACCAGACAGTCAGCATTACCGAAAATTTTGACGGTACCAGTGTACAGCGTTTGCTGGATATGCCTGATGATGTGAAATTCATCACCGAAGACGGCAAAGGGGTGCAAAATAACTCTGTGATGGCAAAAGCATTTGCAATTTGCCGTGAAAAGGGAATCACTTTGATGAGCCATGCTGAGGATATGGAAATTTCCCCATGGGATTACCGTCTGGCAGAAAACTTGGAAACTGTCCGCAATATTCATCTGAGCGAATACTACGGCACACGACTCCACATGGCACATGTCAGCACAAAAGAGGCAATTTTTGCCATCAGTGGAGCAAAGCAAAAAGGAATCCCTGTCACCTGTGAGGTAGCACCACACCACATTTGGTTCCACGATTTGGACTATCGTGTAAATCCGCCCATCCGTCAAAAAGAGGATGTAGAGGCTTTGGTTGCTGCTATTAAAGCGGGCTATGTGGATGCCATTGCAACCGACCACGCTCCTCACACCCCCGAGGACAAAGCAAAAGGAATGGCTGGCATGGTGGGCAGCGAAACCGCCTTTGGGGTCTGCTATACCAAACTGTGTCTGCAAGAGGGATTATCACTGGAAGCATTAAGCAATCTGATGAGTTATTACCCTGCCTGCATTATGGAGCTGGAAAACAAAGGCAAAGTTTTGGTTGGCTGGGATGCGGATTTGACTGTGGTGGATTTGGAACATCCCTATATTGTCAACCCTGACACTTTCCAAAGCAAAAGCAAAAATACCCCCTTTGCAGGAGAAACTTTGTATGGAAAAGTTTGGATGACTTTAAAAAACGGAAAGATTAGTTTTTCAGAAAAATAAAATTGAATTGTATTATTTTTAATAATTTTCTTGTAAAAATTCATAGAAAAACACTATGAAATCTCAACAATATTCTGCGCTGTTTTTGGTTTATTTGCTGAAAAAATCGAAGGAAAATGCTGTCGCTTGAAATTGTACGAAGTTACCGAAAAAATATGTTATAATAAGTAATTATATACAAGAATATGGAGGAAACCGCTATGACCAATATGGATAAATTGTTTGATGCTGTGGCTGCCAGAGGCCCTGTTTGTGTGGGACTGGATACCGATATCAGCTATCTGCCTGCTGATTTTGTAAAATCTGAACTGACCGCAGGTGAAAACATTGTTCGTTTCAATCAAGCAATTTTGGAGGCAACCAAAGCACAGGCAGGCTGCTTTAAAGTGCAGATTGCTTACTATGAGAGTTTGGGCATGGACGGTATGCGTGCGTATGCAGAAACCTTGCAGATGATTCGCAAAGCAGGTTTGCCGGTGATTGCCGACATCAAGCGTGGTGATATTGCAAAAACTGCTGAAATGTATGCAAAGGCACACTTTGAAGGAGACTTCGAGGCAGATTACATCACCTTGGCTCCTTATATGGGTCTGGACTCCATCAAGCCTTATATGGGTTATGTGCAGGAGAAAGGCAAGGGTCTGTTTGTTCTGGTTCGCACCTCCAACCCTGGCGCAAAAGACTTTGAGTACGAAAAGTTAGCAGACGGTCGCCATGTATACGATATGGTTGGTGATAAACTGAACCAACTGGGCAAAGAGTGCATGGGCGAGCGTGGCTATTCCAGCTTGGGTCTGGTAATTGGCGGCACTCACATTGAGGAAGCAGCCGAAATCCGTGCAAAATATCAGGATAGCTTTTTCTTGATTCCTGGTTATGGTGCACAGGGTGGCACTGCACAGGATATTGCACAGTATCTCACCAAAGGCAATGGCGGTGTGGTAAACTCCAGCCGTGGCATTTTGTTGGCTTACAAAAAGCAAGAGGGCGTAAAGTTTGATGAAGCTGCATACAACGAATGTGTAACCATGAGGGAGGCAATTGCTGATGCGTGCGCTAAACTGTGATTGCAAGGTCATTGAAAATATTCACTTGAACGAAAGTATCTGCTTGCTCAAAGCAGAGTGGACTGACCCAAACCATGCACCCAAAGCAGGGCAGTTTTATATGCTGCGCTGTTGGAAAAAGGACGAAGCACCGCTGCTGTCCCGTCCAATCAGTGTACATGATTGGGATGCAGAAGAAAAAGTTGTCACCTTTTTGTATGAAATCCGCGGCGAGGGAACCCAAAAAATCGCCGCACTGAAAGCGGGGGAACGGCTGAATCTGACTGGCCCCGCCGGAAATGGCTGGCCCATAGAGCAGCTACTAGGTAAAAAAGTTGCGTTGGTTGGCGGCGGCATTGGCACAGCACCCTTGTATCAGTTGGCAAAAGAGCTGGCAGCAAAGGGAGAAAAACCACACTATTTTGCAGGTTTTCGAGATGAACCATACCGCATGGAGGTATTTGAGCCATTTTGCGAAAAAACAGCATTGGCAACTGACAGCGGACGGTTTGGACATCATGGTTTGGTGACAGAACTGTTTGACCCCAAAGAATATGATGTGATTTGCTGCTGCGGCCCAACACCAATGATGAAAGCAGTCACAAAGCTGGCAATGGAAGCAAATACAGAAATTTTGGTCAGCTTGGAGAATAAAATGGCGTGTGGCATTGGTGCTTGTTTGGGCTGCACCTGTCACAGCAAAAAAAGTGGGGCAATCAGTGTTTGCAAACAAGGCCCTGTGCTAAAAGGGGAGGATGTTTATGGCTGATTTGCGTGTGAATTTGTTGAGCAAAACCCTAAACGGCCCTGTTATTGGTGCATCAGGCACCTATGGTTATGGTGTGGAATATGCCGATATGGTGGATTTGTCCAAACTGGGTGGCGTATGCAGCAAGGGATTAACATTAAACGGCAAACCCGGCAACGAGGGAGAGCGTCTGTGGGAAACTCCCTCAGGTTTGATTAACTCCATCGGTTTGCAGAATCCTGGTGTTCAGCACTTCATCGACCATGAATTGCCCGAAATGCAGACAATGGGAACTGCTATTTTTGCAAATTTGGGTGGTGGATGTGTTGAGGACTATGAAGAAGGCACACGAATGTTGAACAAAACCCCTGTTGACTTCATCGAATTGAACATTTCTTGCCCCAATGTAAAACATGGCGGCATTGCCTATGGTGTCAAAGCAGAAAGTGCAAAAGAGGTTGTCAGCCGTGTCAAAGCAGTCTGCGAAAAGCCTTTAATTGTCAAACTCAGCCCCAATGCGGAAAACATTTCTGAAATGGCAGCCGCTTGTGTTGAAGCAGGTGCAGATGCACTCAGCCTTGTAAATACCTTTCAGGCGATGGCGATTGATTTAGAGCGCCGTCAGCCTGTTTTCAAAAATGTATATGCAGGGTTGTCAGGTGCGGCAATCCGTCCCATTGCACTGCGAATGGTGCATCAGGTCTGCAAGACAGTTGATGTACCTGTCATTGGTTTGGGCGGCATTACAACAGGCAGAGATGCACTGGAGTTTATTATGGCAGGTGCCTGTGCGGTTCAAGTAGGCACTGCGAACTTTGCAGACCCCAAAGCCTGCACCAATATCACAGAAGAAATTGCAGCATGGATGGATAAAAACGGTGTCAAAACACTGGACGAAATCCGTGGCTGTGTCTAAGATACAACACATAAATTGAATGATAGAAAGGAAGCTAGGACAATGAGCAGAAATCCAATTGAAGTATTAAAAGAGTGTGAAGCATTTTTGGAGGGACATTTCCTGTTGTCTTCTGGTCGCCATTCCTCTGCATATTGCCAAATGGCATTTTTGCAGCAGCATCCTGATAAATGTGCTGAAGTAATGGCTGTTGTTGCAGAAAAGTTGAAAGATACAGATGTTGATGTAATTGTTGGCCCTGCAATGGGCGGCATTGTATATGCCTACGAGCTGGCTCGCCAGTTGGGCAAGCGTGCAATCTTTACAGAGCGTGTGGACAATGTGATGACCTTGAAACGCTTTGCAATCAAGCCGGGCGAAAAATGTCTGATTGCAGAAGATGTTGTTACCACCGGTATTTCTTCTTTGGAAACAAAGCGTGTCATTGAAGAAGCAGGCGGAGTATGTTTGGGCATTGCTTGTGTGGTAGACCGCACAAAGGCAGATGCACCTTCTCCAATTCCCATTGTAGCAAGTGCTGCAAAGTTGGATTTGCCCAACTATCTGCCCGAAGAATGCCCCATCTGTTCCGAGGGTAAGCTGCCTTTGGTGCATTTGGGCAGCCGCAAAATGAAAGAACAGGCAAAGCAGACCCTGTAATCAAGCCTCAAGTTCTGCAAAAATATCAAGAAAAGAGGGATTTGTATGAAGGCATATCTGCTGCTGGCTGACGGAACCTTGTTCGAGGGAACCAGTCTGGGCGCACAGGGAACCACCATCGGTGAAGTTGTATTCTCTACCGGTATGGTTGGATTTGAGGAAACCCTGACCGACCCCAGTTACTATGGACAAATTATCACCCAAACCTACCCACTGATTGGCAACTATGGCATGAACAGTAAGGACAAGGAAAGCGATAAAATTTGGGCAAAGGGATATATTGTGCGTGAAAGCTGCCACTATCCCAGCAACTTCCGCTGTGAAGAAACTTTGGACTCCTTTTTGAAAAAGGAAAATATTGTGGGCATTGAGGGCA
Organism: Anaerofilum sp.; assembly: GCA_020024115.1. Lineage (GTDB taxonomy): Bacteria > Bacillota > Clostridia > Oscillospirales > Ruminococcaceae > Anaerofilum. The sequence continues at coordinate 10,229 of JAHHUF010000026.1, forward strand.
TTGATACCCGCTGTTTGACCCGTATTCTGCGCAGCTATGGCGTTATGAACGGTGCAATCACCACCGAATACTCTGAGCAAAACCGTGAGGCTTTGCTGGAACAGATTCGTGCATACTCCATTGTGGGTGCAGTCAAGGCTGTTACCTGCTCCGAAAGCAGTGTGTTTGGTGAGGGCAATCGCTACAAAGTGGCATTGCTTGATTTTGGCTGCAAAAACAACATTGTGCGCTGTTTGGTAAAACGAAACTGCGAAGTGACTGTTTTGCCTGGATTTGCAACCGCAGAGGAGATTGCAAAGCTGAATGTAGATGGCATTATGCTGTCCAATGGCCCCGGAGACCCAGCCGAAAACACCGAAATCATCAGCAACCTAAAAGCTATTATGGAATTGAAACTGCCTGTGTTTGGCATTTGTCTGGGTCATCAGCTGTCTGCTTTGGCAGCCGGTGCAGAAACTGGCAAGCTGAAGTTTGGGCATCGTGGTGCAAACCAGCCTGTTACCGACTTGCTCCATGACCGCACCTTAATTACCAGCCAAAACCACGGCTATGCAGTGCTGGGCGAAACCCTGCCTGCTGAAATGGGCGCAGTCAGCCATGTAAACGCAAATGACAAAACCTGCGAAGGTGTGCGTTATACTGCATGGAACTGCTTCACTGTTCAGTTCCACCCAGAAGCAAGCGGCGGCCCAAAAGATGCGGAATATCTGTTTGATGAGTTTGTAAGCCGTATGGCAGCAAAGAAAGGAGAGTGCTGAAATGCCAAAAGATACATCCATTAAAAAGGTTCTGGTGATTGGTTCTGGCCCCATCATTATTGGACAGGCTGCTGAATTTGACTATTCTGGCACTCAGGCTTGCCGTGCGCTGAAAAGCGAAGGCATTGAGGTTGTGCTGATTAACTCCAACCCTGCAACCATTATGACCGACCCCGAAATTGCTGACCGTGTTTATGTGGAACCACTGAATGTAGAAGTGGTAAAGCGTGTTATCGAAATTGAGAAACCGGACTCCATTCTTCCAAACTTGGGTGGACAAACCGGTCTGAATCTGGCAATGGAACTAGCACGCAGCGGCTATCTGGAAGAAAGCGGTGTGCGTTTGTTGGGGGCAAAGCCTGACACCATCGACCGTGCCGAAGACCGTCAATTGTTTAAGGACACCATGGAAAAATTGGGACAGCCTTGTATTCCCTCCAAAGTTGTCGAAACCTTGGAAGATGCTTTGGCATTTGCAGCCGAGATTGAGTATCCTGTCATTGTTCGTCCTGCATTTACTATGGGCGGTACTGGCGGCGGCATCTGTGCAGATGAGGCGGAACTGCGTGAAATTGGAACAAACGGGTTGCGTTTGTCCCCCATTCATCAGGTTTTGATTGAAAAATGTATCTCTGGTTGGAAAGAAATCGAATACGAGGTAATGCGTGATGGCAAGGGCAATGTAATTACTGTATGTAATATGGAAAACTTTGACCCTGTTGGCGTTCACACAGGCGACTCCATCGTTGTTGCTCCCAGTCAGACCCTGTCTGACCATGAGTATCAAATGCTGCGTACTGCTGCATTGGATATTATCACTGAATTGGGCATTGAGGGCGGCTGTAACTGTCAGTTTGCATTGAAACCCGATTCCTTTGATTATGCAGTTATCGAGGTAAACCCCCGTGTTTCCCGTTCTTCTGCATTGGCATCCAAAGCAACCGGGTATCCCATTGCAAAGGTTGCTGCAAAGATTGCAATTGGTTACAGCTTGGATGAAATCATCAACGAAGTGACTGGCGAAACCTGTGCTTGTTTTGAGCCTGCTTTGGACTATGTGGTTGTAAAATATCCAAAATGGCCCTTTGATAAATTTGTCTATGCAAAGAAAGACTTGGGCACACAGATGATGGCAACCGGTGAGGTTATGGCAATCGGCACCAGCTTTGAATCTGCTATCATGAAAGCAGTTTCCTCCATTGAACTGGGCTTGGAAACTTTGACTTTGCCCACATTGGCAGAGGACAGCAACGACACCATCGTTGAAAAACTGCACAATTGTGATTCTGAGCGTGCATTTGTGGTGTATGAGGCATTGAAGCGTGGCATTTCTTGGGATGTTATCTATGACATCACCAAAATTGACCGCTGGTTCCTTGCGAAGCTGCAACATTTGGCAGATATGGAAAATGCACTGGCAAAGGGGGAGCTGACCGAAGAAAACTATCGTGTTGCAAAACAGTATGGTTTCTTGGACAAAACCATCACCCGTTTGACCGGCAAGGAAATCCCTGTCAAACTGAAGGCCTCTTACAAAATGGTTGATACCTGTGCAGCAGAGTTTGCAGCAAAAACCCCCTATTTCTATTCCAGCTTTGACGAAGAAAATGAGGCAGAGGAGTTTATCAAACAGCATCCGACCGACCGCAAGAAGGTGATGGTATTTGGTTCCGGCCCTATCCGTATCGGACAGGGGATTGAGTTTGACTATTGCAGTGTTCACTGTGTATGGACTCTCAAAGAGCATGGCTGCGAAACCATTCTGGTAAACAATAACCCCGAAACAGTTTCCACCGACTTTGATACTGGCGACCGTTTGTATTTTGACCCCCTCAACCCTGAAAGTGTGGCACACATCATTAACACCGAAAAACCTTGGGCATGTGTGGTACAGTTTGGCGGACAGACTGCAATCAAGCTGACAAAGGCATTGGAGAGCATGGGTGTCAAAATTTTGGGAACCAGTGCGGATGCCATTGACGAAGCAGAAGACCGTGAGCGTTTTGATGCTTTGCTGGAGCGCTGCGGAATTCCTCGCCCTGCGGGTGAAACCATCTTCACCTGTGAGGAGGCTTTGGAGGTTGCAAACCGTCTGGGCTATCCCGTTTTGCTGCGTCCCAGTTATGTATTGGGCGGTCAGAATATGATTATTGCCTATAATGATGCAGATGTAATTGAATATATGGGCATCATCACCAGCCATGAACTGGAAAACCCTGTTTTGGTAGATAAATATTTGACAGGTGTTGAATGTGAAGTAGACGCTATTTGTGATGGTGAAGAATTTTTGATTCCCGGCATCATGGAGCATATCGAGCGTGCAGGTATTCACTCCGGCGACTCCATTTCGGTATATCCTCCCCAAACCTTGCCCCAAAGAATTAAAGGCGTTTTGGTGGATTATACAGGGCGTTTGGCAAAGGCTTTGAAGGTTGTCGGGTTGGTCAACATTCAATATGTTGTCCATGATGGAAAAGTTTTTGTTATTGAGGTGAACCCTCGTTCCTCCCGTACCGTGCCTTATATCAGCAAGGTGACAGGTGTGCCTGTTGTTGAACTGGCAGTGCGTTGCTTGCTGGGCGAAAAACTGTCTGAGATGGGCTACGGCACCGGTTTGTATCCCACAGGAGACATTTGTGCGGTCAAAGTTCCTGTGTTCAGCTTTGAAAAGCTGCATAATGTAGATACCCAGCTTGGCCCCGAAATGAAATCCACCGGTGAAGTGTTAGGCATTGGACGCAACTTTGAAGATGCAATGCTTAAAGGTTTGATTGCAGCCGGTTATGAGATGCGTCACCCAGAGCCGGAGCAGGACAAGTGTGTTCTGCTGACTGTAAAGGATTCCGACAAGGAAGAACTGATTGAGATTGCATATCAGTTTAAACAATTGGGCTATAAACTGTATGCAACTTCCGGTACAGCAAACTGGCTGGCAAAGAATATGGTGGCTTGCAACGAAGTGCGTAAAATCAGCGAAGAAGGCCCCAACATTCTCAACCTGTTGGAAAGCGGCAGAGTAGACTATGTGCTGTCAACTTCTTCCAAAGGAAGACTGCCAAGTTTGGACAGTGTGAAACTGCGCCGTAAGACAGTTGAGCTGTCAATTCCTTGTTTAACTGCAATTGACACTGCAACAGTGTTGTTGAAATGCTTGCAAAGCGGGCGAACAATTAAGGATGTAGACCTGATTGATATTTCAAAGTTGTGATTTTTTTGTGAAATGAATAAAGATTCTATGAATTTGATTTTTATTCGTTCTTTAAATTTTGAAAAAATTAAAGAAAAATGTAGAAATTTTCATAAATAGTAGGTTGTATCTATTGAAATTTTGTTTTTGTGAGATTATAATATAGAAAACAGCAAAAAAGCCATTCCAATAAATTTTGGATATTTATACTGTGTTTGTGCGGATTTGCAAAACAAGCAGAGAACACTGGCTGAAAAAAATGTAAAAATATCAGGAGGATTTGTGGATGACTCGCTCTCAACTTATTACCAAAATTTCGCAAAATACCGGACTGCAGGAGGCACAAGTAGAACTTGTAATGGATGACATGGTAGAAAATGTTATCAACACACTCAAACAAGGCGAAAAAGTGACAATTGCAGGATTTGGAAGATTTGAAATGCGTACCCGCAAGACAAAATCTTTCACAAACCCAAAAACAAAGGTTTCTTCGCAGTTGGAGCCAACGGTGATTCCTGGCTTTAAAGCAAGTGGTATTTTTAAAAGCCGTTTGGGTTGCAAAGAATAAATCAAAAGACAGTGCAAAGTTGTCAGATTGGTTCTTTCTCAATCAATATGAAAAAGCACCATTGCAAAGCGGATGTTTTGCAATGGTGCCTTTTTTATAAGAGATAAAATAAAAGCGTTCTGACTGTTGTCGGAACGCTTTTCGCTTGTAAAAATTATTCCTTAGAAGCAGCCTCAGAAGAAGCACTGTCAGAAGAAGATTCAGAGGAAGTAGAATCGGAAGGAGTAGCTTGAGAGGAATCATCTTCAGAAGAAGACTCAGCAGACAGGGAAGAAGGTGCTGCGGTGCTTTCTGGTGCAGGGGATGGAGTGGGGATGGTATCAGCAAAAGAATCAACAGTCAGCTTGTCATACAAAGGCCCTTTTTTCACTTCAACCTTGTCCACAAAACTTTGAATTTCAGCATCCAAAGCAGTGTTTGCTGTTTCCATCAGTTCAGCAGGTGCAAGGGTAGAAGCGTTTTCACGGATATAGTCCATATCAATGGGCAAACGCTTGATAATGTGATAGCCGTAGTTAGTTTGCACAGGTTCGCTGATAGCATTTTCCTCCAAAGCAAAGGAAGCATCCTCAAACTCTTTTACCATTTGTCCTTTGGTAAATGTATAGCCATTCATATCAGCAGCTTGACCGGGGTCTTTGTTATACTCCTTAATCAAGTCTTCAAAATTATCACCATTTTTTGCCTTTTCATATACTTCCTGTGCCAGTTGTTGGTCAGCAGAGTGGTCTGCATCTTCGGCAAGGTCGGTAAAAGGAATCAAAATGTGTTGCACATGAACATAATCGGTTGTATTGCTGAAGAAATCAACAACTTTGTCAGCATAGTTTTTGTTAAACCATTCTCCCAGAGCTTTGGATTGAATTGCCTGCATTTCGCTCAAGGAAAAATATAAATCCTTGGTGCAGAAAATGCTGTCTAGTGCTTGTTGAAATCCTTCTTCACCGCCAACCATAGCAATCATCATTTTGTTTTGTTCTTCAACGGATTGTTTCTCCTCGTCACTCAAAACAACATTCTGTGTTTCAGACCATGCACGCAGACCGTAGTCTTTTTTCAGGTTTTCCTCTACTGCAGTCAGCAAAGCAGAACGGTCTACATCAGGATTTTCTCTTTGCAACGATGTTTTTGTGTTAAGAAAATAGTAGCGAAATTCATCATAGGAAAGAGGTGTGTTTCCAATTGTGAGATAGTCGCCATCTTTTTTTCCAGCGTCAGCAGAATTGCTGGCACCACAAGCAGCCAAAGAAACAGCCATACCAGCGCAAGCTGCCAAGCTCAGTAGTTTTACAAAAGGCTTTTTCAAAATTGTTATCCTCCATTCATCGGCAATCATTGCCGCGAGTATCTGTATCATTATACACTAAATAAAAGGAAAGTACCATATAATACTGAAAATGTAATAAAATTTACACTCAATTTACACCTAAAATTATAAAAATCAAAGATAAATTTGTGCAGATTGTTATCAGCGTCTTTTGCCAAAAGAAAAATAACAAAGTTTTCAACAATCTGTTAAGGAAAAGTTGAAAACTTTGTTGAATTATATTTCTGAAAATTGGCTTTGGTACAGTTGGGAATAGAATCCACCTTGCTGCAAAAGTGCATTGTGAGTGCCTTGCTCAATGATTTGTCCATTGTTCATCACCAAAATTAAGTCTGCATTTTGAATGGTGGACAGCCGATGTGCCACAACAAAAGTGGTTCGACCTTTCATCAAGGCATCAAATGCCTGCTGCACTTTCCATTCTGTTCGTGTGTCAATATTTGAGGTTGCTTCATCCAGAATCAGCATGGAAGGTCTCTGAAGCATGACCCGTGCAATACAAAGTAACTGTTTTTCCCCCACAGAAAGCTCGGTGCCTGTTTCTCCAATCAAAGTATCATATCCTTTGGGCAATCGCATAATAAAACCATCTGCAAAGGCTGCCTTTGCAGCAGCAATAATCTCGGAATCTGTTGCAGTTGGGTTTGCATAGGCAATATTCTCACGGATAGTTCCGTTGCTCAGCCATGTGTCTTGCAGAACCATTCCCCAGACAGAACGCAAACTGCTTTTTGTAAATTGGCGAATGTCAGTTCCATCAAGAAAAATACCACCCTGACATGGCTCATAGAAACGCATTAACAGGTTGATGAGTGTCGTTTTTCCACATCCGGTTGGCCCAACAATAGCAATATGCTGCCCAGGTTGTACTAAAAGGTTGAGGTTTTGCAGCAATGGATGCTCAGGAGTGTAGGAAAAAGAAAGTTCCTTCAAGCTGAGTTCGCCTGAAATATGCTGCAATGTTTGTGCTTGTGGGGGGTCAGGTGTTTCGATAGGAGTGTCAATCAGTTCAAATACCCGTGCAGCACTGGCAATAGCATTTTGAAGTTCGGTCACTATCCCCGAAATTTCATTAAATGGTTTGGTGTATTGATTTGCATAAGACAAAAAGCAGGACAATCCACCCACACTGATATTGCCGGAAAGAGCCGCAAATGCACCTGTAATCCCAACCCCTGCATATACAAGACCATTGACAAAGCGTGTGCAAGGATTGGTCAAAGAGGAAAAAAACACTGCTTTTTGTCCGCAATCCTGCATTTTTTGGTTGAGCAGTTCAAAGGACTCTTTTGCGCTGTCTTCATAGCAAAATGCTTGCACTGTTTTTTGCTTGCCAAGCATTTCTTCTGCCAAAGCGGTCATTTCTCCCCGCACTTTTGCCTGTTGCTGAAAATAACGGAATGTATACTTTGCGATAACACTTGCAACAAAAAAGGAAAGCGGAGTCAAAACCACCACCACAAGAGCAATCCCCATATGGAGAGAAAGCATAAAGCCCAATGTTCCAACGATGGTTGCAACCCCTGTAAAAAGCTGAGAGAAACCCAGCAAAAGTCCATCCGAAATTTGGTCAATGTCTGAGGTGATTCGACTGATGGTATCCCCCTTTGAAGTTTGGTCAATGGTTCTGATTGCCGCCTGCTGCAAACGAGAAAATTCCTGTTGACGCAGCGTGGTAGAAATTTTGCAGATAAGATGGTTGTTGCACAATGTCATAAGCCATTGTGCCAGAGCAGTTGCGGCAATCACAACCACAAATCGCATCAACAGAGGAAACAATGCAGAATAAAACACTTGCTGTGGTGCAGCAATCAAATCCACTGCCTGCCCCACCAAAATGGGGGCATATAGAGTAAGCCCCACACTGAAAGCAGCAAAAAATAAAGATAACACAACAATTCCCCAAGAGGGTCGAAGCAACGCCAAAAGCCGAAATAAGGTCTGTTTGCGTGTCATTGAAAAGTATCCTCCTTTTGCTTGAGTTGTGAAAGGCAGATTTCTTGATAAACCGAGCAATCTTTGGACAGTTCTTCGTGGGTGCCACAGCCTGCAAGGGTTCCGTTCTCCAAAACCAAAATCAAATCTGCATTTTTCACTGATGCAATCCGCTGTGATACCAAAAAGATGGTCTTTCCGTTTTGAGTCTGTTCTGCCAATGCCTTTCGCAGTTTTGCATCGGTGGCATAGTCCAATGCAGAGGTGCTGTCATCCAAAATTAAAATGGAGGGATTTCCAACCAATGCCCGTGCAATGGCAAGCCGCTGCCGCTGACCACCAGAAAAATTAGTGCCACCTTGAAGAACAGGGGAGTCCAAAGTTTGTTCCAGCTTTGAAACAAATTCAGATGCCTGTGCAATTTCCAAAGCCTGCCAAAGCTGAGCATCCGTTGCGTTTGGATTTTTTAAGCAAAGATTTGAGCGGATGGTGCTGGAAAAAAGAGCGTTTTTTTGAGCGGCTATTCCAATTTGCCGACGAAGGTCTGTCAAATTCCATTGCTCCAACGGAACACCATGTATCAAAATTTCACCACTGTTCTGTGTATAAAATCGAGGAATTAGATTCACAAGTGTGGATTTTCCGCAGCCTGTTCCTCCAATAATACCAATGGTTTGCCCGGAAAATGCCGAAAAACTGATGTTTTGCAATGCAGGAGTGCCGCCATAGCCAAAGCACACCGAACAAAACTCAACACAAGGCTTTGTTTTGTCCAAAGGTGGGGTTGTTTTTGGGGACTCGAAGGAAGGGGAAATATCTAAAATTTCGTTGATGCGGTTTGCACTGGCAAAGGATTTTGTGATGCTTACAATTAAATTGGACAGTGCAATCAAAGCTAGCAGAATTTGGCTCATATAGTTGATAAAAGCCACAAGATTGCCCTGACTGATTCTTCCGCTGTCCACCGCAAATGCTCCCTGATGCAGCAAAGCCAAAATGCCCAGATTTACCAAAACATAGGTGAGTGGATTGAGCAGTGCAGAAAATGTTCCTGCATGAAGCTGAGTGTTGCAGAGTTGATTGCTGGAAATTGCAAACTGCTCAACTTCCTGTTTTTGGCGGGAAAATGCACGAATGACACGCACACCCGACAAATTTTCCCGCAAAAGAAGGGCAATTTTATCCAGTTGTTTTTGCACTTTT
>JAHHUF010000027.1 GCA_020024115.1 Anaerofilum sp.
GGGCAGAGGTTTGTTTGCGGTCTGGTTTTTGGCTGCGAGGGCGTGCAGTTTGTTGTGCAGCAGGCTGTGCAGTTGGTTTTTTGCTTCTTCTTCTACGGCGTTTTTGCATTGCGCTGTTGGTTTGATGTTCTTCCATAAATGGCTCCTCATTTCGTTGATTCAGCAAAACATCCGATTTTGCGGTGTTTTGCCCCATAGGATAGGGATGTGTTGTGCATACAGGGATTGTTTTTTGAATTTGTTTTTCAATTTCTTTCAAATAAGAAAGCTCGTCGCTGCTGCAAAAGCTGATTGCTTTGCCTGATTGCCCTGCCCGCCCGGTTCTGCCGATGCGGTGGACATAGGTTTCAGGCTCGTTGGGCAAATCAAAATTGATAACCAAAGAAAGTTCGTTGATGTCAATGCCCCGTGCAGCAATGTCGGTTGCCACTAAAACGGCTGTTTTTCCTGATTTAAAATTGGTTAAAGCACGCTGACGAGCATTTTGGCTTTTGTCTCCATGAATGGCAGCAGAGGAAAACCCATCTTTTTGTAAGTTGCGTACCACACGGTCAGCACCATGTTTGGTGCGAGTGAAAACTAAAGTGCTGAAAGGCTGTGTTTGCTGCAAAACCCATGCAAGCAGATTACGTTTGTTTGCTTTTTCAGTGAAAAATATGTGCTGTTCCACGGTTTGTGCAGTGGTGGATGGTGGCGCAACCTCAACAAAGGTTGGCTCTGTCAACATTCCCGTTGCCAATTCTTTGATGGCTTTTGGCATGGTTGCACTAAATAGTAATGTTTGCCTTTTTGAGGGCAGAATTTTCAGCACTTTCTTTACATCAGGCAAAAAACCCATATCCAGCATACGGTCAGCTTCGTCCAAAACAAAGGCTTCTACATTGCTCAGGTTGAGCAGCTTTTGGCGAATCAAGTCATTTAATCTGCCGGGAGTTGCAACCAAAATATCAGGCTGTTGTTTCAGTTGGGCAATTTGGCTGTTTTGTGCCACACCGCCAAAAATAACACAGCAAGAAAGAGGCAGGTGTTTTGCGTATGCCGAAATGCTTTCACCAATTTGAATTGCCAGTTCTCGGGTAGGGGTTAGCACCAGCACCCGAAAGGGTCTTTTTTTGCCGTTTGCCAGATGATGCAGCAAAGGCAGCGAAAAGGCAGCAGTTTTGCCTGTGCCAGTTTGGGCGCATCCCAGCAAATCCTTGCCTGCAAGAACAGGAGGGATTGCTTTGCACTGTATGGGGGAAGGTGTGGTGTAGCCACACTCTGAAATTGCACGCAGCAGTGCAGGCATTAGCCCTAGTTGAGAAAAATTCATAAAAACATCCAATCTGTGAGCAAAATTGCATTTCCTGTCTTGTGTGGGAAATGCCTATGTGATAATATTAAATATGTCGCAAAATAAGGCAATGTTGCAGAATTGATGGTGCATTTGTTTGATATTATTTTTTACATACAACCCCACACCAAGCAATATGGCAATGTTTCCTTTTGTGGAAATTTGTCCACAAATACGACACGGATATCAGTATACCATAAAATATGCCAACAAGCGATAGGAAAAACGGATAAAAATGAAAAATGATGTTTTTCTTGAACAAGGCAAAAAAGAGGAGAAAACTTCATGAAAGAGAAGTTAAAGTCGGTTATCACAAAGGAAAATCTGCAATACTTTTTGTTGTTGAATTTGGGGTTATTCATCACAGCAGCAGGGATTCATCTGTTCAAAACACCAAACCATTTTGCAATGGGCGGCACATCAGGCATTTCAATTATTGGTGCCACACTGTTTCCGCAAATGAATGTAGGCGATTTTATGTTTGTGGTCAATGGGGTATTGATTGTGCTGGGTGTTGTATTTTTGGGATATAAATCAATGGGAGTGACAATTTATTCTTCTGTTGCACTTTCGTTTTTTGTGGTTGGATTTGAAAAAATATATCCAATAACAGCCCCTTTTTCCAATGATACAATGCTGGAGTTGTTGTATGCAGTGATTTTGCCTGCGGCAGGCAGTGCAATTGTATTTAATATTGGTGCATCCACAGGAGGAACCGACATTATTGCAATGATTTTGTCAAAATATACCAGTCTTGAAATTGGCAAAGCATTGCTTGTCAGCGATTTCTTTATCGCAGCAGCAACCTTGTTTATCTATAATGTACGCACAGGTTTGTATTGCTTGCTGGGACTTTTGATGAAAGCCTTTTTGGTCGATGGTGTGATTGAAAGCATCAATGTCCGCAAAAAGGTAAGCATTGTTTCGGCTTATCCTGACCAAATTTTGGATTTTATCATGAAAAATCTGCATCGAAGTGCAACTGTCTACAATGCAGAGGGCGCATATACACATAAAGAGGTAAAGGTTATCACAACCATTTTGGGACGCAGACAGGCGATGGAGCTGCGTAATTTTATTCGCAAAACAGACCCCACAGCTTTTATCAGTATTGTCAATTCTTCTGAAACAATCGGAAAGGGATTCCGTCATATTTAATGAATTTAATATACTAAAGAAAGAAAGTGTAAAAATTCGTTGACAGATACATAAAAAATCAGTTATCCTTATCAAGTGTACTTTTTGTAGTATATTGTCGCAAAAAGAAAAATAAGCGACAAAAAGGAGGATATGGTTTTGAAAGAACGAGAGAAATTTGGTTCACGGCTGGGATTTATTCTGATTTCTGCCGGCTGTGCAATTGGGTTAGGAAATGTATGGCGATTTCCATATATTACCGGAAAATATGGCGGTGCAGCATTTGTATTGATGTATTTGCTGTTTTTGCTGATTTTTGGTCTGCCAATTATGGTGATGGAGTTTGCTGTGGGCAGAGCCAGCCAGAAATCTGTTGCAAAGAGCTTTCATGTTTTGGAGCCAAAGGGCAGCAAGTGGCATCTCCATGCCTACACTGCGATGGTGGGCAACTATCTGCTGATGATGTTTTACACCACCGTTTGCGGCTGGATGATTGCATATTTTTTCAAAATGCTTTCAGGCGAGTTTGTGGGTATGCAGCCGGCACAGGTTGGCAGCGTGTTTAATAATATGCTGGAACAGCCGCTTTATATGATGTTTTGGATGTTTGTCAGTGTTTTGGTTGGTTTTGGCGTTTGCAGTATGGGCTTGCAGAAGGGCGTGGAACGCATTACAAAAGCGATGATGTCCTGCTTGTTTATCATTATGATTGTGCTGTGTGTTCGCAGTATCACTTTGCCCGGTGCAGCAGAGGGCTTGAAATTTTATCTGCTTCCTGACTTTGGCAAAATGCTGGAGCAGGGCATTGGCAATACCGTTTTTGCAGCCATGGGACAAGCGTTCTTCACTTTGAGCATTGGTATTGGCTCATTGGCTATTTTTGGCAGTTATATTGGAAAATCTCACCGTTTGACAGGTGAGGCAATCAATATTGCATTGCTGGATACAGTTGTTGCATTGATGGCAGGTTTGGTTATTTTCCCTGCATGCAGTGCCTTTGGTGTCAGCACAGGAGAAGGCCCCGGTCTGGTATTTGTGACACTGCCCAATGTGTTCAACCAGATGCCGGCTGGACAAGTATGGGGCTCTTTGTTCTTTGTATTTATGAGCTTTGCAGCACTTTCCACAGTCATTGCAGTGTTTGAAAATATCATCAGTTTTGGAATGGATTTGTGGGGCTGGAGCCGTAAAAAAACAGTTTTGGTTAACGGCATTTTGATTGCTGTATTGAGTATTCCTTGTGTATTGGGCTTTAATGTGCTGAGCAACATCACCCCCTTTGGACCAGGCAGCACCATTCAGGATTTGGAAGACTTCATTGTGTCCAGTAACCTTTTGCCCCTAGGTAGTTTGGTATATGTGCTGTTCTGTATAACACGCTATGGCTGGGGCTGGGATAATTTTATTCAAGAGGTTGACTCTGGAAAAGGAATTGAATTCCCCAAAAAACTTCGCTTTTATCTGACTTGGATTTTGCCTGTAATTATTGTTGTGATTTTTGTTATGGGCTATATTGATAAATTTGCAGCAAAATAATCCTATTTGCCGACAGTGTAAATTGCATTGTCGGCATTTCTGTTTGACAAATGATATATAATAGAAAGTGGTAAATGCTACATAAAATCATTCAAAAATTGACTTTTTTGGAATTTTAAACGAAAAAATTAAGAGAAATTGAACAAAGTTTTGATTGCTAAATAGGACTTTTTTTCAAAAAACTCTTTTTCAAACCATACGAATTTGATATAATTTAAGACGGACAGAAAACAAAGTGTTTTACAAAAGCAGTATCGGTGAGCGTTTTGTAGGAGGAGTGGGCATGAGTGACCAAATTTTACAACTGAAGCAAATTGAAAAAAGTTTTGGCAATACAAAGGTGCTGGATGGAATTGATTTGCAGCTGCACCGTGGCGAGTTTATTACATTGCTTGGAGCGTCTGGCTGTGGAAAAACAACCACCTTGCGGATTATTGCCGGGCTGGAGACACCGGACAGCGGAAGTGTGCTGTTGGATGGGGTGGATGTCACTGCAGTTCCACCCGAAAAACGCAATGTGAATACCGTTTTTCAAAACTATGCCTTGTTTCCCCATATGAGCGTTGCAGACAATATCGGATATGGGCTGAAACTTAAAAAAGTTTCCAAAAGTGAAATTCAGGCAAAAGTAAAAGAAATGCTGGAACTGGTGCAGCTGAGCGAATATGGCAGCCGAATGCCAGCCGAACTGTCGGGTGGGCAGCGGCAGCGTGTAGCTATTGCTCGTGCATTGGCGGTTCAGCCACAAATTCTGCTGCTGGATGAACCTTTGGGTGCATTGGATTTGCAACTGCGCAGACAAATGCAGTTTGAATTGAAACGCTTGCAAAAACAATTGGGCATTACCTTCCTTTATATCACCCATGACCAAGAAGAAGCATTGAATATGTCCGACCGTATTGCTGTGATGCGGCAGGGTCGCTTTGAACAGATTGGAACCCCGAATGAAATATACGATTCCCCCAAAACTGCCTATGTTGCAAAGTTTGTGGGAGAAGCAAATATTTTGAAAGGTAAAGTGACCCAAAGCGGAAAGGTTGTTTGTGTTGAAACAGCGGCAGGAACAGCTTTGGCAATCTGCAAACGGTGTGGTGCGGCAGAGGGGAAATCTGTGAGTATTGCGGTACGCAGCGAAAATGTATCCTTTGCACCCTATCAGCCAGATGCTCAAGGGCTTGCGGCGGTGATTCGTGAAAAAAACTTTGCAGGCGGAATGTTGCGAATTGTGCTGGAACTGAAAGATGGGCAAACCTTGATTGCAAGTCGTCATGGAATCGACCTACCAGCACAGGTAGGGGACGAGATGACTGTCTTTTGGAACGCAGAACAAGCAATTGTTGTGGAAGATGTGGAGGAGGGCAAGCTATGAACAAACATCCTCAAAAAGCAAAAAACAGAGGATATTGGTTGACATTGCTGCCACTGTATCTGTTTACAATTATTTTTGTGGGTGCTCCACTGCTGTATATGCTTGTGCTTAGCTTTTTGCAGCGTGCCGAAACATGGGGAATCACTGGGCAGTTTACCTTTCGCAACTATGCCCAGATTTTTCAGCCGGTTTATCTGAAAACATTTGCAGATTCCTTGAAACTGGCGTTTTTGTCCACAGGAATTATTGCACTGATTGGGTATCCTTTTGGATATTTCATGGCAAAGCTATCCCCAAAAGGCAAAAAGTGGATGATGTTGGCTTTGATGGTGCCCTTTTGGACAAATTCGCTGATACGACTGTATGGATGGATTATCATTTTTCGGGCAAACGGAACACTGGACCAAATTTTGATGGGGCTAAACATCACACAAAGTCCGCTGAAATTGCTGTATACATATCCTGCTGTGGTGGTGGGGATGGTATATGCTTTGCTGCAATTTATGATTTTTTCGGTTTATTCCAGTGCCGAAAAAATGGATTGGAAATTGGTGGAGGCAGCACGGGATTTAGGCGCTTCGCCCTTGAAAGCATTTTTGACTGTCACACTCAAATTGACTTTGCCGGGGCTTTTGTCGGGCGTGATTCTCACCTTTATTCCTTCAATGGGTTTGTTTTTTATTGCGGACATTTTGGGAGGAAATAAGGTTGTGTTGGTGGGTAGTTTGATTCAAGACCAGCTTGTCAAAGCACACAACACCCCATTTGCGGCAGCGTTGTCTGTGGTTTTGATGCTTATGACCACTTTAATGATTGCACTCTACAAAAAAATTGCAGGGGGAAAAGAATTGGAGGGCTTGATATGAAACAAAAAACCTTCCGTTTTTCTCATCTGTTTCTGGGAATTGTGCTGGCGGTTATGTATCTACCCATTGTCCTGTTGGTGGTTTACTCTTTCAACGAAAGCAAAATCAGTTCTGTGTGGGGTGGGTTTTCTTTCAAATGGTATCAGCAGCTTTTTCGGGATAAACAAATGTTTGAGGCGCTCTGGAATAGCATCATTTTGGGTGTATTGAGCAGTGTATCTGCTGCAATTTTGGGAACACTGGGTGCCTTTGGTATGACCAAAATTAAATGCCGCAGCAATCATGTGATGGAATATCTGGTGACCTTGCCCATTATGACTCCGGAAATTATTTTAGCAATGGTATTTCTGGCATTTTTTTCACTGCTGGGTCTGCCGTTTGGCATGACAACTTTGGTTTTGGGACATACTGCATTTTGTGTGCCCTATGTTTTTATGCTGGTGAAAGCCAGCTTAGTGGGTATGGATTCCTCTTTGGCTGAGGCTGCCAGAGATTTGGGTGCAACTGAAATACAGGTTTTTCGGGATATTACCTTGCCGTTGGTTGCTCCTGCCATTGCATCCGGAATGGTGCTGAGTTTTGCAATGAGTTTTGATGATGTAATCATCAGCTTGTTTGTCACAGGGGTGAATGTGAACACACTGCCAATTCGGGTCTATACCCAAATCAAAACAGGTGTTACCCCTGAAATCAATGCCCTTTGTACCCTGATGCTTGCAGCCACCCTTGTTTTGGTTGCTGTTTCAGCAGTAATTGGCAGAAAAAAACCGAATATCAATGAACAACAAAAGGAGAATGTTTGAATATGAAAAAATGGATTTCGATGGGCGTCGCAGCAGCATTGACTGCCGGTGCTTTGGCAGGTTGCGGTGCAACACCAAAAAATGAAACAAAACAAGAAATGAACCTGTTTACATGGATGGGAATGTTCCCCGATGAAGTAATTCAAGGCTTTGAAAAAGAAACAGGAATTAAAGTGAACTATTCCAGCTTTGATACCGATGAAACTATGCTGCAAAAGCTGTCCCAAGCAAAGGGCGGTGAGTATGACCTGATTATTGCAGATGATTACATTATTCAAACTGCCATTGAGCAAGGATTGGTCGCTGAATTAGACAAAACAAAGCTGAGCAATCTCGAAAATGTAAATCCTATTTTCCAAAGCCAGTTCTATGACCCCGAAAATGTTTATACTGTGCCTTTTGGTGCAGGGGTGCAGACTATTGTATATAACCCTGAAACCATTGATTTTGAGATTACAGGATATGAAGATTTGTGGAATCCTGCATTGAAAGATAATTTGGCAATTATCGGAAACTATCGTGTTATCAATGGTATGGCTCTGAAAATAATGGGCGAAAGTTATAACACCGAGAATACTGCAACTGTTGAGCAAGCCGGCAAAAAGCTGCTGGAACTTGCACCGAATATCCGTTTAATTAAAGATGAAAACACACAAGATGATTTGATTTCCGGTGAAGTTGGGGCAGCTGTGATGTACACCAGTCAGGTGACATTGGCAAAACTGGCAAACCCTGATTTGAAAGTTGTTTTCCCAAAAGAGGGAATTGGCTTGGGCATTATGGCGCAGTTTATCCCCAGCAAAGCTCCAAATGCAGATGCAGCACATCAATTTATCAATTATATTTTGAAGCCTGAAGTTGCAAAGCAGTACTTTGAGCATGTGGGATACTATTCCACCAACACAAAAGCAGATGAATTGATTTCAGAAGAATACAAAGAGTTTTTGACTCTGCCTTCTGATTTCAGTGCAGATAAGGTTGAAATGATTGCTCCTGTGAGCGCAGAGATTGAAGAAGCACATGTGAAGGCATGGACTGAGTTTAAGAACGCTTGCGGACAGTAAGATAAAATAAAAAATCCCGTTGATACAGCATCAACGGGATTTTTGTTTTGGTTATTGTGCCAGCAGTACCAGCAAAGAAACAACAGTTTGCATAATAGCAAAACGCATCACAGTTTGTCCGTTTGACCAGCCTTTGTTTTTGCGGAAGTGGTCATGTAAAGGGGTGCGGATATTTTTCATAATGCGGATTTTTAAAAAGCGTGCAAGGGAAACTTTGATGATTCCCAAAAAGCCATCCAAAAACAGAACAATGCAAAGCGGGAAATAAAGCAGTACATTTCCGGTTTTCAAAATGGTAATGCCAATAAACAGCCCAAATGCACGGCTTCCAGCATCGCCCATCATCATTTGGCAGGGTTCTGCATTTCGCCACAAATAGGGGAAGATGGATACAATCATCAGCAAGGTCATTGCAAGAATATTGCTGTCCATTCCGTTTGCGACGCCCCAAATACCAATAAATGTGAGGGTAACACAGGTGAGTGTGCCACACAAACCATCCACACCATCAGAACAGTTGGTAGCATTGATGGAAACCCACAATCCTGCAGTGGCAAACAAAATAAACACAATGGGATGAAGCTGGATGGAATAGCCAAACAAGGAAAGAGAGGTGAGCTGTGGATTAAAGTTGACAAAAGTTCCTGCTGTGGCAAGGCAGATTGCAAGGTCAATGGCACCTTTTTTGTATTCATTCCAAGGGACAGTGCTACAATCGTCCAGATAGCCTGAAAGCATTCCACACAATACCATTATGTAATACAAAAGATTTTCCAGTCGGTAGGGAATAAATAACAGGCACCCCAGCAAGAATACCAAAATTAAAATAATACCAGCACCACGAGGTCTTCCGGCAGTTAGTTTTCCGTTAAAGGCAAAATTTCTGCCGCCGTCCCGTGGCAGCTTATCTTTAAACAGACTCAAAGAAAGATTTCCTACAACAAAGCAGAACAGAACACCACCAACGCCCATGATAGGATTGGCGAACAAGTTTGCAAATAAATTCATAAGTCTTAAAGTCCTTTCGGTTGTGATAAAGCAAGACTTGTTTATTTTACAGCGTTATGCAGGGATTGTCCAGTGCTTTTCTGCGGTTTCGACAAATAACACGGAAAAGCTATAAAAAATATAAAAATCAGAACAATGTCGCAATAAAACAAAAAGTCCCTTTCATTTTGTTTCAACAAAGAGTCAAAATGAAAAGGGAAGAAATTTAGATTGTTTTTTGATATTTTACAGGCTCAAATGAACCAATTGCCTGACAAACAGAGCAGACATCTTCGGGATGCTCAAAGGTAGCACCACAGAAAATGCAGCGATAGCCGTCTACTGTAACAGTCTGCGGGATATGTTCGGGTGTTTTTGGCATTTGAGGCTGTTCAGCCTGTTTTGCATTTTTTGCAGCAGCTTGGTTTGCTTTTGTAACCTCAACCATTGCCTGCATAAATTCAAATTCATGGTTTTGTTCGATTTTTCCAATGTTTTCAAACAAATCAGCAATTTCATCCAAGCCTTCTTTACGGGCTGTTTCTGCAAAGCTGGGATACATATGGCTCCATTCAGAATATTCACCTTTCATTGCATTTTGCAGGTTGGTGGAAGTGTCGTTGATGCCATGCAGCTTTTGCAGTAGCAGTTTGCCATGGATGCCTTCGTTTTGTGCCATTTTGCGGAACAGCTTTGCAACATGGGTATGCCCTTCTTTGTCTGCCTGTTCTGCATAGAAAAGATAGTTGTTGCGTGCTATTGACTCTCCGGCAAACGCTGAAAGCAAATTTTGTTCTGTTTGAGTGCCTTTAATATCCATTTATAATCTCCTTAGTTTATTATGATAAATTATGATAAATTATGCAATTACATACAGTAAATATAGTGTTAAATTTAAGTTTATCCCTTGACAAAGGGTTTGTCAATATACATAGCCAAAGTTTCAAGACTGCAAATGCTTTCAAAAACAATAGCTTGATTTTTTTTGATTGAATGTGTTATACTAAATAAGCTACTTGCAGCACTACCCAAACTCGGTGTCAGGCAAATCCTCTGATATGTACCGGCACGGTGTTTCGGGCAAATATTTTATGTTAAGAGGAGTTTTTAACCATGGAAAACAAAATCAATGTAATCGAATCCGCTCGCGTACACGAGACCGACACTGGTTCTCCTGAAGTACAGGTTGCTTTGCTGACTGCACGCATCAACCACTTGACCGAGCATCTGAAAGAGCACAAGAACGACCATCACAGCCGCCGTGGCTTGCTGAAGATGGTTGGCCGTCGTCGTAATCTGCTGGCTTACTTGCAGAAGAAGGACATCGAGCGTTACCGTGCTCTGATTGCAAAATTGGGTCTGCGTAAATAAGACATTTGGAAGCAGACGGTGCTGCCAGACGGCACCGTCTGCTTTTCCATAATGATAAAAAGCGGGGCGGCTGCCCCAACCTGAGAATGATAGCACGGGTGTATGCGGTGATTAGCAATGATTTTGACAGATTTTTGAAAAAGTCTTTCAAAATGATTGCTAAGGCCGCAGCCCCACAAAAGGAGGCAAACAATGGCACTGGAATTTTCTTCCCGTAAAGAAACTTTTGAAAATTTTAAAACTTTTGAAACCGAATTGGCAGGCAGACCCTTTGTGGTAGAAACCGGCAAAATGTGTGGTTTATCCAATGGAAGCTGCTTGGTTCGCTATGGTGAAACAGTTGTTTTGTGTAATGTAACCATGAGCGAAAAACCTCGTGAAGGCATTGACTTTTTCCCTCTGAGCGTTGATTTTGAAGAAAAGCTGTATGCAGTGGGACGCATTCCTGGTAGCTTTATGCGCCGTGAAGGTCGCCCTGGTGAAAAGGCTGTTCTGACAAGCCGTGTGATTGACCGCCCCATTCGTCCTTTGTTCCCCAAAGATATGCGCAACGATGTTGCAGTTGTTATGACTGTTATGAGCGTTGAGCAGGATTGCAGCTCCGAAATTGCTGGCATGATTGGTACTTCCATTGCATTGTCTATTTCCGACATTCCATGGAACGGCCCCATTGCTGGTGTTTATATGGGTCTGGTCGATGGCAAATTGGTTGTGAACCCCGGGGAAGCAGACCGTGCTGTCAGTGATTTGCAGCTGACCGTTGCAGCAAGCCAAGAAAAAATCGTTATGATTGAGGCAGGTGCAAATGAGGTTGACGAAACCACGATGCTGGACGCAATCAAGACCGCACACACCGAAATCAAAAAGATGATTGGATTCATCAACGGCATTGTGGCTGAAATCGGCAAACCCAAACGGGAATTCCCCTCTATGGAGCTTGACCACGATTTGTTTGATGCTGTCAAAGCAGAATATCTGGATGCGTTCAAACAAGCAATGGACACTGATGATAAAAATGTTCGTGATGCTCGCTTGATGCCCATTCGTGAGCAGTTGACTGCACAGTATGCAGAGGAGC
The DNA here is from genome assembly GCA_020024115.1 of Anaerofilum sp. GTDB lineage: Bacteria > Bacillota > Clostridia > Oscillospirales > Ruminococcaceae > Anaerofilum. The sequence goes on from JAHHUF010000027.1 coordinate 11,545, forward strand.
ATGGTGAGGGTATTGTTGAAGAATTGATGTACAAAATGCAAAAGTATGTTGTGCGTCGTTGGCTGCTAGATGATGGCAAGCGTGTAGATGGTCGTGGCATCAACGAAATTCGTCCTTTGAATGCAGAGGTAGATTTGCTGCCCCGTACACATGGTTCCGGTATGTTCACCCGTGGACAAACTCAGGTTTTGACCATTGCAACTTTGGCTTCCACCCGTGATGCACAGATTTTGGATGATTTGAGCACCGAGGACAGCAAGCGTTATATGCACCATTACAACTTCCCTCCATATTCTGTTGGCGAAGCTCGTGCACCCCGCAGCCCCGGTCGTCGTGAGATTGGTCATGGTGCTTTGGCAGAGCGTGCTTTGCTGCCTGTTCTGCCCAGTGTAGAGGAATTTCCTTACACAATGCGTTTGGTAAGTGAAGTGTTGTCCTCCAACGGTTCTACCAGTCAGGCGTCTATCTGCGGCAGCACCTTGGCATTGATGGATGCAGGTGTTCCTATCAGTGCGCCGGTTGCAGGCATTTCCTGTGGTTTGATTACCGAAGGCGACCGCTGGATGACCATGCTGGACATTCAGGGCGTTGAAGATTTCCACGGTGATATGGACTTTAAGGTTGGCGGTACTCATAAGGGTATCACTGCAATCCAGATGGATATTAAGGTAGATGGTTTGACCTATGAAATCATCGAAGATGCCTTTGAAAAATGCCGTCTGGGCAGACTGTATATTCTGGATGAAATTATGCTGCCTGTTATCAGCAAACCCCGTGAGGAGCTGAGCAAATATGCTCCCAAAATGCTGAGCATGACCATTAGCGTTGACAAGATTAAAGATGTTATCGGTAAGGGCGGAAAAGTAATTCAGGAAATTTGCGCAAACTGCAATTGTAAAATTGATGTGGAAGAAGATGGTCGTGTCTTTATTTCTGCAATTGATATTGAAGATGCACGCCGTGCAATTCACACCATCAAAACCATTGTAGAAGACCCAGAGGTGGGTGCAATCTACAAAGGTCGTGTGACTCGTTTGATGAACTTTGGTGCATTTGTTGAGATTGCTCCGGGTAAAGAGGGTTTGGTTCATATTTCCAAGCTGGACAACAAGCGTGTTGAGCGTGTAGAAGATGTTGTTGCTGTGGGCGATGAGCTGTTGGTAAAAGTGACCGAAATTGACCAGCAGGGCAGAATCAATCTTTCTCGTAAAGATGCGTTGGCAGATTTGGCTGCAAAGCAAAAGCAGAATGAAACTGTTTAATTGATAAATTTAAAAGTGGTGGTTTTAGGAATTTTCTTAAAACCACCACTTTTTTGCGATATAATACAAAAAAGTAACAACTAGAAAAACCAGAGCATATCTGAAAAATCAAGAAATTGAGGGATTTTTTGCAGGAAATCAGTAGATACAATCCCCAAAAATAGAAATCCTTGCTGGGTTTCGAGTGTTTTTAATGCAGCAGATAGTGCTTATTGTAGAAAAAGATGAAAAATTCGACTTTTCAGATAAACCTCTAAGAATAAATTGTAAATATATTTTCAAAATAATCAATAAACTTGATAAACCTATCAGAAAAATGGTAGAATAAAGGTTGAATAAAATAATAGGCAGGTTTGAAACAGTGAAAACAAAACAAACATTAGTAACGGCGGGAATTGTGGCATATGGCGGTGCAAGGGAAGTTGCACAAGCAGCGCAGTCGGTAGCACAGCATACAAAAGGGGTGCAGCTGGAACTGATGGTGTTGGACAATGCTTCTCCCGATAACACAAAAAAACAATTGGAAAAAACAACATTTAATTCCAATGTAAAGGTGAGATACAGCAAGGAAAATCTGGGCTTTGGAAAAGCTCATAATTTGATTTTTAATCTGCTCAATAAAGATGTGCAAAGCAAATATCATGTGGTTATCAATCCGGATATAACATTGGATTGTGATGCCATTTCTGAAATTTGCAGTTGGATGGACAATCACCCTGATGTTGCAATAGTGACACCACGGTTGATGTTTCCTGATGGAAAAGAACAGCAGACCGCAAAGCGATACCCCAGTTTTATGGCATTGCTTGCACGGCAGATGCCTGTGTCAGCATTGAAAAAAGTAGAGGAGCATTATCTGATGCTGGACGAGGATTTGACCAAACCGGTTGATGTGCAGTTTTGCTCAGGATGTTTTTTTGTGATGCGAAGCGATGTTTATTTGAAAATGGGTGGATTTGACCCACGATATTTTGTTTATGTGGAAGATGCTGATATTACCCGAAAAGCATTGCAATATGGACGGGCAGTTTATCTGCCGTCTGTGTCTGTCTATCATGCGTGGCATCGAGATGCTAACAAAAAGTTGAAAAATTTCTTGATGCAGCTTAGCTCTATGTTTAAATATTGGAACAAATGGGGCTTTAAATTTATTTAATTTTGTAAGGTGTGGGCGGTACTTAGCCCGTTTTCAGGCAGCACCGTTGTGTGTTATGCCAAATATATTTTATCAAAGCAAAGATGTGATTCTTTGCAGAAAAGGAGACTACAATGAAAGGAATTATCCTTGCTGGTGGTGCAGGAACAAGGCTTTACCCCCTCACCATGGTGACTTCAAAACAGCTTCTACCAGTGTACGACAAACCAATGATTTATTACCCCATGTCAACTTTGATGTTGGCAGGCATTCAGGACATCCTGATTATTTCCACACCAGAAGATACCCCTCGGTTTCAGAATCTTCTGGGAGATGGCAGTCAGTTTGGTCTACGATTGAGTTATAAGGTGCAGCCAAGTCCTGATGGATTGGCACAGGCATTTATTTTGGGTGAAGAATTTATTGGTGATGATTGCTGTGCAATGGTTTTGGGGGATAATATTTTCTACGGAAATGGCTTCTCTCGCATTTTGAAAAACGCTGTAAACAATGCTGAAAACAAGGGTAAGGCAACTGTTTTTGGTTACTATGTCAATGACCCTGAGCGGTTTGGTATTGTGGAGTTTGATGACAGCGGAAAGGTTATCAGTGTGGAAGAAAAACCGGAAAATCCAAAGTCAAACTATGCAATCACTGGCTTGTATTTTTATGATAACCGTGTTGCTAAAATGGCAAAAGAGGTGAAACCAAGCCCACGTGGTGAGTTGGAAATCACCACTTTGAACGATATGTATCTGCAAAACGGCGACCTGAATATTCAGCTTTTGGGCAGAGGGTTTGCATGGCTGGATACCGGCACAATGGACAGTTTGGTGGATGCAGCAGATTTTGTGCGTATGATTGAAAAACGACAAGGCATCAAAATCAGTGCACCGGAAGAAATTGCGTATAAAAATGGTTGGATTACCAAAGAAAAACTGCTGGAAAGTGCAGAGCGGTATGGAAAAAGCCCTTACGGCAGCCATTTGAAACAGGTTGCTGAAGGAAAAGTGCGCTATTGATAGAGGTGTGTGAATGAAGATTCTGATTACAGGGGCAAACGGACAACTGGGAAATGAACTGAAAAAACAGCTTTCTAGTGGATGCAGTGAGATTGGAACCATTCCACAGCAGTTGAAAGAAGCACAGGTGATTTATACCGATGTGGAAGAATTGGATATTACCAATCAAGCACAGGTGATGGCTTTTGTGAAGGAACAGCAGCCTGACATTATCATTAGTTCCGCAGCGTTTACCAATGTAGACGGCTGCGAAACCAATACCGATGCAGCATTTTGTGTCAATGCACTGGGCCCACGCAATCTGGCAATGGCAGCCGAAGCGGTGGGCGCAAAGCTGATTCATGTTTCCACTGACTATGTTTTTAGTGGTGTTGAAAATGGCGGAGTGCCATTGGATGAAACAAATTTGCCTGCACCTGTCAGTGCTTATGGAAAAACAAAGCTGTTGGGTGAACAATATGCAGCCCAATTTTGCAGCAAAACTTTTATTGTTCGGACTGCATGGCTGTATAGCTATACAGGCAAAAACTTTGTTTTTACAATGGTGAATGCAGGCAAAAAATTTGGCAAGCTGACTGTTGTAAATGACCAGCTTGGCAACCCCACCAATGCAGTAGATTTGGCACATCATTTGCTGAAATTGGCAGTGACAGAAGAATATGGCATTTATCACTGCACAGGAGAAGGTGTTTGCAGCTGGTATGACTTTGCAGCAGAAATTATCCGCCTGTCTGGTGTAGGGGCAGAGGTTTTGCCCTGCACCAGTGCAGAGTATGCTCAAAAAAATCCGGCAGCAGCCAACAGACCTGCATGGAGTGCTTTGGAAAACAGAATGTTGCGCTGCACCGTTGGCAATGAAATGCGAAACTGGAAAGATGCATTGAAAACATTTTTTGAACATTACCAACCATAATATGGGAGAAATAAATATGAAAACTTATTTGATTACCGGTTGTGCCGGATTTATTGGCTCTAATTTTGTGTATTATATGCTGAACAAGTACAAAGAAATCCGTTTGGTAAACTTGGATAAATTGACCTATGCAGGCAATCTGGAAAATTTGAAAGGTGTTGAGGGCGACCCTCGTCACATTTTTGTACAGGGTGATATTTGCGATAAAGAATTGGTGAGCAAGCTGTTCCAAGAGTATGATTTTGATTATGTCATCAACTTTGCGGCAGAAAGCCATGTAGACCGCTCCATCTCTAATCCCGAAATTTTTGTGCAGACCAATGTAATGGGTACTGTGAACCTGCTGCAATGTGCAAAAAATGCCTGGTATGACAATGGTAGTTGGGCAGAGGGCAAAAAGTTTGTGCAGGTGTCCACTGACGAAGTATACGGCAGCTTGGGCGATGAAGGCTACTTTATGGAAACTACTCCTTTGTGCCCACACAGCCCCTATTCTTCCAGTAAGGCAAGTGCAGATATGTTTGTTATGGCATTCCATGATACTTACGGGATGCCTGTCAACATCACTCGCTGCTCCAACAACTATGGCCCTTATCAGTTCCCCGAAAAACTGATTCCTTTGATGATTAACAACATCAAAAATCACAAAAAACTGCCTGTTTATGGCGATGGTATGAATGTCCGTGATTGGCTGTATGTAGAAGACCACTGTAAGGCAATTGATATGGTAGCCGAAAATGGCAGAGATGGCGAAGTATATAATGTTGGTGGACACAACGAGCGTCCTAACATTTTCATTGTAAAAACCATCATTGCACAGCTGCATGACCGCCTGAAAGATGAGGGCATCAGCGAAGAATTGATTGAGTATGTGGCTGACCGTTTGGGACATGACCGCCGCTATGGCATTGACCCAACCAAAATTAAAGATGAGCTGGGCTGGTATCCTGAGACTGCCTTTGAAGTTGGTATTGTGAAAACCATTGATTGGTATTTGGCAAATCAAGAGTGGATGAGCCATGTTACCAGCGGAGATTATCTGAAATACTACGAAGATATGTATAAAAATAAATAAATTTTGTTTTTTCAAAAGCCGCCCCTTGCTTCATTGCTTGGGGCGGTTTTATTATGCTTGCAAAAATTGCTGAAGTTTTACACATTAGAAAAGGAATTTTCACAAACAAAGGCATAAATTAAGAGTAAATTTTTGCTTTTGATGCAAAGATGTGATATAATACCCTCGTATTGTTTTTTATCCATAAAACAAAGCGGCAAAAGCCGCAAACCATATAAAAGGAGAGAAATCTATGGCGCACAATTTCCGCACAAAAGAGGAAACTGCCCGTCACAACCGCAGACTTCGTCGGCAAGTTTTGGGAGCAGTGCTGACTGTGCTTATGGTAGTGGGATTGTTTACGGTTGTTACAAGCAGTGTGAAAAGTATTGCAGGGCTGTTTGATAACAGCAAACAAAAAGCAGAGTTTGAAAAGCGTTTGAATAACTTGGTTATGCTTGACCCGCTTCCGTTTGGAACATTGGAGCAAGCTGACCCCATTGTGCTGAAGACAGCAGCTTTGTGGGGAAGTCTTTCTGTTGCACAAGAAAACCATACTTTGGAGTTGTACGACCGTGACCCTGATGACATGAGTTTGTATCTGCCCGCAGTTGATGTGGATGCAGCGGCAGCATCGTTGTATGGCCCAGATTATAAAATTCAGCATGGAACATTGCAGGACGATAACATTGTATTTTTGTATGATGAAGTCCGCAAGGCTTACAAAATCCCGCCAACCAGTCAAGGCGGTTTGTACTATCCCAAAGTGGAAACGCTGAAAAAACACAAGGGTATTTTGCGTGTAACGGTTGGATATATTTCCAATTACAGCACCGATGAATTTGGATTGCCAACTGTAAGTGACCCTGAGAAATATATGGATTATCTGTTTAAAAAGCAAGACGGAAAATGGTATTTGGCAGCCATCCAAGAGAGTGAAACCAAAGTGGAAAAACCGGCATCAACTCCACAGCCATTGCAGGATTTTGCAAATAATGATACAGAAAATCCACAACAAATTTTGGAACAACAAACAACTGACAGTGGAAGTCAAAAACCGGTTGACCCTGAAACTTCACAAAATCAGGTGTTGAATGAAGTGCCAAATCAAACCTCTGATACAGTACAATCTATTGTAGAATCTGTTGCAAATTCAGATTCATAAAATAAGACCTCCAATCGTTTCTATGGTTGGAGGTCTCTTTTGTGAAAAATCAATCTCGTGTTACATTGCGAATCCATTTTCCGCTTAAAATGCGGGGAATAGCAATAAAAACTTTTGCAATATTATCTGAACGCATTGCAAAAAATACCACGGGGGCAGACCAATGAAATACAAATGCGCCCAAAAGCCCCAAAGGTACCGCCAACCCCCACAAAAAGCCGCAATCTAAAATAAAGTTTGTGTTTACATCACCTCCGCCACGCAAAATACCAACGATGCAAACACAGGCCAAGCCCATAATAGGCTCCATCAATGCAAGAATTGTCAGCAAAGAATAGGCAGTGTTTTGAGTTTCGACTGTAATGTCATACAATGACAAAATCGGAATCCGCAGTATGAGCAAAAGAAGCCCTGCACAAATGCTGAGAACTTCGCCCACTACCAAAAGACTGTTTGCAATTTGCTGTGCTTCCTGCTTGCTTTTTCCGCTGCCAATGGCTTTTCCACACAAAACCGCAGCAGCGTTTGCAATGCCAAATGTGAAAACACTGCAAAGCTGAAGCATCACATTGGCAATGCTGGCAGCAGCTGTAAAGCTGG
>JAHHUF010000028.1 GCA_020024115.1 Anaerofilum sp.
TTGCATTGCTATTTGGTGTGCTCTTTTGGCTTGAACTTGTGTAGACACTATTTAGTAAATTCAAATTCAGTGAGCAGTATCATCACTATATTCTTCCGCAATTATACTGTAAACCGCAACATCTACAATCCCACAGTTGTTCCGAGCGGCACTGCGTAAGATTCCTTCAAAACACATTCCACATTTCTTCATAACAGCTCCGGAATGGGGATTGTGTGTATCATGCCGTGCTTCCAGTCGATTTATTTTAACATCATGAAAGAGGAAAGATATTACAGTTTGCAGTGCTTCACTGGTATATCCTTTGTGCCACCACTTTTTCCCGATACAGTAGCCAATTTCCATAGTATCTGTATTCTCATCACATTTCACAACAGAAATCGTTCCAATGGGTTCTCCAAAAGCCTTTGGGACAATTGCCCACTGATAAAAGGTATCCTCACCATACTGTTCATCCCAATTGTGCAAAATACAATCCGTTTCTGAAGCGTCTGTGTGCGCAGACCATGTTAAAAATTTCGTAACTTCCGAATCACTTGCCCAGTTATTATACATTGCCTTTGCGTCTTGAATTGCAAGCCGTCTGAGGATTAGCCTTTCAGAATGCAGTTCAATTGTGCCTTTGTGCTCCATAGTTACACTTCCTTCCTTTTCAGAAACATTCTAATAGGTTAATTGGTTACAATTGTAACATAGGCAGAAAATGAAAGCAATATTCTTCCACTGTGTCATCTTTGATAGTGTGCTGTTTTTGCTCCTACCGAAAAAGCAGTATAATTATTAGAAACAATTTCCTAAAGCCTATTTTCAGATAGCGCCTATAAACAATTTAAAAGTACAGCACAGTTCTGAAATAGGACTATGCTGTACTTTGTACAAATACTTCCTTATAGGGCGTACCCGAAATAGTAATACATATTTCTTTTGGGAATTTTTTAACGGCGTGCTTTGTCGGCTGCAATTTCCTGCAAAATACGGGCGGATGCTCCATTCACAAGCAAGGTGTTGGTGTAGTGGTGGTATCGCTCACAGGGGCTTTGTGCCAAAAATACCGCACTGTCTGTACCCATTCCCAACTCTGTAACAAACATCAAAAGTTCCTGCCCTGCATCAAATGCGTTCTCTAAAAAAGTAAAAGCAGATTCCAATGCAAAAGCAGCAGCTTCAAATTTTTCTGCTCTGTCCTCTTTCAAAACAGCAAATTTTTGTCGCAGCACATTCAAAGCCGATTCCTCATCGGTGGGATTGTTCTGCGAAAGTGCTAAACTGGCTTGTTCCAGCCATTTGAGGCAACGCAGATATTGCCGCTCCTGCTTTGCAGAGAGCAGTTCCGCAGTTTTCTTTTGTTCCATTTCCTGTTGCTTTTGCTGTAAATAAAATTCAAATTTTGCGGTAAAATCAGTAGATTCACCGCTTAAACTGGCTTTAAAACTTTTAATAATTTCAAAACAATCATCTGCCAAAGTATCTGCCTGCATTGCAGCAGAAAACCGTGTTTCCAGCCCTGCCAGCAGCAGCCCAGTCAAACTCAGCCGTTCGTCAAAACCAGCAGCCTGTGCCTGTGCATAGGAAGATGGTGCTGGTTTTCCGGTCAAAATATCCTCAATGCCATAATCGTTGCCATATTTATAGTACAGTGATAGATAAGCTGCAAAGTCAGCTGCAATTTCCGGATGCTGCAAATATTGTGCAATCAAACCTTCCTCAACTTCAATCTGCATTTGCTGATAAATCAACAACAATGCGGATAAGTCTTCCCATCCACGGGCAGTAACAAACTGCATTCCGTCCACATCTTGTGTGATGCGATAGAAATATTCGGGATGCAGCTCCAAATAGGTTAAAATCGCAGGGTGAACCTTTGCGGTACGAGCATATTGTTTCCAGACAGCTAAATCAGGCTGAATATCAATCCGACGCAAACGGTCAAGAGTAACCACATCAAACTCATGCACCGATTTGTTGTACTCGGGTGGGTTGCCTGCCGCAACAATCAGCCAACCTTTTGGAACACTTTGGTTGCCAAAGGTTTTGCATTGCAAAAATTGGAGCATGGTGGGGGCAAGGGTTTCAGAAACACAGTTGATTTCGTCAATAAACAAAATCCCTTCTTGCAAGCCGGTTTGCTGCATGGTCTCATAAACCGATGCAATAATTTCGCTCATGGTATATTCCGTGACAGAAAATTGCTTTTCATCGTATGTTTTTTGAGAAATCATAGGCAAACCGACGGCACTTTGCCGTGTGTGGTGGGTAATGGTGTAGGACACAAGCCCCACCCCAACCTCTTGCGCTACCTGTCGCATAATTTGGGTTTTGCCCACACCGGGAGGGCCCATCAACAGCAAGGGACGCTGCTGAATGGAGGAAAGCAGATAGTTGCCCATCTCATCTTTGGCAAGATAGGCACAAAGGGTATTTTTAATTTCTTGTTTTGCCTGTTGGATATTCATAGGTTGTTCCTTTCCGTATCGGGCGTAAATTGGAGAGCATGCTGGGACAAAGGCTGTGCCGATTTCCATTGCTGCGGCTCCAATATTTGTTTCATTGCCCACGCAGGCAGTTGACTGTCATCATACTGCCTCTCTAAAAATAAAAATGCTGTTTGCCATGCAGGTTTTTGCTTTGGATAGCTGCCTTTTCCGTCGGTAAAGTAAATCAAACCTGTCAGATGATGAAATTCATGATGGTCAATCAGATATTCCAAATAGCTGAACACAGGGCGGAAGTCTGTTCCTCCGCCTCCTTGCAGGGAAAGGGTATCCAAATAATGCTGCAAATCTTCTTCACAGGTGATTTTGTCATCTTTTCGTACCTGATTGTCTGCCTGCAAAATCCGAAGATGGACTTTGTGGAAAAAACTCTCGGTTTCTTTTAAAATCGAGAATGTTTCCTCTAAAAATCGCCGTACCAATTCCCCGGAGCAAGACATGGAAGTATCAATTGCAATGGCAAGTTCATATACTTTAAATGCCTCACGGCTTTCGGTTGGCTCAATCAAAGGTAGATTGCCATAGTGTGACAATCCAAAGGTATAATAGGACAGGTCGAACGAATCAGGGTCAGGGTGGACTTCCTCACGCAAAATGCAAAAACGGCGTAAAAACTCCCGATAACTTCGCCGTGGTCGGCAACTTTCCGCCAGTTGGTCAGCAAGGTCACCGCTGTCCCCAGCCTCTTTTTTGGAAAAGCTGGATAAATCTGTTTGTACCGATTTTGCTCGTTTGTTCCATTCACCGGCAAGCTGCATTATGGCAGGCTGATTTTGCTGTTTCCAAGGCCAAAGAGAGTGGTCATCGGTGCGAAACTCTTGTTCCAACCGCACAAATTCCTGCTCAGGCAAAGGGTGTGCCATAAAAAAGCGATAAATTGCCCCTGCTGAAAGTACCCCACATTCCTGCAAAAGATGTTTGAAAGTTTGGGAGCGTGTCCAAGTGAGAGGACGGCGAACCAAAGGAATATTTAATCCGTCAATCATGGATTCTACTGCAATATCGCAGCACAGTCCCCATAAACGAGGTTCTTTTTGTTCGGTCTGAAATAAATGCCGAAACAGACAATGCAGCACCAAATGCAGATATTCTCTTGCAAGTAAAGGGGTATTGGATTCAAACAGCCGAATGGTGTGTTCACAGCTAAATAAAAGCTGTCTGCCATTGGTTCCTACTGCAGAAAAGGAGGGCTGTTCTGCAAAGGAGAGGGCAGACAGAGAGGAACCCAGATACCGCAAAGAAAGATATAAGCGATTGCGGATTTCTGTCCATATTTCGGTGGAGATTCGCAGCTCCCATTGAGATTGAGATTCAATCATAGAAAACTCCTTACAGATAACTCAAAAATCATAGTTTTTTTCGGTTGGCTTTGCATTGTTTTGTGCCAAAAGTGCCGCTGCTGCAACAAATCCGTTTTTTTGTGCCAGTTGGTGTGCAGCCTGCCGACAGGCAAAATCAACGGAAAACTGCCCCAGCAAATATTGCAAAGCAGAAATATTTTGCAGTTCTACACAAATAAGAAAGGCAATGGAAAGATGCTTTGAAAGATATTGCTCATACTGCTGCTTTGCAGCGCTGGAAAGGCTGATAGGAAACAGCAAACGATTAAGTGCCAGATGGCAAAGCATTTTTGAGGATTCCTCTGCGGATGCTGACAAAAAGGTGTTGTCATATTCTGCAATATCCAAACGGTTGGAGGAAAAACACTGTCGATACCGATACCCAACCCCAATCATTTGATGGTTGAAAATGTGAGCAGGAGTGTTTTCCTCCAATTCCTCATAATATTCAGGGAACAAAAAGCGGCTGTTATCCGCAAAAACCACTTCAACTTGATGCTGAATCAAAGCAACAGCCTGCCGTAGCGCCGAGGGCTGTGAAACATCGCTCTGAACATAAATGGTTTGTAAAGCATGGCAGTTCATAAAAGCGTCACCCTCTACACTTTGAAGGGAGGAGGGAAGATGTAATTCTTTTAAATTGCGACAGTTGTAAAATGCGTGTGAGCCAATTTTTTGCAGTCCATCTGCAAGGGAAACCGATTCCATAAAATGGCCGCAGACAGCATAGGAAAAATCACAGCCAAACTGCAAAATTTCGGTTTGGGATAAAGAGGGTTCTTTTTCGGAAAAGCAGTAGGATGCAACCTCTGCCACGGCAATTTCACCCAAAAAAGCAGGAATGGTGATACAGGGAGAGTTGCCGTAACAACGCACAATCACCGCCTTTCCATTTTGTAAAAAGTAACGAAATCCCAAATCCGATGCAGTCAAAAAATTCACCCCATTATTGATTATTAGTATCATTATAGCACAAGGGTTTTAAAAAATCATCCTGCAAATTTTATCAAAAGCTGTTACAATAAAAACAGTACCACATCATTTTGGAGGTGTATTCAATGAAATTTTGGGGACATTTGTCAACCATCATCTGTCACAAACGGCTGGTGATGAAACATTGCTTTCAAGTGGGCTTATATAAACAAGGCATTTTGCATGATCTTTCCAAATTTTCTTTTTCAGAGTTTTGGGCGGGTGTCAAATATTTTCAGGGAAATTGCAGCCCAAACGAACAGGAGCGAAAAGAAAAGGGATACAGCGCCGCATGGTTGCATCATAAAGGCAGAAACAAACACCATATGGAATACTGGCTGGATTATGACCCCAAACGGGGCGGAATATTGCAGGGTGTGGAAATCCCCCTGAGTTATGTGGTAGAAATGCTCTGCGACCGTATGGCAGCAAGCAAAACCTATCTAAAAGAAAATTATTCCAACAAAGAGCCATGGGAGTATTACCAAAAAAATCAATCCCATTATCTTTTGCATCTAAACACACAAAAACTATTGGAAAAACTTTTGCTTATGCTGCGGGACGAAGGGGAACAAGCCACTTTTGACTATCTGAAAAAACAGTTAAAGAAAGGATAATTGTGCAGGTTCCGACAGTTCTGCCTGTTGTGCCAGCCAGAATATTTTTGCCAAATCCAGCAGCCTTTTGCGGTTTTCATCATTGAGTTCTTTGGCAGCTTGGTACAACTGGGTAAAATATTCATCAGCGATGAAGGATTCAAAATTTTCCGATTCGGAACAATGAGAAAGGGAATCCACCGAAATATGAAAATATTCTGCAATTTTTCGCAGGTTATGCACCGAAAGCTCTTTTGTTCTGCCGCTGCGCAGTTCCGAAAGAACACTGCGCGAAATGTTCAGCTTTTTGCACATATTGGTAACATTGGTTCCGTTTTGATAACATAAAAATTCAATCTGCTCATACATTGTGCTCATGGTTCAGCCCTCCTAAAACGATTACTTTTATGATAGCTTGCTTTTTGGGGATAGTCAATCAACAAAAGCGATACCGATGCAATTTTAAAAAGGGTAAAAAAACAGCCCCGACAATTAAGCCGAGGCTGAGTTCCGTTATTCAGTTGTATTTTAGGGAAAATGTTTTTAGTACATCGGCGTAATACCTTTCTGAAAAAGTTATTGAATGATACGATAAGCGGACAAAATTACTGTTTCATTGGACTCACTTTCAAATTTTTCTTTCCAAACTTTTATCGTTTTCCTCATCGCCGAGGTTTACACAAATTATAGATGCAACACATTACATCTCTTCGCCTGTTTGGGTTGTCGTATCGAAACAATCCTTTGACCTTCCATTTTCACAGAACCATCTTCAATAGCCCTGCATTTCAGGCGGAAATTTAACGGACATCTTTTACCCTCCAGGGGTTTGCCTACTGAATTGGTGTCATGTCACTTTCTCGTCTTTCTTATTAAATTCAGCTGTGGGTAACAGCTGTGAATGACAACGGATTTGTGGAAAATATTAAATATATAACCTCAAAACCGAAATGCTTGCTTTGTTTGAGTGGAGCATACCGCTTCTTAATTACGCAAGCCTACCGGTTTGAACATTCGCAAACAAGATGGTTTTTATTTTTGACTGAAATCCAGTCTGATTCAAGTGCGTGTTCTCTTTTACCGGTTGACCTGCGATGACTGAACGGGTTCTTCAATAGCCATCGGTCACACCTCTTTCTATATTCGTTACCTGTCTGGTCGGCGTTTTAAGTCTTCCTATACAGGCGAAAGGAAACAATAATCAAGTACCCAGAGAGCTGTTGTCCCGAGGGGAAAGTTTTCTGAAAGTTTCCTTCCTTGTGTCTATATTATAGCCCCATAGGGGGCAAAAATCCATTGACAAAACGCATAGAGATTTGTTATATAATTATGCACTTTTGATGTTGATAAAATGCTCTCAAAAGGCGTATAATAAGATTGTATGCGGTGTTTTCTAGGGGCTATCTGAAAAGTCGAAAATTTCGTCTTTTTCTACTATAATCAGTATCTACTGCGTTAAAAATACTTGGAATCCAGCGAGGATTCCTGTGTTTTTTGCCTTGCATCTACTTGATTCCTGCGAAAAATTTATCAATTTCTTAGTTTTCAGATACGCCCTAAATGGATTGATTTGGCTCGGCTGCATAAATTGCACGGCTTCCACCAATATATTTTGGGCGGGTGCGTGCTGCCAAAAGCAACGCCTGCCCAATCTGCCGCAGCTCCAGCCGAACAGGAACTGCAACTGCTTTCAGGTGCATTCCAATCAAAGTGCCGCCAATGTCGATGCCGGCATCTGCCTGTACCTGTTCCAATGCAGTCGGCTGCGGAAGCCGTTGCCATGCAACAGTGGCAAAACTGCCCCCGGCTTTGGGCTGAGGAATCACATTCACAGGCTGCTGCCATGGTTTGACTGCCGCTGAAGGCAAAATGATTGCACGGTTCAAATGTTCACAGCACTGTGCAGCCAGATAAATTCCTTTTGGCTCCAATACCGAAAAAATCCCGTCAAAAACAGCCTGTGCAGCCTCCAAACTGGAACATTTTCCAATTTGTTCGCCTACGATTTCACTGGACGAACAGCCCACAACAAAAATAGAACCAGCAGTCAAGTTTGCCTGCTGTACCAGTTCCTCGACAGCCTGTGCTGCCTGCTGACGAATGGTTTCAAAATCAATCATAAATTATCCCCTCGCTTTTTCGATTCTGTTTTATTGTAAACATCTTTGAAAAAATTGACAAGCGATGGGGATTTTCGTTGCTAGAATAGAATCTTTTTTGTATAATGTAAAAAATGGCACCAACCAAGCCAAAAAGAAACGGAGCTTTGAATAGAATGGAATGGACAGATTTAAAGATTTCTTCTCCACACATTTATGCAGATACAGTTGAAGCAATTGCCACCGGAATTTCAGGTGGTGGGATTTATATTGAAGACTATGCCGATTTGGAACAGCAAGTGCAGGAGATTGCACATGTTGATTTGATAGAACAGGAATTACTGGACAAAGACCGTAATACTGTCATTGTTCATATATATCTTGCACCCGACGAAAACCCTGCTGAAATTGTTGAGTTGCTCAACAGTCGGTTGATTGCAGCCGGTGTGACCTATTCCTTGTCTTTGTCAGGGGTTGAGCAGGAAGAATGGGAAACTGCATGGAAAAAATACTATCATGCAATGGAACTGGGCAATCGTTTGGCAATCTGCCCCAGTTGGGAGGAGTACACTGGCAATCGCACTGTCATTCGTCTTGACCCCGGTATGGCATTCGGTACAGGAACACACGAAACAACCAGCCTTTGCCTGACCGAATTGGACAGCCTTGTCAAAGGCGGTGAGCGTGTGTTGGATATTGGCACAGGCAGCGGTATTCTTGCTATTGCAGCGTTGCTTTTGGGTGCAGAATCCGCAGAAGGTGTGGACATTGACCCTATGTGTGTACGCACCGCAGGGGAAAATGCAGAGTTGAATGGTGTGCAAAATCGCTTAAAGGTGCTGGTTGGCGACCTTTCAGACAAAGCCAGCGGAACTTATGATATTATCACAGCTAATATTGTAGCAGCTGCCATCATCAGTCTGATTCCTCATGTGCCAGCATTGCTGGGCGAAAACGCGACCTTTATTGCAAGCGGTATCATTGATACCCGCAAAGAGGAAGTCATTGCTGCGGTGAAGGCAACTGGGCTTGTGGTGAATGAAATCCGTGAGAAAAACGGCTGGGTTGCACTGGTTTGTTCCAAAAAGGAGGCATCCTGAATGCCCCATCGCTATTTTACCCAAGAAATTATGGAACAAGAGGCGTTTTTGCGTGGCGCAGAGGCACACCATCTGGGCAAGGTAATGCGTGGAAAATGTGGACAGGAACTGATTTTGTGCGATGGAAAGGGAACCGACTATCTTGCAGAGGTGGTCGAAATTCAAAAGGAAGAAGTACGGCTGAAAATTCTTTCTTCCAGCAAAAACCTGTCAGAACCCAACCATCAAGTGACTTTGTATGTGGGCTACCCCAAGCAGGATAAACTGGAATGGATTATCCAAAAAGCAGTGGAACTGGGTGCTGTGCGAATTGTGCCGTTTTTCAGTAAATTCTGCGTTGTACAGCCAAAAAAAGAGCAGGAGAAAAACCAGCGCTATCAGCGTATTGCATTGGAAGCTGCCAAGCAAAGCGGCAGAGGGATAATACCCACTGTAGAAATGCCGTTGACATATACAGAGCTTTTGGCGGAACTCAAACAATTTGATGCAACATTATTTTGTTATGAGTGCGGTGGAAAGCCAATCAAAGATGCCATCCAAACAGCCTCTAATGTTGCGATTGTCACTGGCTCGGAGGGTGGCTTCAGCCCACAAGAGGCAGAGCAGGCAGAACAGGCAGGGGCGACTCTGGTTGGTTTGGGCAAACGCATTTTGCGGTGCGAAACGGCTCCCCTTGCAGCATTGACAGCTGTGATGACCCTTTGGGGGGAGTTTGAATAAGGCTGTTTTGGCAATAAAACCGATTTTGCTTTTGCAGATTTTCTATTTATTGTGAAAATTGCGAAATGTGGACGATTGTACAAATCAAAAACAACTTTTTCTATTGGAAAACAGAGGGGAAATAAGCTACAATGAAAGTAATCCCCAGGCAGGGTGTAAAACTGCCTGTTTTATTTATCGGGTTCGGAAACATCGGACAGATTTATGGAGGTAACAAACTATGAAAAAACCTATCTTGGTTGTTTTGGCTGCTGGCATGGGCAGCCGTTATGGCGGATTGAAACAAATTGACCCTGTTGGCCCTAATGGCGAAGTAATCATCGACTATTCTATCTTTGATGCTCGTCGTGCAGGTTTTGAAACTGTTGTTTTCATCATCAAGCATGAGATTGAGGACGCATTTAAGGCTGCCATCGGCGACCGTCTGTCCAAAGTGATGGAAGTTCGTTACGCTTATCAGCAGCTGGACGACCTGCCAGAAGGTTTCACCGTTCCCGAAGGCCGTGAGAAACCTTGGGGTACCAGCCATGCAGTATTTGCAGCTCGTGATGTTATCGACGCTCCTTTTGCTGTTATCAACGCTGATGACTACTATGGCCCTGAGGCATTCAAGGTTATTTACGATTATTTGTCCACCCATGAGGATGATGATAAATATCGCTATGCAATGGTTGGCTATCTGCTGAAAAACACTGTAACCGAAAACGGTCATGTTGCCCGTGGTGTTTGTGTTGAGAATGCAGACCATACTTTGGCAGATGTTACCGAGCGCACCAAGATTGCAACCTATGAGGGTGGCATTCACTTCACCGAGGACGACGGCGCAACCTGGACTGACCTGCCCGGCGACACTTTGGTATCCATGAACCTGTGGGGCTTTGGTGCAAGCGTTGTTGAGGAAATCGGCAACCGTTTTGCAGCATTCCTGAAAGATTCTTTGGACAGCAACCCCTTGAAGTGTGAATACTTCCTGCCTTTGGTTGTAAGCCAGCTGATTGCGGAAGACAAAGCAACCATTCAGGTTCTCCAAAGCCATGATAAATGGTACGGCGTAACCTACAAAGAAGATAAACCTGATGTGGTTGCAGCCATTGCAGAAAAAATTGCAAACGGCTTGTATCCCAACAAACTGTGGGAGGAATAATCCATGAGCTTGAAACCTGCTGAGGAATTGCTGCAAGAGGCACTGTCTGCTTGGGAATGGGGTGGCACTGTTGTTGGTGCTGTTCGCTACGGTGCTGGACATATCAACGATACTTTCTGTGTATACACTCAAACTGCTGAGGGCGATTGCGTTCGCTTTATTTTGCAACGCATCAACACCAACACCTTCAAAGACCCAGCCGGTCTGATGGAGAATATTTCTGGTGTAACCAGCTTTTTGCGTAAGAAAATCGAGGAAAAAGGCGGCGATACCAGCCGTGAAACCATGAATGTTGTTGCAACCAAAGAGGGCAAAAACTTCTTTGCTGACAGCAACGGTGGTGCATGGCGTGTATATACCTTTGTTGAAGGCACTGTTTGCCTGCAAAAGGTAGAAAGCCCCGAAGATTTCTATGCAAGTGCATTTGCATTCGGTCAGTTCCAGCAGTTGCTGGCAGACTATCCTGCTGCAACTTTGCATGAAACCATTGCTCGTTTCCATGACACCGCAAACCGTTATGCCAACTTTGAGAAGGCTTTGGAAGCAGACGCTTGTGGCCGTGCAAAGAATGTGCAGGCAGAAATCGACTTTGTGAAAGCCCGCAAAGACGATTGCAGCGTTATGGTAAACCTGTTGGCAGAGGGCAAATTACCTCTGCGTGTTACCCATAATGACACCAAACTGAACAATATTTTGATGGATAAAACCACTCGTACAGGCATCTGTGTTATCGACTTGGATACCGTTATGCCCGGTTTGGCTGCCAACGATTACGGCGATTCCATCCGTTTCGGTGCAAATGACTGTGCTGAAGACGAAACCGACCTGAGCAAGGTGAACTTCAGCCTGCCTTTGTTTGAAACCTACACCAAAGGCTTTTTAGAGGCCGCTGGCAGTGCTTTGACCGATTTGGAAAAAGAAACTCTGCCTTGGGGCGCTCGTCTGATGACTTTGGAGTGTGGTATTCGTTTCCTGACAGACTATCTGGAGGGCGACCATTATTTCCGTGTTCATCGTGAGGGTCACAACCTTGACCGTTGCCGCACCCAGTTCAAACTGGTAAGCGACATGGAAAAAGCTTGGGATGAAATGATGGCGATTGTGAAAAAATATAGCTGATTTTTCAGATAAAAAACTTCTGCTTTGGGTTCAAGGCGGAGGTTTTTTGTTTGGTGAATGCAAGTACTTTCATTGACAAACATTGTCGTATATGCTATTTTGATGGTAACAAAATTTTTTGGAATTTGAGGTGTGTTATTATGGCAAAAAAATATGGCTTAAATCCCTTTGAAATTGCAGAATATTGGAATCAAGTTGCAGACGAGATGGATACAGAACCCTTTACCGGTTTTGAAGCAGCCGAAATTGAAGCTGTGGAACAAAAATATGGCATTACATTCCCAGAATATTATAAAAAATATACCATGTTTTGCGGCAAGCACAATATCAATTCCATTCAAGACCAATTAAATCCCCCAAAAGATATTGACACAACCTATGAATATCTGGAGGAGGACATCGACGAATACGCAGAAGAATTAGAAGGCTTGTCCGAGCAAGAAATTCAAGAACTCTGTGAGGAAAATGATATTTATAAGCTGTGCCGCTTGCCAAAAGAAGAATGGCATACTGTTACACAGGAGTATGTGTTGGTCTTCTGTGAAAATCAGGGCGTTTGGAATGCAGGTTATCTGCGGAGTGACTTGGAAAAAGGTGTGCCCAATCCACCTGTTTATATTTCTACAAACGATGATTTTATCACCTTTAAAAAAGCAGCAGAAGACACAGAAAGTTTTTTGGTACAGTTTTTGTTTACAGCAATCTGGTGCTTGGAGCCAAACGAAATTGAGGACAAAGATGAGGCAATTGAAATTTTGGAAGAAAACGGAATTGATACTTCATTGGTGGAGAAAAAAGGGGTCAATTTGTGTTTGGACACCGACACCAATATTTTGTATGCTTGCTATGAAATCAATGATGTATTTATGATGCTGATTGTCAATGAAGAATATGACGAAGATGAGGACGAATAAAACATCACTATAATAAAAAGGGCATTCTATCGCTAGATAGGATGCCCTTTTGCTTATTCATTTTTGCCAAACTCAGACAGTTGCAAACCTTCGTTGTGCTGCAATGCCCAGTTGATAGACCACGGAGAACTGAACAAAATCAGCTTGTTTCCTTTCAAGTCTTCAATACGTTTGGTATCACTGGTCAAATCCAGTGTTTTGGGGTCAAGGTCGGTGTTTTCAATCCAGCGAATATGCTCGTATGGCAAAGTCTGCATCCGAATATCAACATTGTATTCGTTTTTTAGACGATACTCCAACACTTCAAACTGAAGCACACCTACCACGCCAACAATAACTTCTTCCATACCACCGTTGATTTCACGGAAAATCTGGATGGCACCTTCTTGAGCAATTTGCTCAATGCCTTTCACAAATTGTTTGCGCTTCATGGTGTCCACCTGTGTAACACGGGCAAAATGCTCGGGAGCAAAGGTGGGAATACCTTCAAATTGGAATTTTTCTTTGCCATTGCACAAGGTGTCACCAATGGAGAAAATACCCGGGTCAAACAAGCCAACAATATCCCCGGCATAGGCTTCCTCAACGGTTGCACGGTCTTGTGCCATCAGTTGTGTGGACTGTGCCAACTTGATTTTTTTACCGCCCTGCACATGGTATACTTCCATACCACGATTAAATTTGCCACTGGTAATGCGCAAAAATGCAATGCGGTCACGATGTGCTTTGTTCATGTTTGCCTGAATTTTGAAAATAAATCCTGAAAAATCAGGACGCAGAGGGTCAATCAAACCAATGTCAGAGTTGCGTGCTAGTGGAGAGGTGGACAAACGCAAAAACTCTGCAAGGAAAGGCTCAACACCAAAGTTGGTCAAAGCAGAGCCAAAGAAAACAGGGGACAGCTTACCTGTTTGGATTTTTTCCAAATCAAAGTCGTAGCTTGCTCCGTCCAACAATTCAATATCCTCACTCAATTGCTGGTGCAATGGTGCAGTAATCAAATCATCAAGGTTGGAATCGCCCAGTTCAGCAGTAATCTCAGCGACCATTTTGGTGCCGTTTGCCTTGCCGTCTTCGTTTTGGAAGGCAAGAATTTTGCGGCTTTCACGGTCAAAAACGCCTTTGAACTCTTTGCCGCAGCCAATGGGCCAGTTCATAGGATAAGTCTGGATGCCCAAAACATTCTCAATTTCTTCCATCAAGTCAAATGGGTTGCGTGCTTCACGGTCCATCTTGTTGATAAAGGTAAAAATAGGAATGTTGCGCAAGGTACAAACTTTAAACAGCTTCAAAGTTTGTGCCTCAACACCCTTTGCGGCATCAATTACCATAACAGCACTATCGGCTGCCATCAAGGTGCGGTAGGTGTCCTCGGAGAAGTCCTGATGTCCAGGGGTATCCAAAATGTTGATACATTTTCCGTTATAATTAAACTGCAATACAGATGAAGTAACCGAAATACCACGCTGTTTTTCAATTTCCATCCAGTCACTGACAGCATGGCGTGCATTCTGCTTGCCTTTAACACTACCTGCCTGTTGAATGGCACCACCATACAAAAGCAGCTTTTCGGTCAGGGTTGTTTTACCAGCATCGGGGTGGCTGATGATTGCAAAGGTTCTCCGATTTCGGATTTGTTGTTCCAATTCTGTCATAAAGACCCCGTTTCCTCCTTATAAAAATTTTCTATCAAAACCTACACAAAAAACGCCTTTGTCAACTCAAAACAAACATCAGGCGAAATTCTTTTGGAATTTTTGTACAGATATTTTCATTTTATCGGATTTTTTGGCTATTTTCAAGAGAAACAAAAAGAAAAATCAAAAAATGCACAACAAAAGCAAAAGTGCTGGAAGGTTATAAAAATTGAATCGCCAATAAACAGCACTTGTCAGCTATAAATAATTGTCAAGAAAAGTTTGCTCGATAAAATCCTTTACTGCACCAATATTTGTAAACTTTTTGTATTTTGGAAATCCATTTTCATTGTATACCGAATATGTTAAATGAAAAATATAATATATATCACTATCAGTTTTATCATTAGTGATATATAGCACATCATCGTTGGAGTCACATTTTGCTACTGCTTGAATTGATTTGTTATACAAAAAATGGTCTTTCCCAATCTCTCGTTTTAACTCTGCAACAAAAGTTTTGTTTGTAAGTGGCAACAAGTACCAGTTAAAATCATCGCCGTATTTATCATTAAACTCACAAAACATTTTTTGTACTGTCATTACTTCACACTCATATATTTGAATTTTGAACTGGATGCTGCTTTCGCTTTTTATATACATTAATATTTGGCAATGAACCTTGTTTATTTGTCAAACATCATTTTATATTGCAGTGTGTGCTGAAGATTGAGTGTTTCTTCTTCTTGTGCAGAGATTGCTTCGGAAATGCTGCCATCCGTGTGGAGGATTCTTCCCGCAGAAGTGCCCATCAAAACATCGCGACTTTTATAAAGCCACTCAAACCAAGGAGTGATAGGGGCATCCATTTCAGTTAAAAAGGTGGGCATCAGCAAATAGGGAGGGAAAGTTCCGCCGTCTGTGCCTGGATTTTTGCAGCCTTTGTTGCTCCACATTAAATAGGGAACCTTGTGGAGAGCCTGCCAGTGCTCTTGCTCAGAAAGAGCATCCAGTTGATGCGTCACATCCAACAACTCCACACCATTATCCTGTCCGATAGCGGTTTGATGGTCGCCAAAAAACAGCACAATTACTTCACGGTCAACGGTGCGGAAATAGTCGGTGATTTGTTTCATCATCAGGTCAGCATCACGCAAACCGGTGGCAACACTTTTGAAACTCTCATTATAATATTCGGAAATTCCCTCTATATTCACATTTGCACGATAGTTTGTTTCGTATTCTTCGGGCAGATTGGGAATGTGATTCTGCATTGTAACCATGTGCAAAAAGACAGGAGAACCAGATTGAACAGCGGTTTCATATTGGCTAATGAGTTCCTTTGCTGCCTGTTGGTCTGCAATATATTTTCCTGCAAGTTCGGTATATTCCATGGTAGTACGGTCGATAAAGGTATCAAATCCCATGTTGGGATATGCAGAACTTCGATGGTAAATAGAACCGTCAAAAGGATGGATTGCAATGGTCTGATAGCCCTGTTCTTTTAAAAATGTAGGATAAGAGGGGAATGAGGGCGTTTTGGAAACATACTGAATGTATGGAACAATTCCATCAGGCAGGAAGGAAGTGGAAAACCCAGTCAAAGCACCAAACTCCATGTCGGCAGTTCCGCCGGAATATTTATCGCTGTAATAAATGCCAGAAACGCCTTCTTTAGACAGTTCATCGTAATATTGTGTCAGGTTTTCGCAGCCGACAGCGGTGGGGTAGTTGTCAAGATGATAGTAGCTTTCCAGCATAACAACTACAATGTCAGGGGTAGACTGCAAAGGTTTTTGTGGGGGAAGTTGCTGCAAAGCCTTTGCGGTGTTCTCAGAGGAATAATTGACCGGTTTTTTGGGAGAAATATGCCCTAGATAACTCAAAAAACCAGTGGTAAAACCACCTTGATGATAAACACTAGATGCTCTACCGGCAATGGGATTGAGCTTCAAAGCAGCAGGGATTCCACCATACCACAAAACACAAGGCATCCATACAGCAAGTCCGCAAACAAGCCCCAAAGCGGGCAAAACGGCTGTTTTAACAGAAAAGCGAGAAAGACGAACCGAAAATAAAACAACACAAGCCACAACCAAAACAACAGCAAATAAAATCATATAAGGTGTTGGGGATAAATCCATACCCCCTGCAATTCCCGCAGCATCTTTTGCCAGCAAAATATCAGCAGGAAGTACAGGGTCGCCACGATAGGCCTGCTTGAAAAACGAAGCGTATGTACCAACAAACAGCATTATGCCTATAATGGCAGTTGCAGCCCAAAGTCGGCGCAGTAAAACAAATAAAATTGCAACAGCCAAAAAAACAGCCACAGTGCCAGCCATAAAGGGAACAAAATGAGGTAAAATCCAACCAAATACAGGCAAAAAGCCATCTTGTCGAACGGTTTCGGAAAAAAATTGAAGAACAAAAGCCACAATTGCACTCAGCCCTAACCCTTGTGCAAGTGAAAAGGATTTGTTGTCGAATATGTGAAGTATATTTTTTTGATTTTTTAAAAGAACTTTTTGCGACACAAAAATCTCCTCCTCAAATAATAAAAATAAAAAGCGATGAAATGTGATTGCTTGTTTTTGTTGAAGTTTATATCCTTCTTAAACAAAACGAGCCAGATAGTTTCTTGTTTTCAAAATTTAATCACTTTTTTAAAATATACTTTAAAAAGTGTAGCACAAAACAATAGGTTTGAATACCCCAATCCGTATTATAACAAAATAAATCATCAGAATGACACTTTTCGATTGAAACAAAACATGCTATACTATAAAATATAAATTTAATGGGATAATCCCTGTTTGGAGGATATGTGTATGAACCCCTTTTTGGTTTTGGCAGTTCTTTTGTTGGTTGGTGCAGCAGGCTGCCTGTTTATGCGGTTTTCTATCTCGAAAGTAATCAAAACACAGCGTCGATTTGATGGGCATGACCATGCAAAGGTGGTCAAGATTTGCCAAAAAGAGCATTTGCCCGGTGCAGTTGCAGCTGCAGCAGGTGTGGGAAGTTTGAATGGGCTGGCAAACCCCGGTAACGAATATGCAGTGGTTGCATTTGACCCTGAACCTCGTGTACATATTGAAACCACAACCAGCTTTGGTATGCCAAAGGGATTTTTTAACGGAGTGGAAACTGTGGAGATTCAGTACGATTTGAATAACCCCACAAAAATTTATCTGTGTGATGAGCGTGCAATTTTGGCACGGCAGAGCTTGTTTAAAGTGTTAGCAATTGTACTGGGCGTGATGGGTTTGCTGGCATTACTGATAGTGCTGTAAGTATGCTGTAAAAGTGTACAAAAGAGTGTGATTTTAAGGCTGTCTGAAAAATTGAGATTTGCGGTTTTTCTAGAATAAGCAATAAGAATTTTATTACACATTGTTAAAAGAACTCTCTTTTTCTTTATGGGGATAATGTTGCCTTAGCAGGCTTTTATAGTATAATTTTGACTGAGATATATCAATATGGGTGTTTCCTTTTGCTTTGTACCTATATAAAAATATGATTCAAATTATACTATCATCACAAAATCAACAGGGTAACAGAGAGTGCGGAATGGTTATGAACAAAAGAGCAAAAAATAGATTTATTGATAAGCCGATTCATACATTTTCAATGTGGTCAGAGATGACAGTTATATGTCCCAGTTGTGGAAAAGCTGGAACAGTCGTTTTGGATAGAGAGCAGCAAGTTGCAGTATTTCGCTGTAATGGTTGTTACAGGCATGAAAAAATTGTGCCATGTGGAGGGTATGATTTCCAAGTTTCAGCACAATGTACATCAACAGGAAAGCGTTTTAAAAAATTTTTGCCCCAAAACCAAGTTCACGGAAGCAAACAACGGGTAAAATGCCCTTATTGTAATGAATTTGTGGTTGGAGATGTGCAAGGCCAGAGAGAATCAACAGGGCTCATCTACAAAAAGGTGTGGACAGCAATTGACCCGTATTTTCATTACCCATTATTTTTTCAAACAAATTTTCGAGGTAAAACGATATGGGCTTTGAACAGAGAGCATTTGCAATATCTGATAGAGTATTTGTCAGCTGATTTGCGTACCGTCCAGCCTGATTATCATCAAACATACAAAACAATACGTACACAATCCGATGTTCTCCCTGCTTATATGAAATACGCAAAAAACAGAGAAGATATTGTAAAAAAATTAAAAAAGCTGCAAGTTGAAGCATAATGCAAACAATAAAATGCAGCTTTGTTTTAGGGCTTTTATAAAATTTTTATTAGAGCGTTTCTGAAAAGTCCGCACAGCTGGTTTATTTCAACAAAATAGCA
>JAHHUF010000029.1 GCA_020024115.1 Anaerofilum sp.
TTTCTGGCAGCAGTGCATATTCGTTGCATTGCTATTTGGTGTACTGTTTTGGCTTGAACTTGTGTAGACACTATTTAGACCCATAGACGATATTCTCATAAATGCTCATTGGGAATGGGTTTGGCTTTTGGAACACCATACCGATTTTTTTGCGTAATTGAGTTACATCCACACTTTTATCAAAAATATCATTTCCACGATATAATACCTGACCCTCAACCCGAACCCTTTTGACCAAATCGTTCATACGGTTCAATGTTTTTAAAAAGGTGGATTTTCCACAGCCGGATGGCCCAATTAGAGCTGTGATTTTTTCGGCAGGAATCTCTATATCAATACCTTTTAGTGCCTCAAAATCTTTATAAAAAAGTCGCAGACCTTTTGTTTGCAGCAATTGTTGCATAGAAGTTTCTCCTTTATGTCAAACATTCGTTTTTTGCCGAGTTTGGTGGTCAGCTTTGCAAGAAATTCATCAGCAAAACCAACACCATCAAAACTGCCGCAATGGCGAATCCCGTTTCAAAATCGCCTTTTTCGCTCACATACATATACAAAGCAACACTCAAAGTTCCTCCGCTTTTGGAAAAGGCTTGCAGAATATTGTCTGCAATGATGGTTCCAACCCCTGCGGTAAACAGCAAGGCTGCACTTTCGCCCACAATGCGTCCCACTGACAAAATACAGCCTGTCAAAATTCCGCTTTGACAGGAGGGCAGCACCACTGTGTGAATCATGTACCATTTGGGCGCACCCAGCCCTAATGCCCCTTCGCGGCAGCTTGTTGAGACTGTGCGCAGTGCTTCCTGTGTGGTGCGAATGATGGTAGGCAAAATCATAATGACCGTTGTACATCCACCCGAAAGCAGACTGGTTTTGAACCCAAAGAGTTGAGAAAAAAGCAGCATACCTGACAAACCATACACAACCGAAGGGATTCCTGCCAGCGTTTCAACTGCAAATTCCACAATTCGGACAAGGCGTCTGCCTGCTGCATATTCTGTCAAATAAACCGCTGCACCCACCCCCAGAGGAAGTGCAAAAACAAAAGAGAACAGCACAATATAAAATGTGTTGAGGATATTCGGCAAAATACCCATTGTTTTTTTCAAAATACTTGGCACTCCCGCAATGAAATCCCACGAAACATGGGGCAAACCTTTGACTGCAATGTATCCAATCAAGGACACAACCAACAGGATGGCCAGCAATACACTCAGCCACACAAAACCCTGCATGAGAACAATTTGCACACGCCGTTTTATTTGATGTGATTTTTCCATTTTTTCACCCATCTTTTCGCTTGATTACAAAGTTAAGCAATCCGTTGATGACCATGATAAAACAAAGCAGAACCAATGCAATACTGAACAATGCCCCACGCTGAAGTCCTGAAGCATAACTCATTTCTTTTGCCACAGCAGTGGTCAAAAAGGTTACACTTTTGAACAGCCCTGGCATATTTGCTACATTACCTGCAACCATCATCACTGCCATTGTTTCGCCGACTGCTCTACCGATTCCCAGCACTACCCCAGCGGTGATGCCATTTTTTGCGGCAGGCAGACTTATCTTGAACATGGTTTCAATTTTGGTCGCCCCAAGTGCAAGGCTGGCTTGCTCATATTCCTGCGGAACTGCATTCAATGCTGTTTCGCTCACTGAAATAATGGTGGGCAGAACCATCATGGAAAGCACCAGCATTGCAGCCAACAGGCAGGTACCGCTTTTCAAGCCAAACACCTGCATCAGAAACGGAACCAAAACCATCATACCTGTCAAACCATAAATCACACTGGGGATTGCTGCCAGCAGCTCTACCATTGGACGAATGATTCCGCTAATCCGTCGAGGTGCCATTTTGGAAAGAAACAACGCAGTTAAAATTCCAATAGGTACCCCAATAATCAATGCTCCGATGGTGCCCCAAATACTGGTGAGGATAAATGGCAAAATTCCAAATTTAGGGTTGGCTGATGTTGACTCCCACACTGTTCCAAACAAAAACTCAATCGGCCCAATTTCCAAAATTGCCGGCAAGCCTGCAACTGTTACATAGCCTGCAATCAACAGCACGATCACAATTGCTGCCATGCCGCACAGAAAAAATATTTTCTGCATTATAATTTCCCATGTTTTTTGCAGCTTTTTCATTGTTTGCCCTCACTTCAATCAAACTCTTAACCTGTCAGGCAATTCTGCACAACTCTTATTAAGTTCAGATTGTGCAGAATTTATTTTTTATTTTTTAACAGGCACTGCACCTGCATCTGCAATTAGCTGTTGTACCTCTGGGTTGGCTGCAAATTTGATGAATTCCTGTGCTGCTGCGCTGGGAGTTTTGCTGTCATTTGTCACAAACACAAAGGGGCGCTGAATTTTGTAACTGCCATCCTGCACCGTTTCTTCTGAACAAGCACCCCCATCTACTGTAACATCCTTGACAGTATCCTCCAAAGCTGCCAAAGAGGCATAGCCAAAGGCATTGGGGTTTACTGCATATTTTTGTATGTTTTCTGTAAATGGAATGTAATGTCCGCTGTTTTTTTATGAATTTAATACCATAATAGGTACTTTTCTTGACGATGTTTCTTTCCTTGCTTATAATGTAATTAAAGAACCAATAATTTTTAATGAAATAGCACTCCTATGCAGTGCTTGTTCACTGATAAAGGAGGTTTTTATGACTGAGCAAAAAAATATTGACCAACACGCCCCCCCTGCAAAAGTGCTGCTGTTAGCAGTTGATTTAGGCAAGTATGATGCAGAGCGCAGTATGCAGGAATTGGCAGCTCTTGCAGATGCAAATTATATGGAAGTTGTGGCAGAGGTATCACAAAAGCGTGACGCAATTGATGTTGCCACTGTTTTGGGGGAAGGTAAAGTTGCAGAAGCAAAACTGCTGTGCCAGAACCTTTCGGTGCAAACTGCAATTTTTGACGGAGAGCTTTCGGGCAGCCAGATTCGCAATCTTGAGCAGGCACTGGAAGTGGAAGTAATTGACCGCACCATGTTGATTCTGGAGATTTTCTCCAGCCGTGCAATCACCAATGAGGGTAAACTGCAAACCGAACTTGCCACATTGCGGTATCGCCTGCCTCGTTTGACCGGGTTGGGGCAAAGCCTTTCCCGCCAAGGCGGTGGCGGTGGCGGTGGCGGCGGTGCTCGTCGTGGTGCCGGTGAAAGCAAACTGGAATATGACCGTCGTCATCTGCGGCGTCGCATTGATGCCCTCGCACAGCGATTGAAAGAGTTAGAAGCAAAGCGAGGCGAAAACCGCCGTGCCCGTCAAAAAAGCGGTGTTCCTGTGATTTCTTTGGTTGGCTATACCAATGTGGGCAAATCCAGTTTGCTGAACAAACTTTGCGGTGCTGAAGTTTTGGAAGCAAATATGCTGTTTGCCACCCTTGACCCCACTGCACGCAAGTTGACTTTGCCCAGTGGGTTAAATGTTGTTATGGTGGACACTGTTGGGTTTGTCAGCCGTCTGCCCCACCATTTGGTGCAGGCATTCCAAAGCACACTGGAAGAAACCGCCTATTCTGACATTATCATCAAGGTTGCAGATGCTGGTGACCCTCAGCGAGAAGAACAGCTAAATGTTACCAATGAAGTTCTCAGTCAGCTTGGCTGTGATGATATTTCACAGCTGGTTGTATACAACAAATGCGATACTGCAGCCAGTGCTTTTTATCCCGATGTGTTCTTAACCAGTGCAAAAACAGGGTTTGGACTTTCGGAACTATTAGAGGAATTAGACCGCCGCCTTTCCGACCGTATGCGTGCTGTCAAGGTGCTTTTGCCCTATGACCAGCTTGGGCTTGCTGCCCCCATGCGTAAGCGTGGCAGCGTTACACTGGAAGAATATCGTGAAAATGGTGTTTATTTGGAAGGCATTGTAAAAAGCAGCGACTTTTATCTTTATAATCCTTATTTAATCTAGCAATTTTCTTTTTTAAAAAAAGTTTTTGCTTTCAGCGGCAAAATTTATGCTACAAAAAAGGTCACCGAAAAATTCGATGACCTTTGTGATTTTTATAATTTTTGCTGTAAAAAGCAAAAGAACCTACTGAAACAGCAGGCTCTCTTGCATAGAGGGGTGGGAAAGTATAATAAATAAAAAGAAAATAGCATTTTAAGACACCATTTAAAAGGTGCAAGATAAGTATACTATTTTTTTATTAAAAGTCAAACTATTTTATAAGATTTTTCTTTTATTTTTTTAGACTAATGCCTAAAATGATTTTATTTTATTAAATTATGCACTATTTTACCATATACTTTTTTTCTCTTTGAAAGCTTTTTATTACAGCCATTAAAAAACATTTAATTTTAGCAGGAGGTGCTATTCATGGATATCATTGACAAACAAATTTTATCACTTCTCTCGCAAAATGCTCGCATGCCTGTAAAAGAAATTGCTCAAAAAGTTTCCCTTACAAGCCCCGCTGTTTCCGGCCGAATACGAAAAATGGAGGAGGAAGGGATTATTTCGGGTTATACATTGGTTTTGTCCCCTGACAATAGCAAAAACCGCATCAGTGCTCTCATCAGCCTTTCCATTCTTCCCGCTGACAAAAGCCTGTTTTTACAACTGGTTCAGCAAACTCCCACTGTGCTGCAATGCGACCATGTTACGGGCAGCCACAGCTACAATGTGAAAGTATGCTGCAATGATATGGCAGATTTGGAACATCTTATTAACCAATTCCAAAAATATGGTCAAACGAGCACACAAATTATTTTATCCACCTTACTGGACCGAAAAATCCCTTTTATTTGACACAATTTTCTTCATCTTTTTTTCATTCTTTTTTAACCGTTCTGTTATTGCTTTTAAGATATTTACATTGTATACTGGAATGAGCATCGGTAGTTGGGCCGGTGCTTTTATTTTGAATTTTGAAAGGACATTGGTATATGAAACGGCACACCCTTTTGGCTTTAGTATTTTTTTGCATATTTCTATTTGTTGGATGCAGCAAAACAGATTCTCATAACCAATCAAGCCAAAATTATGCCGAAATTTTAGTTGCTTCTCGTCCTTTGGCAGATAAAACCCCTGTCATCACCAATCCCAAGCAGGACACCTTTGGTCTGCTGGAATTATATGACCTTGCAGAAGATACCATGCAGCAATATGCCATCAGCTTTTCTGCAATGAACAACAAAGCGTATGGGATTGCCATTGTGATGCCAAAGGAAGGCAAAACAGATTTGATTGTTGAAAAACTACATGCAATGATTGAATCCTGTAAAAACGCGTTCCGAAATTATCTTCCTGACGAATACGAAATTGCACAGGATGCCAAACTAAAAATTGTAGAGAGCGGCGAAGTTGTGTTGGCAATGTGCAAAGACGATGATGTTGTGCTGGAAAATATTATGGCAGCATTGCAGCAAAAAGAAACTTTATGAAAAGTATTTGATACAGAACTGCACACTCAAGGGTCAAACGAGTATCTTGCGTCATCTGAACTTATGTAGTATTGCATTAAAACAAAAGCAGAGAACTTTCAACAGTTCTCTGCTTTTTTATAGTTATTTTTAAGTATAGAAGAATAAAAACTATTTTTCTTTTTTACCTTTTTGCAGAAAGAAAGCCAATGCCATCCCCACCAAAATACCCAAGGGAATATTGTTAATCACAACACCAAAAATCAAGCCCAAATTCAACCCAACTGCCAGATAATTAAACACTTGTTTATTGGTTTTTTCATTTTGATTCATAATACTCCCTCCCCTTATAAATGTAATTTATTGTGTTTATACTATCACAATTTAAACTGAAATACTTTAACAATTTATGAACAAAAATAGAACAGGTTCAAATTTTCACACTGATACTAAATTTTTTCTTTTATTTTTCTGTTTGCTCTGCTGCAAGGCTGCGCTGCCATACATTGCTTTTGAAATACATCCACCCTAACGGAACCGAAACCACTGGTGCAATTGCACAGGCAGCATAAATTCCTGTCAGTCCAAAAAAGTGGTTGAACAGCACCGCCAAGACCACTCGGAAAATAATACAATTGCAAAAACTGGACAGCATTGCAAAGATGGAATGTCCTGCTCCAATTGCCAACGAATGATAGACCATAAAAATCGCATAAAAAATCTGAGCGAAAATTTCAATTCGCAGATTCCAAACAGCCGCATCAATGACTATCTGTTCATTGGTAAACAACCCTACCATTTGTGGTGCCAACAACTGAACCAACAAAATAGAGGCAATTGCCATACTGATTGTAACCTTCATGGTTGAGTCCATAATTTTTTTTGCACGGTCGTATTTGCAAGCACCCAAATTTTGGGCAATCATTGTAGTGGCGCCGCTTGTCATTGCAGTAATAAACAACTGGCACAAATCTTTGATGCGAATACTGATTCCATTGCCTGCTGACACATCTATACCATACTGATTGATTAAAAAAGTTACAACCAGCCAGCTAAATCCTGCAATTGTCATTTGCAAAGCACTGGGAATACCCAAACGCAAAATAATTTTCAGCATTGCCATACGGATTTTCAGGAAAGAGGGTGTAAATTCCATCAGCCCTTTTTTGGCTGCAAGGACAAACCATGCTAAACCAAAACACAAAAATTGTGAAATGGTTGTGGCAAGGGCTGCCCCTGTGACCCCCATATTCAACGACCCCACAAACAAAAGGTCTAAGATAGTGTTTGTAATGGTAGAAATAATAATCAGGTTCAGTGGTGTTTTGGAATTTCCCACACCACGCAGCACGGCTGCCAGTGCATTGTATCCAAACACGGGTATCATGCCAATTGCACCAATTTGGAGATAAATGGTTGCTTCCCGCATACTGGGTGCGCCCAGCAAGGTCAGCAATGGAATCGCCCCAAAGTACAGCCCTGCTGCCACACCAAAGCCCAAGCCCATTGAGAGTGTGAACAATGTTCCGCTTGCCTGATTGCGCTTTTTTTCTTCTTTTGCACCAAAATATTGGCTGATGATAATATTGCCGCCTGTTGCCATGCCAATTGCAACTTTTGTGATAATATTTAGAATTTGACCCGAATTATTGATTGCAGAAATTCCTCCGCTGCCTACGAACTGTCCAACAATGATGGTGTCTACAATACTATACAATGCCTGCAACAAACTGGAAACAACCATAGGCATTGCATAAATCCAAATCTGTTTCCATATATTTCCTTTTGTTAAATCTTGTGTATTTGCTGTCTGCATACTTCCCCCAAAATATAAATCAACACCGCACAATTCACACCAAAATGTTCAGATAGTCTATTTCACGATCTGGAATTATGCGATATTGCCGCAACAATTTTAATTGTTTTATGATACGCTCTATTTTGTTGGATTGTCAAGGGTTTTCTATGGTTTGCGCTATTTTCGCAAGCCTTTGCACAGCATTCACAAATTGAATCAGCCTGCCTGCAATTCTTTCATCGCCTCTTGTGCATTGTCTGTTGAAAACAAAAACTTGCCTGCATTGTCATACACTTCGATATGTCCGCCAATCCATTTTATCTGTACATTCATAAATGATTCCTTTTCTGCTGTTGATTGAGTTTATAGGTTTAATATACCGATTTTATTGTACGATAAAAAGGGCTTGTTTCTTTGTTTTTCAAGAAAATGTCCCATAAAAAGAACAGGAGAGCCATTGCCCTCCTGTTCTTTGGTTGAGTTATTTTTTTACATAAATTGCTTCAATCTC
The DNA here is from genome assembly GCA_020024115.1 of Anaerofilum sp. GTDB lineage: Bacteria > Bacillota > Clostridia > Oscillospirales > Ruminococcaceae > Anaerofilum. Next base: position 7,704 of record JAHHUF010000029.1, read on the forward strand.
TGCAACATATACCGTATGATAGTCTTTTTCAGAATACCAGCGTTCATCCATCTCTGGAAATTTAAACTGTGCAGGGTCGATGGCTTGTGTGTACAATGTGCGGCAAATAATAGCAGTGTTTGCTTGCTCAAACACAGGTGCTTGGTCTAGCTGTTCCACAGTCAGGTTTGCTTTTGTAATTTTGTCCTCATCCCGTCCGCTGACACTCCCCAAATAGCTCAATTGCTTTTTATAGCCTTCATCAAAAAAGCTGAGGGTAAATCTGCCTGCTTGGTCTACAAATTCTTTTGTATAGCGTTGGGGACGGATGAATGCAAAAACAACATTTTTTCTCCACAAAACACCCATGCCACCCCAACTGGCTGTCATAGTGTTGACTGTGCCATCCGGCTTTTGTGCTGTAATCAACATCCAGTGATTCCCAATCATATCAAATGTGTTGCGGTTGAACTGTGCCGGTTCAATTTGTTTCCACTGCATTTCCCTTCACTCCTCATTTTAAATTGATTTTATTATATGCCAACCGATGCAAAAACGTTCTTGCGTTTGTTTTTGGCAGGATTTTCTTTTTTGTAGCGGTCATAGCAATATTGAATAATATCTTTTCGTTTGATAATTCCAATAAAACTATTTTTGTCATCAATTACAGGCACAAAGTTTTGCTGCATAGAGGCTGTAATCAACTCATCCATCGTTGTATCCACCCGCACAGGCTGATTGTCCCGTTTGCGGGGCAGGCTCATTACAGGCATTTCCTCCGCTTGTACCACCGACAAATCATAGGCATTTTTGATGCCCCAAAGCAAATCGCCCTCGGTGATGGTTCCCACATATTCGCCTTTTCGGTTCAAAATTGGAATGGAAGAATAGCGATGATGCTCCATTTTTTCCAAAGTCTGGCGCAACGAAAAATCGTCATAAATAAATGCAACATCTTGCTTGGGAGTTAAAAAAAATAAAATATTCATAATACACAAGATTCCTTCTATTTTATATTTTAGGTAATATCCTAATATTCCATTTTGATTGATTTAAAAATAATTCATCCCTTGTTTTAGTACAATTATACCATATAGAAGATGGGAAATATATTAAATTCTTGTTAAATCCAACAATATCCGACCATGACAACTTTGCAATTCCGTGATACAATAAACACAACACATTGCTGTCACACAATTGCATTGTGGGTTTATTCTGTGACATGAAAGGATTTTTATTTTTATGCCTTTTGGAATTTATATTCACATTCCCTACTGTCTTTCCAAATGCCGATACTGCGACTTTCATTCCTGTGGGGGAAGCAGCGGAGTTTCAGACGCATATATTGATGCTGTTGTCAGCCATCTTAAAAAGTTTGCACCTGCTCAGCCAGACACTGTATATTTCGGCGGTGGCACTCCCAGCTTGATGACCCCCAGCCAGCTATGCAAAATTATAGATACTGTCCAGCCTTTGTCCTCTGCTGAAATCACATTGGAGGCAAACCCCGAAACTCTCACCCTTGCCAAGCTGCAAGGATTCCGAACTGCTGGGGCGAATCGACTTTCGATTGGTGTGCAAACCGCTTTTGAGGACAGCCTAAAAACTTTGGGGCGTCCCCACACCACCACACAAAGCCGAAATGCCTTCCGTATGGCACATCAGGCAGGGTTTGACAACATCAGCGGGGATATTATGCTAGCTTTGCCAAACTACACCAGCCAGGAATTTGACCTGACTTTGGCTTTGATGCAACAGGAAGGTGCAAGCCATATTTCTTCCTATTTATTAAAAATTGAACCTGGAACTCCTTTTTATCGCAACTCACCTGCAAATTTACCTGACGAGGATACTGCCGCTGATTTTTATTTATATGCAGTGGAGCGACTGGCAGCCGCGGGGTATCAGCAATACGAAATTTCTAACTTTTCCTTACCTCAAAAGGAAAGCAAACATAATTTACTGTATTGGAACTGCAATGATTATTTAGGGATTGGCCCTGCTGCACATAGCTGTATGAACAATGTCCGTTATGCCTTTGGCAGAGATACGCAATCATTTATACAAAGCACTTCCCCTTGGGAAATCACCGGAAACTGCACCGCAGAAGATTATATTATGCTGCAATTGCGGTTAAATACAGGGTTGGACTTAGCCAAACTAAAAGAACAGTTTGGAGTTTGTTTTTCTCGGTCACAGCTTGCCTTCTTGCAGCAGTGCCAACAGCACAATCTTCTGCATTTCAAGGATAACATCATCCAACTGACCCCCGAAGGAATGTTAATTCAAAACAGCATTTTGATAGAACTTTTGGGCTGAATCTGCACCAATTCCCCTTTTTTGGCATAAACTAAGCCATGAAAGGGGTGTTTTCATTATGACCGAAAAATCAAATAATTCCCTTGATTTTTTCATGGGTTCACTGTCTCCAACAGGTGGATTCCGAGGATATGTTTCACAACTGAATCAGCAGCCGGATTTATGGCTTTATCTCATTAAGGCAGGGCCGGGATGCGGAAAATCCACCATGATGAAATGTCTGGCAGAGAAATCCTCCCAACCCGTTGAGCGGATTCACTGTTCTTCTGACCCTTCTAGTTTGGATGGGGTTGTTTTTCCTGCCCAACATACTGCCATTTTGGATGCAACTGCACCACACTGCATTGACCCCACCTATCCAGACGCAAAACAAAGTGTTATCAGCCTATATCACACTATGAATCGAAGTTCCATCAAACAACAGAAGGAGGCAATCATCCACCTCTTTGACACCTGTTCTCATCTGCAAAAACGAGCAAATCAATGTATTTGCTCTGCCAGTCTTTTGTTGAGAGAGCAGCAAATGATTGCATCTTCCGCTTTGGACGAAACAAAGCTGACTCACTATGTCAGCCACCTTGCCCAGCGCTTGCTGCCTGCAACTTCCCACACAGGCAAAGAATCTTTCCGTTTGCTGAGTGCTGTCACACCGGATGGAAGAATTTGCTGGAGAAATACAGTTTCCGCTGTTGCCAGCCATATTGTCGTATTCCACGATGAATACGGTGCTGCAAGCCGAAAGGCAATGGAATTGCTGCGTCATGCTGCACTGGATGCAGGGTATGACATTTACACTTGTTTTTGTCCGCTTTCCCAGCCGGAAGCTGTGGAGCATATTTTGATTCCCTCATTAGGGCTGGCATTTGTTACTTCAAACCACTGGCATCCTATGAAATTTGAGGGACAGCAAACCATTCATTGTACACGCTTTATGAACAAACAAGAACTTTCCTGCCACAAAAACCGTTTGAAACTGTCTAAACAGACAGTGGAAGAACTGCTCAACCAAACTTCACAGTTTCAGCAGCAAGCACGGGAAAATCACAACAAACTGGAGGCTCTCTATCATTCCGCCATTGATTTTAAACAAGTGGACACAATCACCCAGCAGGTTGCTGATGAAATGGGATTGCAATAATTGTGCTGAAATTTTACTCAAAAAACAAAGGGATTGTACACAATGCTAACGCTAGATAAAGAAGTAATTTAGAGATTATAAAAAAGGAGTGTATCGAAAAATCGATACACTCCTTTTTCGCTTTTAAACTACCCGATAAATTTGAATTTATAGATTTCTTTCGTAGCAAATCTCCTGTGTTTCAAAGCAAGGCTTTGTTTTTCCGTATGTAACAAAGCCTCGAGCCTCGTAAAATTTTCTAGCTCTGTCGTTGTCTGCAAACACCCAAAGCATTGCCTTTGTATATCCGGCATCTTTTATATCGTCCAATACCTTTTCCATCATTTTTGTTCCATAACCTTTTCTCCAGTTATCTTGCAAACTGTGGATGCAAATGAGTTCCGCATAATCAGTCATATCATCATCTCTAGCCTTATCCCACCAGGCGATACAGTGAGGGATGCTGTTTACTTCTAAGATATAGCCATTGCCAATATGCTCATCCAGCAATCGCTTATACATTGCTGTGGCACGATTTATCTCCGTAGTTTTTTGCAAAATTTCTTCGGGAAGGATATCCCTAAATGCGGCTTTCCAGCTTTCAGTTTGTATATATGCCAGATGAACTTCGTCACCTGCCTGAACTTTTCTAATCATATAACCCATATTGACAACACCGCCACTCTGTAAATTCTGATTTATTGCTTTGATTATAGTATCAGTAAAGGCTGAAAGCAATATTGCAACTTTGCATTATCTTTACGAGCATACTGTTTATACTCCATACGGAGTATAAACAGTGCAATCGTTAGAAGCAAGTTCCTAAAACCTTTTGGAAAAATACTTCCTTACGGGGCGTATTGAAAATGATACAATCCCTTTTTATTTTCACAATTTAAAAATTTTATGTCACATTTTGCAGATGACAGCATGAAGCTGTTCTGCTTCTTTTGCATCATGGGTAACTGCCAGCAACATTTTTTGCTGTGTATGCTGCAAAACCAATTGAATTGCATTGGCTTGGTTTTCGGGGTCTAATCCTTTGAATGCCTCATCCAGCAATAATATATCAAACGGAATCATCAATGCACGGGCAATGGCAACCCGTTGGCGTTGTCCACCCGAAAGTTTCCCTACAAGTTTATTTTGTGTCATACTGTCCAAACCCAGTTGTTCCAAAAACATTTTTGCTTTTTGACGCTGGGTTTGGCTTTTTTCTGCCACCAGCAAAACATTTTCCAATGCTGTCAATGTAGGACAAAGCCGTGCTTGCTGAAACACCGCTGAAACTCTGACCCCTTGCAGCCCTTCGATGGTTCCGCTATCCGGTTGTTCCAACTGCATTAAAATTCGCAAAAATGTGGTTTTTCCGCAGCCAGATTTCCCCATCAAAGCAATCCTTTGTCCTGACTGAATTGAAAAATTCCATTGATTCAACACCAATTGATCGTTATATCGTTTGTTTAGGTTGGTTGCTGTTATCTGCATTTTGCTGTTCCTGTTCTTGTATTTTTACTGCCTGTTTCAATAGTTTCAGTACCAATTTTTCAAAAATTACACTGGTCAGCACTACAATGGCTGTCCATGCAAACATTTCGTCGGTAGACAAAAACACCTTTGCTTCATACAACGCTTCCCCAATGGTATTATGGGGCAAGCCAATCACTTCGGCTGCAATGCCGCTTTTCCATGCAAGCCCCAAAGAAACACTGCACGCACTGTAAAAATACGGGAAAACCTGTGGAATATAAATTGCCCGAATCTGACGCCAAAAAGGAATGTGAAACACCTTTGCCATTTCCAAAAGTTGTATATCCGTTTGGCGAATCCCCTGCAAAACCGATGTATAAATGATGGGTAACACCATCAAAAACGAAATAAAGACCGGCAATTGGCTGCTTGGCATCCAAATCAATGCCAAAATAATAAAACTGGCAACCGGGGTGGCTTTTGCCAAAAGAACCAATGGATTGAACAAAATTTCAACCATCGAACAAAGTGCTGTTGCCACTGCCATTGCCAAACCGCAAACCGTTGCCAGTGCAAATCCTTGTGCAATTTTGAGCAGGCTAAAGCCCACCCGAAGCCAAAAGCCTGAGGTGGGCAGCAATTGAAACAAAGCTTTTATTGTTTGGATTGGGCTGGGCAGCAAAATTCTATGCCCAACCACATTTGCGGCGACCTGCCAAACAAATAACCAAAATGCAATTGCAAAAAGTGATTTTACTGCTTTATTTTGCACCATAATAAAAATCGTCTTTTGGCATTGAACCGCCAATGGATTTTTCATTTTGTTCCATCAAAACCTTTAAATAACCAGAAAGTCTTGTTTTCATTTCATCGCCATCAATGTAAATCAGGTTGCATTGTGGCAATGCTTTCAAAGCAATTCCTGCTTTAGGCACAATTTCATAATGTGCAGACAACTTTGCAACCTCTGCGGGAACCTTGTGTGCAAACTCAATACTCTCTTTATAGTTCTTCAAAAACAACTCAAACTCTTTTGCATTTTGCTGTGCAAACTCACGGTTTACAACAAGCACACCTGTAATCAGGCTACTGTCAGGGCTTACAGAATCCCATTCCTTGGTCAAATCCAATGCAACACGCAGATTTTCATTTTGGCTTTGTGCAATGGCCACATAGGGCTGCGGCAACACAGCAATTGCCTCATTACCTTCTTCTGCCATCAAAGCAGCCACTTCAGTTGCTTCACTTTTGTATTCAATGGTGACATCTGTTTGTGGATTGATGCCATTTTGAGTCAAAATATAATTCAAAACATACTCGGGGGTATTATTTTTGCCTGTGGAATAGATGGTTTTTCCTTTCAAATCTGCAACACTGTGAATGGTATCGCCATTTTCCACCATATACAAAACGCCCAGTGTGTTGATGGCTGCTACCTGCACTTTGCCTTCGGTTTGATGATACAAATTGCTTGCTACATTTGCAGGCAGTAATGCCACATCAATTTCATCCTGTACTATTTGAGGCACAATTTCCTGCGCAGTTGCATAAATTTTGACCTGATAACTGTCTGGGGTTCGATTCCATTTAGATTCATCCATCAATTTTGCAATTCCCATTGCGGTTGGCCCTTTCATGGCTGCAATGCGAAAGGTGAGTTTTTCATCTTCTTGGCTACTGCTTTGCACAGTTTCTTGCTGGGAGTTGCTGGAAGAATTAGATGGGGCTGTTCCACAAGCCACCAAACCGACAGCCATACATAACGCCATTAAAACAGAAAGAATTTTTTTCATTCAATTAACCTCTTTTTTGGTATTATAAAATATTTTTGCATTTTACTATTGCCGCTTTTGCTCTAGTTTACTATAATAAAAAAAAATAGTCAGTTGCTATGGCAACAAAGGAGTTTTTATGGAAGAAATATTTTCTTTGCTTTCCACCTCTCCGCTTTTTTCAAATATTCCAACCGCTGAGTTTATCCCCTTTATCAAATGGCTTGCCCCAATACAAAAGCAACACTTGAAAGGGCAGACTGTCATTCTTTGTGGATGTTCTTCTACCGAATTTGGTTTTTTGCTGAATGGCGAGCTGGAAGGCATCAAGCCTTTGGCTGATGGGCGTCAGCTTCCTGTGGGACATTTTTTACCTGGCAGCGTTTTTGGCGATGTGCTTGCCTTTAGCGGACAAGGCAGCCCTGTTACTATTACAGCTTTAAAAAACAGCCATGTGCTTTATTTTTCCTGTACCATACTGCAAAAAACCGACTGCCCTGTTCCCACGGCTCAAGCAATTTTCACACAGAATCTTTTGGCTTTGGTCAGCGAAAAATATTTTGATTTGAACCGTCGGCTTGACCTTTTGCTCATTAAAAGTCTGCGAAGCCGTATCAGTGCATTCTTGCTGGGCGAGGCACAGCGCGTCAAAAGCAATACTTTTTGTATTCGATTCAATCGGGTGCAATTGGCAGAATATCTTTGCTGTGACCGCAGTGCCCTTTGCAGAGAAATTTCCCGCATGAAACAAGAGGGAATTGTGGAATCCTACCGTGGCAGTTTTCGGCTGCTTTGTCCTGATAAATTGTCCAATAACACTTTATCTTTTGAAAAAGAGCATCGTTGAAGTTTTATCCCATCAATGATATACTATATCTAATATAATTTTAAGGGTGTGTATTTTATGAAGGTTCCTATTTTGTACATTGTAATTCCTTGTTACAATGAACAAGAGGTTCTTCCCATTACAAGCAGCTTGTTTTTGGAAAAAATCCAACAATTGACTGCACAAAATAAAATTTCGGAGCAAAGCCGTGTTTTGTTTGTGAATGATGGTTCCAAAGATAATACTTGGCAGGTTATTTTAGATTTGTGCAAACAAAATCCTATTTTTCAGGGAATTTGTCTTTCTCGCAATAAGGGGCATCAAAACGCTTTGCTGGCTGGTTTGATGGCTGCACGCCAATATGCAGATGTCACCATTTCCATCGACTGTGACGGACAGGATGACATTAACGCAATGGATAAAATGTTGGATGAATTTGCCGATGGCTGTGATATTGTGTATGGTGTGCGTTCCAAACGGGAAACCGACACCTGGTTCAAACGTACCACCGCAGAAGGCTTTTATAAAGTGATGAAAACTTTGGGTGCTGACATTGTATTCAATCACGCAGATTTCCGCTTGATGAGCCGTCGTGCGTTGGATGGCTTGGCACAATTCCATGAGGTCAACCTCTTTTTGCGTGGTCTGGTTCCTATGGTGGGATACCGTTATTCCAGCGTTTATTATGACCGTGCCGAGCGTATCGCCGGCGAAAGCCACTATCCACTGAAAAAAATGCTGGCATTTGCTTTTGATGGAATCACCAGCCTTTCTGTCAAACCAATCCGTATCATCACCACACTGGGTTTTTTTATCAGCCTACTAAGCATTGTGGGCATCGTTTGGGTTTTGGTAACCAATGCACTTGGTCTGACTGTCTCCGGTTGGACAAGTATGCTGTGTTCAGTCTTTTTTATGGGTGGCGTTCAGCTATTGAGTTTGGGCATTATTGGGGAATATATCGGCAAAATCTATACCGAAACCAAACATCGCCCTCGTTTTATTATTCAGCAAACAACATTGTCTGAGGATGTGGATATAAAAGATTATGAGTAAACAAATTTGGAAAGGCAGTGCGCTGCTTGCTCCTGTTCCCCCCGTTTTAGTGAGTTGTGGAACAGGTGACTCTGCCAACCTTATCACAATTGCATGGGCAGGCACTGTTTGCACACACCCCCCTCGCCTTTCTATCTCGGTGCGCAAAAGCCGCCACTCTTACCCTCTTATTTGTGAAAGCGGCGAATTTGTGGTAAACCTTCCCACACAAAAATTGCTGGGTGCTATTGACTGGTGTGGTGTCAAAAGCGGAAAAGATGTCAACAAATTTGAGGCAATGGGTTTGACTGCTTGTCCTGCAAATACAATTTCCTGCCCTGTTGTGCAAGAAAGTCCCATCAATTTGGAATGTAAGGTTTTTCAGCAAATTGAACTTGGCAGCCATGATTTGTTTTTAGCTGATATTACAGCTATTCAAGTGGATGAATCGCTGTTGGATGAAAATGGAAAGTTATGTTTGGACAAAGCAGGATTGTTAGCCTATGCACATGGGGCATACTATTCTTTGGGGAATCAGTTGGGTACATTTGGGTATAGTGTTCGCAAAAAGAAAAAGAAACGCAAATCCCATCGTCCTCAGCAATCAAAAACATAACCTTGTAAAGAAGATACCTTACCTTTTTGGTATCTTCTTTTATTTGTTTTTCTTTTTTCACAATTTATAAATTGATTTTTTAAAAAATTAGTTCTAAAATTGAAAAGGGTGTCTTGTAAAATGGAGATTTTATTGAAAAAGGAGGGCTTTTTGTGGGAAAACGAATTGCTCGAATTTTAATTATTGTATTATGTGTTCTTCTTGCAACTGTTTTACTGATTTTTTCCGGTGGCTGGTTTTATTTAGACACAAAATTAAACCGTGTCAGCCGTGGCGATGGAATTGACTATACAAAGCCTATTGAGGATGCACGCCTTTTGGGAGATGACTTGATTATTGATGAAAAATATCTTGATGTAACGCGCAATGGCGGTGATATTGAGCCTCCGGACGGTGATGTAAATGTACACAAAGATATTGATAACATCCTTTTAATCGGAACCGATGAACGAGATGAAAATTTTACACGCTCCCGTGCAGATAGTATGATGCTGCTTTCAATTAACAATCGTGAAAACACCATTCGTCTGATTTCTTTAGAGCGTGCCATTGGTGTTTCTGTACCTGACCACGGTGATGACTGGCTGACTCATGTTTTTGCATACGGTGGCCCGGAGCTATTGCTTCAAACTGTCCGCAGTTATTTCAAAATTGATGTTTCACGCTATGTTCGGGTAAACTTTTATGTATTTGCAACTGCCATTACCGATATTGGTGGTGTAGAGGTTGACTTTTCAAAAGCAGAAACCGATTTTATGAATGGAATTGCACGGGAAAAGAAATTCCATGAAGGAATGAACCGCTTGGATGGCCCAACCGCATTGGTTTATGCCCGTATCCGAAAACTGGACAGTGACTGGAACCGTGTTGCACGGCAGCGTGAAGTAATTCAAGCTGCTATTGACCAGGCAATGACTTTAAGTTTGGCAAAAATCGACCTGCTTGCAGATAAACTACTCCCCATGATTGATACCAATTTGACCAATGCAGAAATGACTAATTTGTTGCTTAAAGTTCCTATCTTAGCTGGAGTGAAAGCAGAACAAATGACCCTTCCTGTAAGTGACACCCATTGGGGACTCACATTGGAAAATGGCAGAAAAGTGGTTGCCTGTGACTTTGAAAAAAATGCTGAAATTGTAGACTTATTTTTGACCGGCAAAATTGATTCACCTGATGAAGTAATAATAAAAGAAGCTGAGGATGAAGACGGTTCTTCCTCTAAGAGCGACAGTTCCTCCTCTAAAGACAGCAGTTCTTCCTCTAAGGGCAGCAGTTCCTCCTTTAAGGACAGCAGTTCCTCCTTTAAGGACAGCAGTTCCTCCTTTAAGGACAGCAGTTCCTCC
>JAHHUF010000003.1 GCA_020024115.1 Anaerofilum sp.
CTTTTTGGTTGAAAATATTGCAGTTTGTTTGTATAATAATATAGTTGCATACACTTGTTTGAAAAGAGGAACAAGTGCAGGCTTTTAAAAGGAGGGAATCAATGTGTCAGGATGGTTTAAATCCCTGAAATATCTTTCGTGGCTGACACAAGCCGGAATTTCGGTTGCTACACCGCTGATTCTCTGCATCGGAGGAGGAATCTGGCTGTCAGATGTGCTGCCTTTTGGGACAATTCCCATTTTGGTGGGAATCGTTTTTGGAATTGGTGGGGCATTGTGCAGCCTGCTGGGCTTTTTTAAAGTCATTTCCGTTGAATCCAAACGAAAGTCAAACAAACAACCCGGTGCGTTTAACAAATAGGCATCTGGTCGGTTTAGGAGGTAAAATAAAATGAAACCACAACAGGCGATTACAAAAAGTACCTTGCAGATTGCTTGTGGAACAGCCGCACTTTCGGTAGTGATGCTGCTGATATATTTTCTTTCGGGACAATTTAGTTGGCATGTGGTTGCTTCAGCTGTGTTGGGTGGCAGTTGGGCAGTTGCAAACTTTTTTTTGATGGGACTTACGGTTCAAAAAGCCGCGCAAGATGACGCACGGGCAAAAAACCTGATGCAGTTTTCTTATAGTCTGCGGATGCTGTTCAGTGCATTGGTGATGATTTTGGGCTTTACTGTACCTATTTTCGAGCCGATTGCAGTGGTGGCTCCGCTGCTGTTTCCCCGTTTGACCATTCTGGGGATGCAGCTTTCTGGTCAATATAAACCAGAACCAAAAACAGAAAGCGAAAGGGGGGAAGAATAAGACATGAATATTGAAATCAATGGTGCGCCGATATTGTTTTCACTGCCCTTGTTTGGTGGAATTGATATCACAGCAACTCTAATCATCTCATGGCTGGTTATGGCGGTTATCATCGGTTTGTGTTATTGGCTTACTCGCGGATTGAAGGTGCGTGATGTTGGCAAAAAACAGCTTGTTGCAGAGTTTCTTGTAGAAACAGCACAAAAGTTTGTGGACACAAACATGGGCAAGAAGTTTTCGCACTATGGCCCTTTCATTGCGGCAATTTTCAGCCTTTCTGCACTGTCCAGTTTGGTGAGCATGATTGGTCTTTGGTCGCCAACAGCAGACTTGTCAACCGAACTTGGCTGGGCACTTTTGGTATTTGTAATGATTACTGCAACCAAAATCAAAACAAGTGGAATGGGCGGCTATGTATTGGGCTTTACCAAACCAATTGCTGCACTGACACCATTTAATATTATCAGTGAATTGGCAACACCAATTTCCATGGCATTCCGTCACTTTGGCAACATTGTTTCAGGCAGTGTAATTAACACTTTGGTTTACACTTCTTTGGCACTGGCGTCACATGGTTTGCTGAGTTTGTTCTTTGGTTGGCTGCCCGGTGCTGCAGGCGAAGTTCTGCGTGCAATTCCATTCTTGCAGGTTGGTATTCCGGCGGTATTGTCGGTGTATTTTGACCTGTTCTCAAGCTTAATGCAGGCATTCATTTTCTGTATGTTGACAATGCTTTACATTGCCTCAGCAGCGGAAGATGCATAAATTTAAAAACTTTTTAATTCATTTTTAGGAGGACACATTTATGTTGGAAAAAGCAATTGTTTTGGCTGGCTGTGCTATTGGCGCAGGTCTCGCTCTTATCGCAGGTATCGGCCCTGGTATCGGTGAAGGTTACGCAGTAGGTAAGGCTTGTGAGGCTATCGGCCGTCAGCCTGAGTGCAAAGGTGATGTTACCCAGACCATGCTGTTGGGTTGTGCTGTTGCAGAAACCACCGGTATTTATGGTTTCGTTACCGGCTTGCTGCTGCTGTTTGTTGGACCAATCTACCTGGGCGGCTTCTTGGGATAATCAGAACTGGATTTCCCGGAAGTTTATCCTTTGTAAAAAATTTGCCCGAAGGGAGGATACAACATGCAACAAGCATATGAGCTGCTGGTTAATATAAACTTTTGGACACTGGTAGCCCAGATTTGCAACCTTTTGATTCTGACCCACTTTATCCGCAAGTTCCTGTTTAAGCCTGTTCAGGAAATTATGGCAAAGCGAAAGGCAGAAACAGAGGCAATTTATACTGATGCCGAAAAAGCAAATGCTGACGCAAATGCAATGAAAGCAGAGTATGAGCAAAATATGGCAACTGCTCGCCAGCAAGCGGCTGAGATTGTGCAGAATGCAACTCACACAGCACAACTGCGCGGCGATGAAATTGTGAACGAAGCAAAAAATACTGCTGCTGAGCTCAAGAGCAAGGCAGAGGCAGATATTGCTCAGGAACGCAAGAAAGCAGTGAACGAAATCAAAAACGAAATTGGCGGCATTGCAATGTCCATTGCCGGCAAGGTTGTGGAGCGTGAATTGAACGCAAAAGACCACGAGGCTTTGATTGAAGAGTTCATTCAGGATGTGGGTGACGCATCATGACACAATTTGCAAAAGTATATGCAGGCGCTTTATACGATTTAGCGCTGGAAGAACAGCTGGACAGCCCTGTTTTGGAAGAGCTGGAGCTGTTGGCACAAGCATTTGCAGAAACTCCTCAATATGTAAAGCTGCTCAGCAGTCCGCTGGTTCCCCGAGAGGAACGCTTGCAGGTGCTGAACCGCAACTTTGAAGGAAAAGTGCAGCCTTATTTGCTGAACTTTTTGCGAATTTTGTGTGAACGTGGCGAAATGGGTCAGTTTTTCAACTGTGCCGCCGAGTTTCGTGCGCGTTATGACGAGCAACACGGAATTACACAGGCAGTTGCAGTGACTGCATTGCCTTTGACCGATGCGCAGATGCAAGCAATGAAACAACGCTTGGAAACTGCCACCGGAAAAACCGTGCGCTTGAAAAACCGTGTGGACGCTGCTGTTTTAGGCGGTGTACGCCTTGAGATGGACGACAAGCAATTGGACGGTACTGTTCAGGGCCGTTTGCAAGAGCTGCAAAGCCGTTTGTCCAATATTACAATGTAAAAGCCATAAAATGGCTGTCAATTATTCTGCACCAAACAGGTGCAATACCATTGTGAATGCAAAACGCATTCAGGGAAGTTGGTGAAACGATGCAATTAAGACCCGAAGAAATCTCTAAGATCATTAAAGCGGAAATTAAAAATTACGAAGCAAAGATCGAACGGAGCGAAACGGGCACTGTTATTCTTGTTGGTGACGGTATTGCCCGTGCCGCAGGTTTGGAGCAATGTATGGCCGGCGAACTGGTAGAGTTTGAGAATGGCGAATACGGTATGGCTCAGAACTTGGAAGAAAACTCCGTTTCTATCGTATTGCTGGGTACCGATGCAGGCATCAAAGAGGGCAGTACCGTAAAGCGTACTGGCCGTGTTGTTTCGGTTCCTGTTGGAGAAAGCCTGGTTGGCCGTGTTGTAAATGCTTTGGGACAACCCATTGACGGCAAAGGCCCCATCGAAGCAAAAGAATATCGTGCAATTGAAACCCCTGCTCCCGGTATCATCGAACGCAAAAGCGTTTCTGTGCCTTTGCAGACCGGTATCAAGGCGATTGATAGTATGATTCCTATTGGCCGTGGTCAGCGTGAGCTGATTATCGGTGACCGTCAGACCGGTAAAACCACTGTTGCTACCGATACCATCATCAACCAAAAGGGTAAAGATGTTATCTGTATCTATGTTGCAATCGGTCAGAAACAGTCCACCGTTGCTCAGTTGGTAAACAACCTGACAATGGCTGGTGCAATGGACTACACCATCGTTGTATCTGCAACTGCAAGCGATATGGCTCCTTTGCAGTATATCGCACCATACTCTGGCTGTACTATGGGTGAATACTTCATGGCACAGGGCAAAGATGTTCTGGTTGTATACGATGATTTGTCCAAACATGCGGTTGCTTACCGCGCACTGTCCCTGCTGATTCGCCGTCCTCCCGGACGTGAGGCTTATCCCGGTGATGTTTTCTATCTGCACAGCCGTTTGCTGGAGCGTGCAGCTCGTCTGGCTCCTGAGTACGGCGGCGGCAGCTTGACTGCTCTGCCCATTATCGAAACTCAGGCGGGTGATGTTTCTGCGTATATTCCTACCAATGTAATTTCCATTACCGATGGTCAGATTTTCTTGGAAACAGAGCTGTTCCATGCTGGCGTTATGCCTGCGGTTAACCCCGGTATCTCGGTTTCCCGTGTAGGTGGTAGTGCGCAGATTAAGGCTATGAAGAAAGTTTCCGGCAGTTTGAAACTGCTGTACAGCCAGTACCGTGAGTTGCAGAGCTTTGCACAGTTTGGCTCTGATTTGGATGCTGACACCAAAGCCCGTTTGGCTCAGGGTGAACGAATTGTTGAGGTTTTGAAACAAGACCGCAACTCTCCCGTTGATGTAGAAAAGCAGATTGCAATTTTGTACGCTGTTGTTAACAACTACTTGCAGCCTGTTGCAGCAAGTGATGTTGCTGAATACGAAAAAGGCTTGTATGAGTATCTGGATGCAAACCATGCAGATTTGTTGCGTACCATCCGTGAAACCGGCAAGCTGGAAGGTGACGATGAGCAGACTTTGAAGACTGCTTTGGAAACCTATACCAAAAACTTTTTGGATACCAGAGTAAAATAATAAAGGAGGAGAACGCGCATGGCTGGAGCTTCCATGAAGGATATTAAACTGCGTATTAAAAGCGTAGAAAGCACCATGCAGATCACCAAAGCCATGGAGCTGGTGGCCTCCTCCAAACTCAGGGGTGCAAAGCTGCGGGTGGAGCGCAGCCGCCCCTACTTTGAGGTGCTCCACCAGACTCTGTCAGACATCGCCTATTCAACACAGGATTTTGACTCTCCCTATATTCGTCACCGTGAGGTGAAACGAAGCTGCTATGTTGTCATTGCAGGCGACCGTGGCTTGGCAGGCGGTTATAACACTAACCTGTTCAAAGCTGCCGCAGCACACATGGAAGGCAAAAATGTCTGTGTTCTGCCATTGGGCAAAAAGGCTGTGGAATATTACGAGCGCCGTGGCATTGAATTGTTGAGCAAAGATTTTGCTGAGGTTGCAGAAGTGAATGTGCGCAGCTGCTTTGAAATTGCAAAGCTGCTAACCAATGCCTTTTTAAAGGGCGAGTTCGACGAGCTTTTCTTGGTCTATACCAATTTTGTTTCTATGCTGACCCAAAGCCCTGCGGTTTTGGAGATGCTTCCGCTGAATTATCAGCCGGGTGCTGAAAATGCAGGCAGCCGCAAGCTGCGTTTGTATGAGCCAGCCCCTGAAGAGGTTTACGACGCGATTGTTCCGGAATATTTGGCAGGTCTTGTTTGGGGTGCGGTATCAGAGTCGGTAGCCAGTGAACTGGGTGCCCGCCGCACTGCAATGGACGCTGCAAGCAAAAATGCCGGTGAAATGATTGATGAATTGAGCCTGCGCTATAACCGTGCTCGTCAGGGTGCGATTACACAGGAAATCACCGAAATCGTGGCGGGAGCCGAACAATAAAAGGCGATGTGTGTGCAGTGCGGTTGTGCTGCAAACACAAAATTCGCCACTATAACGCAACAAAGGAGTGAAGTCCATGTCAAACCAGCACATCGGTACTGTGGTTCAGGTTATTGGCCCAGTATTGGATATTAAGTTTGCGGATGGAGAGCTGCCTGCTTTGCTGAACGCCATCGAGATTGACAACGATGGTCAAAAGCTGACAGTTGAGGTAGCACAGCACATTGGTGACAATGTGGTTCGCTGTATTGCTATGAGCAGCACCGACGGCCTTGTGCGCGGCACAAAGGCAGTTGACACTGGCAAGGCAATTGCTGTTCCAGTAGGTGAAGAATGTCTGGGACGCATTTTTAATCTGCTGGGTGAGCCGGTAGATAACAAACCTGCACCAGAGGCAAAGGAGTATTGGCCAATTCACCGCCAGCCTCCTACCTATGAGGAGCAGGAGAACAGCACCGAAATTTTGGAAACCGGTATCAAGGTTGTTGACCTGTTGGCACCTTATGCAAAGGGTGGTAAAATCGGTCTGTTCGGTGGTGCAGGCGTTGGTAAAACAGTTCTGATTATGGAGCTGATTAACAATGTTGCAAAGCAGCATGGTGGTTTGTCGGTATTTACCGGCGTTGGTGAGCGTACCCGTGAGGGTAACGACCTGTACAACGAAATGCAGGAATCCGGCGTTATCAATAAAACTGCTTTGGTTTATGGTCAGATGAACGAGCCTCCCGGAGCTCGTATGCGTGTTGCTCTGTCTGGCTTGACCATGGCGGAGTATTTCCGTGATGTGAAAAATCAGGATGTGCTGTTGTTTATCGACAACATCTTCCGTTTCACCCAGGCAGGTTCCGAGGTATCCGCTCTGCTGGGCCGTATGCCTTCTGCCGTAGGTTATCAGCCCACTCTGGCAACCGAAATGGGTGCTTTGCAGGAGCGTATTACTTCCACCAAAAAGGGTTCTATCACTTCGGTTCAGGCTGTTTATGTGCCTGCCGATGACTTGACCGACCCTGCTCCCGCAACCACTTTTGCACACTTGGACGCAAAAACCGTTTTGAGCCGTGCAATTTCTTCTCAGGGTATCTATCCTGCGGTTGACCCTCTGGAGTCTTCCAGCCGTATCCTGACCCCCGATGTTGTGGGTGAGGAGCATTATCAGGTTGCCCGTCAGGTTCAGCAGGTTTTGCAGCGCTACAAGGAGCTGCAAGACATCATCGCCATCATGGGTATGGACGAGTTGAGCGAGGAGGACAAGACCATTGTTGGCCGTGCTCGTCGTATTCAGCGTTTCTTGAGCCAGCCCTTCACCGTTGGTGAGCAGTTTACTGGTATTCAGGGTAAATATGTGCCTTTGAAAGAGACTATCCGTGGCTTTAAAGAGATTTTGGAAGGCAAGCATGACGACCTGCCCGAATCTGCTTTCTTGTTCGTAGGTAGCATTGATGAGGTAGTTGCTAAAGCAAAGAAGGGTGAATGACCATGACCAGCTTTCCGTTGCAAATTGTGACTCCAGACGGCGTGTCATATAATGGGCAGGCAGAAAAAGTGCGTGTTCGCACCATTGCCGGCGATGTATGTATTTTGGCACGACATTTGGATTATGCCACTGCTCTGGGTATGGGCGAAGCAGCCATCACTATCGACGGAAAGGTACGCCATGCGGCTTGTATTGGAGGCATGCTGGCAGTAACCAACGGCGAAGTAAAGCTGGTTGCCACCACCTTTGAATGGGCAGAGGACATTGATGTTCAGCGTGCCCAGCAGGCAAAAGAAAAGGCTGAAAAGCAGCTGAGCAACACTCAACTGGATAAAAAAGACCTTTTGCTTGCAGAAGCAAAATTGAAGCGTGCATTGGTTCGCTTGAATGTAAATCGCTGAATTTTGTAATTCATGGCTTATGCCATAACAAAAAGCCGTCTTGTGAATTTTACAAGGCGGCTTTTTTCTTTTCTATAAATAGGGAGAAAACCAGAAAGGTATAGTATAGAATCGTCTGCTTGATTGTTGTGTTACAAATCAGAATATAGTATACTTGAGAAATTAAAGCAAATAACACTCGAAATAAAAGAGGAAAATTAAGATGACAGTTTTGGTGATTGATGGACAAGGCGGCGGTTTGGGCAAACAATTGGTGGCAGCAATAAAAGCAACTTGTCCCCAAGTGCAGGTGATTGCAGTGGGAACAAACAGTATTGCAACAAGTATGATGCTGAAAGCAGGAGCAGACCAAGCAGCAACAGGCGAAAACTCGGTTGTAGTGTGCAGCAAAAAGGCGGATATTATCACTGGGCCAATTGGAATTGTGATTGCAGACGCACTTTTGGGGGAAATCAGTCCGATTATGGCGGTTGCTGTGGGGCAAAGCCCTGCCAAAAGAGTGCTGGTGCCTGTCAACCATTGCAGCAATTTTATTGCAGGCGTGGAAGGTAATTCCATTGGTAAGTTGGTACAGGTAGCAGTAGAACAGATTCAAAAGCTGATTCAATCAAACTAACAGAGTTTTCCACAAGTATTTGAAAAAATGTTGAAAACAAAGGAGCAAAAACAAGAAATGGATAAGTTGGAGCAAAAACTGACACAAAAAGTTGCAGAAAGCTGTGTAAAAGCCAAATTAGAGTGTGGATTGGATACAGCATTTGTGGAAAAACAACTAGAACAAAAGGGTGCAGCCTTCATGCTGAAAAACCTCAGCAAAAAAGGAATGGTTTCGCCGTTGTTTGACCAACTAAAAGATAAAAATCGGTTGGATTTGTCACCAGAGGCAATTGCAAGCAAAGGGGAATATGCAGAATTGTTTACAGATTCAGAAGCAGATTGGTTTTTGCAGATTCTTTGTGAAGCGGGATATTTTTAAAAAACGCAAAAAATTTATGGTAAATTGCAGTAATTTGCTGTAAAAACAGGGGTTTGCAAAAATGAATTTTTTAATTTTGATTTTTGTGTTTTTGGCAATATTAGGCGCAATGGACACTGTATTGGGGCAAAAGCTGGGAATCGCACAACAATTTTTGAACGGATTGGATGCAATGGGCAAGTTGTGTTTTTCAATGTGTGGCATTTATTGCGGCGCAACCTTGGCAGGGCAGTTTTTGGCACAGAAAATGCCGGCAGAAAACGGAATCAATATTCCGTTGCTGGCAGGAATGTTGTTTTCACCTGATATGGGTGGAAGTGCTGTTGCAAAACAAATGGCAAATTCTCCGCAATTGGAATGGTTTTCAGGTGTGTTGGTATCCTCTACATTGGGCTGTTTTATCAGTTTTGTGCTGCCCATTTCTTTGGGTGGATTGGAGCAGAAACAACATATAGTCTACTTAAAAGGTGTTTCAAAAGGCATTGCACCCCTGCCGATTGCTTTGGCAGTTGGCGGTTTGGTTTGTGGGATGTCAATTGGTGAGTTAGTTTTGGAATTGATACCAGTCACCCTGCTTTGTGTGGGGCTGTTGGTTATTTTGCGGTTTGCACCTAAAATAGGGCTTCTTGTATTAAAGTGTTTTGGTGTAGCAATGCAGATTTTGGGAGGAGTGCTGTTTTGCGCTTTGGCAGTTGGGAGATTTGTTCCCCAGCTGCAATGGATTGAGCAAGGGTTGTTTTTTGAGTCGCTGTCAGTGGTGTTTAACATTACCATTGTTGTGTGTGGTGCCTTGATTGCCAGTGCATTGCTGTTGCGGTTTGCAGGTAGTTGGATTCAAAAAATGGCACATTTGCTGAATATCAATGAGTATGCAGTGGCAGGGTTGCTTGCCAGTTTGATTTCATCCATTTCCATGCTGCCAATGTACAATAAAATGGATGACAAAGGAAAACAAATGAATGCAGCATTTGGCGTTGCAGGTGCGTTTATTTTGGGCGGACAGATGGCTTTTGTGGCAGATACATCGCCATCACAGGCATTGACAGCCTTTTTTATCTGCAAAATAATTGGCGGAGTTTTGGCAATTTTGATGGTTCTGAAAAGCCAAGAAAAGGAATAAAAGGTTGTGTTTTAGATGGAGTGTAACAAGGCAGAACGAGTAAGCCTTGTGATTGATGGTATGAAATTTTCTGACATAAAAGAGTTTTATCTGGAAATGGAACAATTGCTCACCAAAGATTTGCTATGGCGAACAGGACGGAATATGGATGCTTTTCATGATTTTCTCCGTGGTGGGTTTGGGGTGCATGAGTATGGACAGGGCATTGATTTTTTGTGGATTCATGCAGAAAAAATCAGAGCAGATTTTGGTTATGAAGCAACCGAACTGTATTGGCAGGAGATTTTGAACAAATGCCACCCCAGCAATCAACTGCAAATTGCACAAAAAGTGAAAGCAGCCAAAAATAAACAAGGGGAAACCTTGTTTGATATGATTGTGCAACAAATTCTATGCAAAACAAGTGTCTATCAGCACAGTTTGGTATTAGATTGGAATTAGGAGCTATCTGAAAAGTCGAAATTTTTGGCTTATCTACTGCTTGCCTGCGAAAAATTGGTGGCTTTTTTGGTTCTGGGATAACCCTAAGAGAATAGGATGCAAAGGTGTTTGAAAGCATCCTTTTTGCTTTGTTGGAAAGAAATTGTAAGATTTGCACAGACAAACAAAACATTGACAAAGGAAGAAAAAGCGTTATTTTACAAGGGTTTTTGCTAAAAAAAAAACATCAAAAACAGCTGATTGTTAAAAGATTGTCAATCATGCACAAAAACTTGTAAAATCCACATAAAGGTTTGGCAATTTTTGCGTATTGTTAAAACATTAACATATATGGTACAATACAACCATAGCAAGACCAAAACAAATTGACAGGCAAAACGAATCGCCTATTTCATTTACTAACAGGAGGATGAACAATGGCAGAAAAGAAAGTAAAGGTTGAAACTAAGGTTGAGACCGTTGTGAATGATACCAGTGCAATGATTGACACTTTGGTTGGCAAAGGTCAAAAAGCACTGAATGACTTCTTGGCTTTGGACCAAGAGCAAATCGACCACATTGTACATGAGATGGCTTTGGCTGGTTTGGATCAGCATCAGGAGCTGGCTCGTATGGCTGTTGATGAAACTGGTCGTGGTGTATACGAAGACAAAGTTATCAAAAATATGTTTGCTACTGAGTACATCTGGCACAACATTAAAAAAGAAAAGACTGTTGGCGTTTTGGACGAAAACGAGATGGAAGGCTATGTAGAAGTTGCAGAGCCAGTTGGTATCATCTGTGGTGTTACCCCCACTACCAACCCCACCTCTACCACTATGTTTAAGAGTTTGATTGCTGTAAAGACCCGCAATCCAATCATTTTTGCGTTCCACCCATCTGCACAGAAGTGCTCCGCTGAGGCTGCGCGCGTTGTTTATGAAGCAGCTGTTAAAGCAGGTGCACCTGAAAACTGCATCCAGTGGATTGAGCATCCCTCCATCGAGGCAACTCAGAAGTTGATGGCTCATTCTGGCATCGCTACCATTCTGGCAACCGGCGGCCCTGGCATGGTTCAGTCTGCATATAGCTGTGGTAAACCTGCTTTGGGTGTAGGCCCTGGTAATGTGCCTTGCTACATTGACAAAACAGCAGACATCCATCGTGCTTGCACCGATTTGATGATGTCCAAAACCTTTGATAACGGTATGATTTGTGCTTCTGAGCAGGCTGCTATCGTTGACAAAGAGGTTGCAAAAGAGTTTGAAAGCTATATGCAAGAGAACGGCTGCTACTTCTTGAACGAGAAAGAAATCGAAGCTGTTACCAAATTTATGTTCCCAGACCCTGCAAAGGGTGTTTATGGCCCTCTGGTTGGCAAGAGCGCTCACTGGATTGCAGAGCAGGCAGGCGTTAAGGTTCCTGAAAAGACCAAGATTTTGATTGCTCGTTTGCCTGAGCCTTCCGAGAAATATCCTCTGTCCAAAGAGAAATTAAGCCCCGTTTTGGCTTACTTTGTATGTGATAGCCAAAAACAAGGCTTTGCATACGCAAACAAAATGCTGGAATTGGGTGGTTTGGGTCACTCCGCTGTTATCCATACCGGCAACATGGAAACCGCAGACGCTTATGGCGTTGCAATGCGTGTAGGCCGTATCATTGTAAACAGCCCTTCTTCTCAGGGTGCAATCGGTGACATTTACAACACCAACACACCTTCTTTGACTCTGGGCTGCGGCAGCTATGGTAAAAACTCTGTTTCTCAGAATGTTACTACCATCAACCTTATCAACAAAAAGCGTGTTGCTAAACGGAGAGTGAATATGCAGTGGTTTAAGGTTCCCCCCAAGATTTATTTCGAGGAAGATTCCATCCAATATTTGGAGAAAATGGAAGACATCTCTCGTGCATTTATCGTAACAGACCCTGTTATGGTTAAATTGGGTAATGTAGACAAAGTTCTGTACTATTTGCGTAAGCGCAAGGAGTATTGCCACAGCGAGATTTACTCTGATGTTGAGAGTGATCCTTCCGTAGAGTGCATCATGCGTGGTGTTGATGCAATGCGTGCATTCCAGCCTGATGTAATCATTGCAATCGGCGGCGGTTCTGCAATCGACGCTGCTAAGGGTATGTGGCTGTTCTATGAGCATCCAGAAACCAGCTTTGACGGTCTGCGTCAGCGTTTCTTGGACATCCGTAAACGTGCATTTAAGTTCCCTGCTTTGGGCAATAAAACCAAAATGGTTGCAATCCCAACCACTTCTGGTACCGGTTCCGAAGTTACCAGCTTCTCGGTTATTACCGACAAGCAGAACGGCAACATTAAGTATCCTTTGGCAGATTACAGCCTGACTCCTGATGTTGCAATCATCGACCCACAGTTCACATGGTCTATGCCTAAGAGCATTGTTGCTGACACTGGTTTGGATGTTTTGACCCATGCAATTGAGGCTTATGTTTCTGTAATGGCAAGTGATTACACCGATGGTCTGGCTCTGCACGCAATTGACTTGGTATTCGAGAACTTGGAGAAGAGCTATCAGGGCGACCGTTTGGCTCGTGAGAAAATGCACAATGCTTCCTGTATCGCAGGTATGGCATTTACAAATGCTTTCTTGGGCTTGAATCACTCTATGGCTCATAAACTGGGCGGTGAGTACCATGTTCCTCATGGTCGTGCAAATGCAATTTTGCTGCCTTATGTAATCCGCTATAATGCAACTAAACCTACCAAGTTTGCATCCTTCCCCAAATACAAAGAGTACATTGCTGACAAGCGTTATGCAAAAATTGCTCGTTATCTGGGTCTGCCAGCTTCTACCACTGAAGAGGGCGTAGATAGCTTGATTAAGGCTATCCAAAAGCTGATGAAAGCTGTTGAGCGTCCAATGAGCATCAAAGAAGCCGGTGTGGATGAAGCTGAGTTCATGAGCAAGGTAGAGAACTTGAGCTATAAAGCATTTGAGGACCAGTGCACCACTGCAAACCCTGTATACCCACTGGTTTCTGAAATCAAAGAAATTTACACCAAGGCATTCTGTGGTGAAAAAGCCTAATTAAAAGCTATTTTCGAAAACATTCGTTTTCCTGTTCGCAGTACGGATACAGCCCAAAAGGCTGTATCCGTACTGTTGTATAGAAAAGTTTTCGATTGACAACAAAAGAAAAAAAGCCCTATAATGTACCAAAGACAGCATGGAACAAAAAGATGTGTTCACAGATGGAATTTTGCTGTTTTAAAAAGGGAGTGGGAAAATGAGTCAAGTTACAATACCAAAAGGATATGTATCCCGTTTAAGTTTGTATCAAACACAAAAAGCCATTGAGGTTTTGCGGAATGCGTTTCAGGAAGAATTTCGTCGGGAGTTGAACCTTGTGCGTGCAACTGCACCACTGTTTGTAGAAACAGACAGTGGTTTGAATGATGACCTAAACGGTGTAGAGCGTGCAGTGGAATTTGATGTTCCGGCAGCACAGTGCAATGCACAGATTGTGCATAGCCTTGCAAAATGGAAACGCATGGCACTGCATCAGTATGGATTTTTGCCCGGAAAGGGTATTTATACCGATATGAATGCTGTTCGCCGTGACGAAGAACTGGACAACCTACATTCCATCTATGTTGACCAGTGGGACTGGGAAAAGGTGATTACACCAGAAACACGCACAATGGACACTTTGCAGGCAACTGTGAAAAGCATTGTACAGTGCATTGTAGATACATCTGAAAAGGTGAAACTGCATTTTCCGGCAGTGAATACCAAATTAAACCGAAAAGTATTTTTTGTAACTACACAAGAGTTGGAAGACCGCTGGCCGGAAAAAACAGCAAAACAGCGAGAAGATGCCATTACAAAAGAACATGGAACCGTCTTTTTGATGCAGATTGGCGGGGCCTTGAAAAGCGGAAAGCCACACGATGGCAGAGCACCGGACTATGATGATTGGGCTTTGAATGGCGATTTGCTTTTTTGGGATGAGCTTTTGGAAAGAAGTATAGAGATTTCTTCTATGGGAATTCGAGTGGATGCAGAATCAATGGGTTCCCAACTAACAACTGCCAATTGTGATAACCGTCGAAAATATCCATTTCATAAAATGGTATTGGATGGCACTCTCCCTCTGACAATGGGCGGCGGTATTGGACAAAGCCGTTTGTGTATGCTGATTTTGGGCAAAGCACATATTGGAGAGGTGCAGTCATCTATTTGGGACGAAAACACCCACAAAATCTGCAAAGATGCTGGAGTGGCATTGCTGTAAAATCGCTGGAAAAAGCACAGACAATTCAACAAGAAGTGTCTGTGCTTTTTGTTTTTATAAATCCTGTAAACTTTGCCAATACTGAAATTAAAACAAAGGCTATTTGAAGGAGGATATAATATGAAACGAATTTCAAAACAAGAGTACAGTGAGATGACAAAACGGGTTTCACCCCCATCCAAAATAGGACAAAACTGTCTTTGGGCATTTTGTGTAGGCGGTGCAATCTGCTTGCTGGGAGAGATTTTGCGGCAGAACTTTTTGTCGATGGGGCTAACCAAAGAGTTGGCCGGTTTGGCAGTTTCGACATGTTTGATTGTGCTGTCCGGAGCAACAACAGCATTGGGGTGGTATCATCAATTGGCTTGCCGTGCTGGTGCAGGCACACTGGTGCCGATTACAGGATTTGCAAATGCAGTAGTCAGCCCTGCCATCGAGTTTAAATGTGAGGGATTGGTTACAGGCGTTGCTGCAAAAATGTTTATTATTGCAGGGCCTGTTATTGTGTATGGAATCCTTACCAGCGAAATATATGGTATCGTATTGTGGATTTTTTCTAAAATGTAACCTTTCAAATTGTTGACTTGTCAACTTTTTTTTAGTAAAATAGATAAAAAGGTTGAGCGTTCAACAATTTTCGGAGGAAACAGAATGAAACAATATCCGGCAAGTTTTTTGAAGTATATTTCTATCATTCATCGCAACACCAGCCGCTATTTTGATACAGTTTTAGAGCCATACCAGATTGGCAGTGGGCAGCAATTTTTCTTGCGGCATATCTATGAAAACAATGGCATTTCTATGTATGACCTTGCACAAATCGGACAATTTGATAAAGGTACTGTCACAAAAGCAGTACACAAGCTGGAGGAACTGGGATATGTCACCACAGTTGTGGATGAAAAAGACCGCCGAATTAAACACCTTTATGCAACAGAGCAGGCACAAGAAGTATTGGAGTTTGTCTATGAAAAAAGAAACTTGTGGAAAAGCTCTTTGATAAAGGATATTTCCCCCGAAAAAGAACAAGAATTGCAGCAGCTTTTGGAACAAATTGCAGAACTTTCTTGTGTCGAAATTCGCAATGCAGCAAAACAACGGGAGGAAATCAATGACAAAAACGATTGAACAAAATCCAACAATGGCAAATCCTTTGGGGGTTGAGCCAATAGGAAAACTTCTCATTACCTTTTCTATTCCGGCAATTATTTCCTGTTTAATTAACTCGGTTTATAACATTGTAGACCAAATTTTTATTGGGCAGGGAATTGGGTATCTCGGCAATGCTGCCACAACGGTTGCCTTTCCCATTATGACAATTTTGCTGGCATTCGGAACCTTGCTCGGTTCGGGTGCCAGTGCCTATGCAGCCATTCGGCTGGGAGAACAAAAACCGCAGGAAGCAGAACGCACTTTAAACAATGCCTTTTGGTTTTCGGTGTTGGTGGGCGTTGTGCTTATGGCAATTGGGCTTGTTTTTCTGGAGCCAATCATGCGGCTGTTTGGTGCAACTGAAGCTGTTTTGCCCTATGCAATGCAATATACAGGGATTGTTTTGCTGGGGACACCTTTTAATATCGTTGCATTGACCTTGTCGAGTTTGGCACGCACAGACGGACATCCCCGTTTGTCAATGTATGGTATGTTAATTGGCGCAGCACTCAATACAATTTTAGACCCCATTTACATTTTTGTTTTTAAATGGGGGGTGAGTGGTGCAGCCATTGCAACGGTTACTTCGCAGGTGATTTCAGCAGTGGTACTGACAACCTATTTCGTCAAACAAATCGACCAACGCCAGCATATGCGACTGAAAAAAGAACTGATAAAGCTGGATTTTCGTCTGGTTGGAAAATTTGCCATTTTGGGCATTTCTTCGGGAATTACACAATCGGTTGCCTGTATTATGCAGGTGATTATGAATAATTCGCTGGTATACTATGGTGACAGAACAACCATTGGTGGAGATGTTGCTCTGAGTGCAATGGGGATTATTATGAAAATTGCCATGATTATCGCAGCTTTTGCCATTGGTATTGGCATTGGAGCACAGCCGATTTTGGGGTATAATCGTGGTGCAGGACATTATCATCGCATCAAAAAAACATATTTGATGGCAGTCAGCTTTGCCACTGTTTTGATTGCAATTTGCTGGGCAGTTTGTCAGATAATGCCAGAACCTATTATCAATCTTTTTGGCAAAGAGAATGCACAGTTTACGGATTTTGCAGTTAAATGCCTGCGGATTTATTTGTTTGGCATTTTCTGTGCAGGATTTCAGATTATATCTACCAATTATTTTCAGGCAACAGGTCAGCCATTGAAAGCATCTATTTTGTCGATGCTGCGTCAGCTTTTGCTGCTGATTCCTCTCATCATTATTTTGCCGCTGTTTTTTGGTTTGGAAGGTATTCTCTACTCTGCACCCATTGCCGACATTGTCTCAGCCCTGATTGTTGCAGGCTTTATTGTGCCGGAAATGCGCAAATTGGAATCCGATATCCAACAGGAAGACAAAGAAGGCAGAAAACAGACAGATTAAAATATTATTTTATATAACAACCCCTTTGTGAGTACATCACAGAGGGGTTGTTGCGGTATAGACTCAGAAAAATGGGCAATACTTTTGAAAAACAAGTGGAAAGGGGAAGACTTGTGGATTGTTGTAAAAAGGGAGATACACTGTTTTTCAAAAATCCTCCTTCAATTACTGGGTCTGCCACAGTAGGAGGAAAAAAAGAAAGTGAAGGTCCACTGAAAGATTGCTTTGATTTGTTGTTTGAGGATAACACATTGGGTGAGCCTACATGGGAAAAATCCGAAAGTGCATTGCAGCGATACTGTATTGAGCAATTGCTCCAAAAAACAAATACAAAAATGGCAGATGTGGACTATGTTTTGGCAGGCGATTTGCAGAATCAATGCACCGCCTCTGCCTACACTTTGCGTGGGCTGGATGTGCAGTTTTTGGGGCTGTATGGTGCTTGTTCTACGATGGCTGAGGGCTTGGGGGTTGCTTCGGTTTTAGCAGCAGGAGGCATGGCAAAGCGAGTGATTGCACTGGCAAGCAGCCATTTTTGCGCAGCAGAGCGGCAGTTTCGCAGCCCGTTGGAATATGGTGGAAAACGCACACCTACTGCTCAATGGACTGTGACCGCAGCAGGTGCAATGATGCTGGAACCAGAGGGAAATGGCCCGTTTGTGAGGGCAGTCACCTTTGGACGAATTCGAGATTTTGAGGTGACAGATATTACCAATATGGGGGCGGCCATGGCACCTGCCGCAGCAGAAACAATTTTGCGCTATTTTGAGGATTCCAACGAACTGCCCGAACGCTTTGATGGAATTTATACCGGCGATTTGGGGCAGGTGGGTAGTGAGTTGCTTTTGGAAATTTTGAAGAAAAACGGAATGGATTTGAAAAATCACTTTGACTGCGGCACCATGATTTATGACTTGGAGGCACAGCAGGTGCAGTCAGGAGGGTCTGGCTGTGGGTGCAGTGCCAGTGTGTTTGCAGGCAAATTGCTACCGGAACTGAAAAAAGGAAAATTAAGAAGGGTGTTGGTGCTTTCAACAGGAGCCCTTATGAGCCAGACAACGACCCTGCAAGGAGAATCTATTCCGGGAATTGCACATCTTGCAGAGCTTTCAGCAGTATCAAAGGAGGAGCAACAATGAATTTTCTTTGGGCGTTTGTGATTGGTGGGGGGCTGTGTATCATTGGTCAGCTTTTAATTGACCTTACAGCCATGACACCAGCCCGTGTGCTGGTTTGTTATGTGGTGGCAGGCGTTGTGCTGTCAGCAATTGGATTGTATCAGCCTTTAGTGGATTTGGCAGGGGCAGGGGCATCGGTTCCATTGCTTGGTTTTGGGCATTTATTGGCACAGGGTGTGCAGAAAGCAGTGGCAGAAACAGGCTTTTTTGGAGTGCTGACAGGTGGCTTTACCGCAGCGGCGGGAGGAATTGCAGTTTCTTTGACAACAGGCTTTATTGCAGCAGTTTTAACACGAAGCAAAGACCAAAACTAAAAATTGTTATATTGCTGTAAATGAAAAATGCCACACAGTTCAGAGGTGAATTGTGTGGTACTTTTTTATAAAAATATGGTATACTATAAAAATCACTTTCTTAATTGTTGTTTCAAATAAATTACCCTAAAGGAGAAAGTTTATGACAACAAAAAAGTTTTTAAAAGCAGTCTTGCCAAGTATGCTAAGCCAAATGCTCAATTGCTTTTTTATTATTGTAGATGGCTTTTTTATTGGTGGTGCAATGGGAGATAAGGGGCTGGCTTCAATCAATGTGGCATGGCCTATTGTTGCAATTATTATGAGCACAGGAATGGGACTTGGAACAGGCGGGGCGGTGCTGACTGCGATTGCACGGGGAAAGGGTGATTTTGACACAGCTGCAAAAGTGCGGGGAAATACCTTGCTATCTCTTGCCATAGCCAGTGCAATTTTAACCATTTTGTTTTGGTTTACATATCCGATTCTTCTTCCGTTTTTGGGTGCAACAGGAGAACTTTCAGCCTTAACAACCGAATACATTCGAGTTGTTATTTTGCTTGGTACAATTCAGGTGTTTTCTGCTGGGTTGATGCCGTTGTTGCGTGGTAGCGGAAAACCGGTTGGAGCAATGGTAGTTATGGTACAAGGATTGTTAATGAACATTTTTCTAGACTGGCTCTTTGTATGGGTATGGAATTGGGGAATGTTTGGTGCAGCCATTGCAACCCTCACAGCACAGTTTTCGGGGATTCCTGTTGCATTGGTGCTATTGCTGAAAAATAAAGAGATTCCTTTGCACAAAAAAGATTTTTCTGTTCGGTTTGACATCATCAAAAAAATGATGGGACTGGGAATTTCTCCCTTTGGGCTTTCGGTTTCGGTTAGTGCAGTTATTTTATTGAATAACAGACAAGCCCTGCGCTATGGCGGAGCAGAAGCTGTTGCAGTTTATGCCATTTTGAGTTATGTGTTTGGTAGTTTGCATCCTTTATTGTCAGGAATTGGCGAAGGTTCACAGCCACTTATCAGCTATTGTCATGGCGCTCATGACCGCAAAGGAATGATATTTTTGCGGCGAGCCGCTTTTGTGATGGTACTGCTTTGTGCAGGTGTTTTGGCGGTTGGTTCTTGGTTGACGAGAGAGCAAGTGGGTGTTTTGTTTGGTGCAGGGGAAACGGCAAGACAAGGTGCAGCACAAGGAATGATTTGGTATAGTTTTTGTTTACCATTTTTTGGTATTTCACGCATTTGCAGCAGCTATTTTTGCGCAACCGCTCAGGCGAAGATGGCAAATATTTTAGCATTTGCAGAGCCTTTGTTGGTTCAGCCATTTTTTTTATTTGTTTTACCCTTGTTTTTTGGGGTGCAAGGAATTTGGGCGGCCGCTTTTTTGGCGTATGTTGTTCTGGCAGCAATCGCACTATGGATGCTTTATCGAGAATTACAGGTGATACCGGAATAATAAGGAAAGGGAATTTTGCATGAAACAAAAACTTGAAGTTGTAGCAGCCTTGATTCAACAAGGGGAGCAATTTTTGATTTGTCAGCGACCAGCAAACAAAGCACAAGGCAACTTGTGGGAATTTGCAGGTGGAAAGGTAGAACAGGGAGAAACCCCACAACAAGCATTGGTGCGAGAATGTCAAGAAGAGTTGGAAATTGAAATTGAACCAAATGAGCTGTTTATGGAAATTACTCATGAATACACCGACCGTATTGTTCATTTAATGCTGTTTTATGCAAAAATAAAAGTGGGCAAGCCCATCAACAAAGAGCATCAAAAGCTATGCTGGGCAACCCCAGTAGAGATGCGACGATATGATTTTTGCCCAGCCGATATTCCTGTTTTGGAAAAATTAGGGGTTATATGAATGGTTTAAATGCTGTACTTTTATACAAAAAGTATATAAACTGGGTTAAAAACGCAGGAATCTTTGCTGGATTCCTGCATTTTTGTTTTATTGCAGAAATTTTTCAATTTCTTAATTTTCAGATATGTTCTAAAGGAAATAAAAACGGAAAAGGACGCTTTCATAACGAAAGCGTCCTTTTAGGAATACAAATCAATTAAGCGTTTGCCTTGTTGGCGCGTTTTGCCATACGGCTGATTTTGCGGGCAGCGGTGTTCTTGTGCAGCACACCCTTGCTGGCAGCTTTATCAATAGCGGAAACAGCAGCAACTACAGCAGTCTCTTTCTCAGCAGCGCCAGCAGCAATGGCGGCATCGGCCTTCTTGACTACTGTTTTCAGGTTGGACTTAATCGCTTTGTTGCGCATAGCTTCCTTAGCGGATTGAATTACGCGATCCTTTTGCGATTTAATGTTAGGCATAATACCACCTCCTTAATACCCATAACAGTGCAACTTATAATACCACATTTTTGACTTTGGTGCAAGTGTTTTTTTATAAAAAACATTTCTTTTCGGCATTTCGGGGCTTTTTTATGTAAAAAATGTAAAACAACAGCAAAAAGATTCTGCATATCTGCAACCATTCATATTTCTTGAAACAACCGCATAGACTGGAAACAACAGCAAAAATATCTTTCTTTGCAACGGTATTGAAAAGGAAAAGGGGATGTTGAGATGGGCAAAAATCTGCTGAAACGTGTCACAGGCACATTGGCTGCCGCAGTGGTTTCTTTGGCAGCAGTGGACTCTATGCAGCAGGCAGCCAGTCAGGTTGGTGTAGGAGGAGTGTTGACTGCGCTGGGCAGCATGATTTCTTCGCCAACGGCTGCGGCTGGTGCATGGGGACAGATGTTACAGCAAAACAGCACACAATATGCCCAAACAGTGGATGAAAATGATTTTGACTCAGGCTTTTGGACAGAACTACCCAAAGACAGCGAATTATTGCCCAGCCCAACCCCAGCCCCTCAAGAGACGCCAGCTGCTCCACCAGCCCCAGCCGTCCAGCCAGAGGGGTCTTTGCCCATCAAAGAGGCACATTATGAGCAGGGTAGCGGCAAACTGTATGTCCCCTGTGGGGCGGCAACCATAAAAAATAACACCAAACTTTCCCCTGAGGAAGTTGCTGCACAGGTGGGACAGCCATTGCCCTTTTCCATTGAAAAAAACAGCAGCCAACCGCAGGTTTTGATTATGCACACCCATACAACCGAAACCTATCAATTGGATGATAATTTGTGGTATAGTCCTGATTTTTCTGCACGCAGCACCGATACAGCAGTGAATATGGCGGCAGTGGGGGCAGAGATGGTAGCACAGCTCAATGCAGCAGGAATCAACACAGTGCAGGACATCACATTGCATGACTATCCCAGCTATACAGGCTCCTATGAACGCAGCAATGCAACCGTGAAAAAATGGTTGACAGAGTATCCCTCAATTAAAGTTGTATTGGATGTACATCGAGATGCCATTGAATATAAAGATGGAACACGAGTCAAACCGATTGCCGAAATTAACGGAATGAAAGCTGCACAGGTTATGATTATCTGCGGGGCTGACAAAGGTGGAAATCTGCCCAATTTTCGGGAAAATTTGAAATTTGCAGCAGCATGGCAGAATCAAATGGAAAGTATGTTCCCGGGGCTGACAAGACCTGTATTGTTTGATTATCGTTATTATAATCAGGATTTGACCACAGGCAGTTTGCTGATTGAAGTGGGAGGACACGCAAACAGTGTGGAAGAAGCAAAATATTCCGGCAAATTGGTAGGGCAGGCTTTGGCAGCATTATTTACTGGGCAGTAAAGCGCATTGAATCATTTTATTTTTTAGCTTGACTTTGTTTTTTTTGCGTGCTATGATAACAGCATATTGAAACAGCGATGACGAAGAAAAGTACGGCGAACCGCAACGCCACAGCGAGCAGGGGAGAGTGCAAGCCCTGTGCCAAGCAACGCCCGAAGAACACTTCCCAGCTGCAAACTGAACCCGCTTTTTTGGTGGCAGTAGGGGCGCCGTGGGTGGCATGTTATAGCCACAGCACTTGTAAGAGTGTGTAAAAGAGACCGTGAAAACGGTAATTTAGGTGGTACCGCGGATTCCGACAGCAATTCGTCCTAAAAAAGGATGAATTTGGCTGTCGTTTTTTATTTTATTTTGACCATAATAAAAAAGACATGATACTGTTTGATTCAAAAAGAGTGTGATGTTGAAAGAGGAGAGGACACAAAATGAAACGCACTGAAATTCTTTCTTTGTTCCAGACCACCCCAGCAGACGGCGAAGTTATAACCGTTTGCGGCTGGGCAAAAACTGTTCGTGATTCTAAAAGCATTGGCTTTATTGAACTGTCAGATGGTTCTTCCTTTAAGAGCCTTCAGGTGGTATTTGAGGCAGAAAAGCTGGAAAACTATCGTGAGATTGCAAAATCCGGTGTAGGTACCAGTTTTGAAATCACAGGTAAAGTTGTGCTGACCCCTGGTGCAAAACAGCCCTTTGAAATCAACGCAGATTCCATTGTAGTTTTGGGTAGCTGCCCTGCGGAGTATCCTTTACAGAAAAAACGCCACACCGTTGAATTTTTGCGTACCATGCCCCACCTTCGCCCCCGTACCAACACCTTCTCTGCGGCTTTTCGTGTTCGCAGTGTAGCAGCTTATGCAATTCACAAGTTCTTCCAAGAGCAAGGTTTTGTCTATGCACATACTCCAATTATCACCGGTTCTGACTGCGAGGGCGCAGGCGAAATGTTCCGCATTTCTACCCTTGACCCTGACAACCTGCCCCGCACTGAAGAAGGTGCTGTGGACTACAAAGAGGACTTTTTTGGCAGAGCAACCAACCTGACTGTATCAGGTCAGTTGGAGGCAGAGGCAATGGCAATGGCATTTGGCAAGGTGTACACCTTTGGCCCCACCTTCCGTGCAGAGCGTTCTTTCACTCCTCGCCATGCCGCAGAGTTCTGGATGATTGAGCCGGAAATGGCATTTGCTGACTTGGCAGCAGATATGGACAACGCAGAAGCAATGATTAAATCGGTCATTGGCTATGTGCTGGAGCATTGCCCGGATGAAATGGCATTCTTCAACCAATTCTTTGACAAGGGTTTGATTGAGCGTTTGACAACATTGGTAAACAGCGAGTTTGCTCGTGTCAGCTATACTGATGCAGTGGAATTACTCAAGAAAAACAACGATAAATTCCAATTTAAAGTGGAATGGGGCATTGACCTGCAAACCGAGCATGAGCGTTATCTGACCGAAGAAATCTTCAAAAAGCCCGTGTTTGTAACCGATTACCCCAAAGAAATCAAGAGTTTCTATATGCGCTTGAATGATGATGGCAAAACCGTTGCAGCGGCTGATATGTTGGTTCCCGGTATTGGTGAACTGATTGGCGGCAGCCAGCGTGAGGAGCGTTTGGAACTGTTGCAGGCACGCATGGAAGAACTAGGCTTGGTCAACGAGGACTATGATTGGTACTTGGATTTGCGTCGTTTTGGCAGCGTAAAACATGCAGGCTATGGTTTGGGCTTTGAGCGTTTGGTGATGTACCTCACAGGTATCCCTAACATTCGTGATGTTCTGCCTTTCCCACGCACTGCATACGGATTCTAAAAAAACATATACTATAAATAAAACAGGAGGGGCTTGATTGCATATAACGGAGGAGGTAATCCGAGGGCAGCTTGCCCCTCGTTTGATTGAATGGTATCATGCGAATGCACGGGTGTTGCCGTTTAGAACCCATTCCACACCCTATCGGGTTTGGGTCAGTGAAATTATGCTGCAACAAACAAGAGTGTCAGCAGCAATGGAACATTACAACCGATTTATGGCAGAGCTGCCCAATGTCAGCGACTTGGCAGAATGTCCGGAAGAAAAACTGATGAAACTGTGGGAAGGGTTGGGCTATTACAGCCGTGCAAGAAATTTGCAAAAAGCGGCACAGGTGATTGTAGAGCAGCATGGCGGACAACTTCCGGCAGATTATAAGGCACTGCTTGCTTTGCCGGGCATTGGCGAATATACCGCCGGAGCAATTGGTTCTATCAGTTTCGGTTTGCCTGTCCCAGCGGTCGATGGCAATGTATTGCGTGTTTTTTCTCGAATTTATAACGATGACAGAGATATTTTAAAGCCGGATACCAAAAAAGCATTTACACAGCGAGTGCTGGACTGTATGCCAAAGGATAACCCAGGAGATTATAACCAAGCATTGATGGAGCTAGGAGCAATGGTCTGTGTTCCAAATGGAGTGCCCCAATGCCTTGCCTGCCCCGTGGCTGGATTGTGTCGTGGGTTTGCAGAGGGGACTGCACCTTCCTTGCCCACCAAAACCCCACCGAAAGCAAGAAAAATTCAACCTGTCACCGTGCTTTTGGTGCAGGATGCAGAGGGCAGATACCTGATTGAAAAACGAAAGGAAACAGGATTGCTGGCAAGGCTTTGGCAGCCTGTTTTGTTTGAAGAAATTATCACCCCAGAACAGGCACACAAAGAATTGGAGCAAAAAGGAATTGATGCAGAATTTCAAACACAAGGCAAAAACGCAAAGCATATTTTCAGCCATATCGAGTGGCAGATGCAATGCTATTGTTTTTTGGCAAAAAGCTGCAAATTGCCCGATAATATGGTGTGGGCTGATAAAAAACAACTCAAAGAGGAATACTCTTTGCCCAACGCCTTTAAGGTGTACAAAAAAGAAATGTTGCAGAATGACAAAGGTTAATCTTGGAACACAAACAAAAGAGAACCATGTCCAATAAAAGTTGTAAAATTTATACAGAGCTTTTGTCGATTCTGTTGTATTTCATGCTGTTTAGCGTTATAATAAAAACAATAAACCTGTATCAATTGAAAGTGGAAACGGAGAGAACAGAATGATTATAATGAAACTTCATCGTTTAAAGAAAAAAGCCGTTTCTCTTGCAGGTGGTGTTATCGCAGTAAAATCTGCAATTAAAAAATTCAAACGAAAAAATAACGCAAAACACAATCAAGTGTCTTTGCAAAGGAAGGAAGTAATCACTATGAAAAAGTCAACATTTGCAGCCATTCTGGTATTTTTGTCTGCGGCGGTCGGTGCATTGGTTGCAGCTTATATGTATATCCAACGCCGTGAAAAGGAATTGGATGAGTACGAACAATTGCTGTTTAGTGAGGAGTTCAACCAGACTGCTCCTTCTTCTGACGAGGAGGAAGACATCCACGAGGTTCCGGCACCTGCTGTGGAAGATGAAGAAGTTGAGATTGACCTCGACCAAGAGTAATGATAAACCACAAGCCCATCAAAGCATTTGCTTTGATGGGCTTGTTTTAGTTTAGGGATACAATCGGAGCAAACCAATGGCTCTGTCGATTGTTTTTTCCAAACAAGTTGTTGTATTGAATTGCTTGATAGCGTTGAATTAAAGAAGTGAAATCGTTGGTTTCTAAGTGGCTGTATGCCTTGCCGTTGGTGTCAGTGTAGCCAACAAAGGTGATTGCAGGCAGGGTTTGATGCAGGTTCCACAAATAGCGGTCATAATCACTTTGAGGCAGTCCGCTATATCGCAGCAAATACTGACTCAAAAAGTTTAGGCTGGAATCAGGAATTTCGGTTTCGGGCAGAGGATAGTTTGCCCAAATCAAAAATGGAGTCCGGTATTTAGACATATATTGTTCCATTGTCATATTGTCCTGTGTCACACCAAATGCTTTGTCCAAAAATTCCGGCTCAACGGCAGGTTGATGGTCACCAAACATTAAAATGATAGTAGGTTCATCTTGCTTGCTGAAATAGTCCACAAGCTGTTTGAATGATTCATCTGTTTTGGAAACCAAAGTCAAATATTGCTCTGCTTTGGGATAAAGTCCCTCGGACCCTTTTACGGTTACTTCAGCCGGATAGTCTTTTACAGTATATGCTCCGTGGCTTTGAATGGTAACATTAAACAAAAAGAGCTTTTCGTTGGGAGCTTTGTTTTCGTATTCCCAAATAATTTGTTTGAAAGATGTATCATCACTGATATAGCCATGTTCCTCTGTGATGGGAACATTCAAATCCTGCTGTGATTTGAATTGGTCAAAGCCCAAAAGCGGATATGCAAGGTTTCGCTGCCAAGAAGTCTGTTCGCCCGGATGGATTGCAAGGGTGCGGTAGCCATTTGCTTTCATGGAAGAAACAATGGAAGAAACAGGGGAAGTGATGTACTGTTGATAGGGAATACTGCCCGATGGCAAAAATGCCATAGAATTGCCTGTCAAAAATTCAAATTCGCTCAAACTGGTTCCTGCACCAGTCACCGATGTGAAACAATGCCCCCAAATGCTGTTGGGCAAAGTGGACATATATTCATTGACAGGTTTGCTCAAAGAAAGATTGCCGAATTCTTCATAGTCTGCCCATGATTCGTTCATAATAGCGATAATATTTGGGGTTTGTTCAGCAGAAGAGGGCGATTCCGGCAAAGATGAAAAATACTGCTCTAATTCACTGGGGTCAAAATGGGCGGGCTGTTCTACCTCTAAAAATTGCAAATTTCGCAGAAATACTGCAACTGCTCCCCCTTTTTTGTAGGAGGCAACCTGATTCCATACATCAGGTTTGAACTCC
Source organism: Anaerofilum sp. (assembly GCA_020024115.1). Lineage (GTDB taxonomy): Bacteria > Bacillota > Clostridia > Oscillospirales > Ruminococcaceae > Anaerofilum. The sequence continues at coordinate 26,651 of JAHHUF010000003.1, forward strand.
TTGTTTGCAAGCAGTGGGGTAAAGGCAACCAGCAGCATCAATACCAAACCGGTGGCAACAGAACCGCACCGAAACCAAAGCCGTTGTTTTTTGTCAAACAATGGCTTTTTGTATTTGATAGCCAAACCAATAGCAACTGCAATCAAAAGCAAGGCAACAGTCATTTGCCATGTGGGGGTGAAGTCATAGCTGCTGGCAACCGCTGCAGCAGTTCCCAGTGCTGTTAAATCCCACGGCAAAACAGGAGTTCCACGGAAAACCGAAACAAAATAGTTTGCAGCACCCCAGATTCCAAATGCAGAATGGCAAAGAATACTGGATAAAATTGGTCTGCCGGAAATGGCACACAAAAGAGCATATACCACACCAATGCAAAGCCCATTGCAAAACAAAGCCAGAAATGAAAAGCTGGACAGAGATGCACCTAACACAAACTGCATCAAAAGATAGGTTGTGAAAGGGGTCAGAAGGGTGATTGCGATAGTAGGCAATGTTTTGCGTGAAATGATAGAACCAATCCGTTTGGATACGGTCAACATTCAAATCAACTCCTTTATATCAATAGAAAATCTGTTTTGAGACGATATTTCACTATATATTGCTGAAATATATTGTTTTGAAATCTGCAAAAGCATTTGTAAGTATAGCCCAACAGAACTAAAATGTCAAAAACAAAAAAGAAACAAAGGCAAAATTTTGTCGAAAAAGATTGACAGGCAAGCCTTTTAGTAGTATAGTTAGTTACACAAGTAATGAACCATTGAACCAAACAAAGGAAAAGGGGTGAAATTGTTTGAATGGTGTACTAAATGAACAGACATCAATTTATTTGCAGATTGCACAAATGATTGAAAATGATATTTTGCGAGGAATTTATTTGGAAGAAGAACAGGTGCCAAGCACCAACGAGCTGGCAAGGGTATTTCGCATCAATCCAGCCACCGCTGCAAAGGGTGTCAACCTGTTGGTAGATGAAGCAATTTTATATAAGAAACGAGGAATTGGGATGTTTGTATCCACAGGGGCAGTGGTAGCCATTCGCCAAAAAAGAAAGGCTGCATTTTATCAGGATTTTGTAAAAACACTGGTCAGCGAAGCAACAAACCTTGAAATTGATAAAAACGAATTGCTTGAGATGATTCAAAAAGCACAAAACGAACAATAAGAGGAGGAAAGCAGTATGGAAAAAACATTGAAAGCATCAGGGCTTGTAAAGACATACGGAAAAAAGGAAGTATTGCATGGCATTGATATTGAATTTCGCCCAGGGTGCATCTATGGTTTGGTTGGAAGAAACGGCGCAGGAAAAACAACGCTGCTGAGTTGTTTGACCGCACAGGCACGCATCACGGAAGGGGAGGTTACTTATGGCGGCGAAACAGTTTGGGAAAACACCAAAGCACTGAGTGAAATTTGTTTTGCACGGGAAATGAGCCAAGTGTTGTTTTCCGGGCCAAATACATATAAGGTGAAAGATTACCTCTATGCTGCGAAAGTGTTTTATCCCCATTGGGATGAGCAATACGCCAAAAGGCTGGTTGAACTGTTTGGGCTGGATGTCAAAAAAAGAATCAGCAACTTGTCAAAAGGAATGTTGAGTATGGTGACAATTGTGTTGGCATTGGCAAGCAAAGCCCCTGTGACTATTTTGGATGAACCTGTGGCTGGTTTGGATGTTGTGGCACGGGAGCAGTTTTATAAATTGTTGCTGGAGGATTATGCCGAAACCCAGCGAACCTTCATTGTTTCCACCCATATTTTAGATGAGGCAGCCACTGTTTTTGAAGAAGTTGTCTTTTTGGATGATGGGAAGATTTTGGAACAGGGCAACACAGATGAGCTTATCAGCCAATTCCACTATATTTCCGGCAAGACAGAAGATGTGGACAAGGCTGTGGAGGGAATGCAGGTTCTTTTGCAGGAAGTTGCAGGACGCAGCAAAGCGGTGGCTGTGCGCTGTGATGAAACCAGTTTGCAGCAGGTGCAGCAAAATCATACAGTGGATGTAAGCGGAATGAATCTGCAAAAGGTGTTTATTGCTTTGACAAACTCAAAGGAGGGATGAGCAATGAAAGCAAATATGCGGTTTGGTATTTGGTGGTTTGTACGCAATATGAAAATATTGGTGCCTCTTTTTTTGGTGGGGCTGGTGGTGATGCTGCTGAACAACTCAGAGCACAGAATCCAGATAAGCCTTGATTTTCTGGTTACGATGTGCAGTGTGATTGGCTATTTGTTCCCTGCATCATGGTTTCTTGAGGGAAAACATTTGACTTTTTCTATGGGAAATACACGAAAAAACTTTTTTCTTCAATCTCAAATCCATAAATTGATTGTGATTTTAGTTGTTGTGTTTTTCAACTTTATAGCAAATAGCAACCTTTCTCTTTTTTCAACTGTGAGCAGTGTATTATTTCTTACTTGCAGCAGCGAAACCATTGGAGTTTTGTGCCTTCGGTTTGGGAAATACGGTCTAATTATTTTTACCATTATCGCAGGTATTGTGGGAGGCGTTTGTGGATTTTTGATGGTCGGTGAAGGCTTGTTGGACATCACTGTTTCTTTGGTGAACATTTTTCAAGGGTCAATTCAGGTGATTTTTGGCATTGCAGCAGGGCTGGTCTTGACAGCAATCAACTGGCTGCTGTTTCGCAAAATAGATGTGTAAAAGGAGGGAAAACAGATGAAACAGGTACAAAAGGTACTGTTAAGCGGAAAAAAAGATATTTTGGAAGTTTCCGCAGTATTTGGCGTAGGTTTGGTAATTGTAGAAATTATTTTGGCGATTTTGCTGCGTGTCGCTCAAATAGATATAGCAATGCCACTGGGGGCATTGCTTATGGTTTCAATTGGCAGTTTAGTGGGATTATTAACATCAGCCGCTCAAATGGCACTTAATATGAACCGTGCAGTTAAATTTGGGATTCCACGCAAAGACGCACTGGTTGGAACAATTGGAATTTCATTTGGTATCGCTGTTTGTGGGCTGCTGTTTTCCGGTTTGGGGTTAGGGCTTGACATAGTTGTTTATTGGCTTGTAGGTTTTACCGGGGATTTTTCACCGTTATCGGATATTTTAGGGCTGATAGGGCTGAGTGCAGGGGTATCTTTTGTCAAAATCATTGGTATTGTTCTCCTTGCGTTTGTATTTTTGTCGGTTATTATGGGAGCATTGATTTTGAGATTTGGAAAAACCGGCTTTTGGGTAGTGTATTTCATTATTTTTGGTTCACTCTTTTTAAATTCAAGAATAGGTGATATAATAAATGAAAATACCATTGGCGGAAAGTTGATACAGATTCTTTCCACAACTGTTCCCTCTTTTGTATGGTGGATTTTAGGAGCAGCAGTTGTTGTTGCGGTTTTGGTATGGGCGATAAAAACAGCATTACAGCTGGAGGTGAATGACGCCTTCAGTTAAAAGAAAGGTTGGTTATTATGGAATATCGCAAAGCGGCATCTCGCATTGGATGGGGAATGGCAACATTCTTTTTGGTATCACAGCTTGCACAAACCATGCTGCTGATGTTGGTTGGAATCATTGCACCACAGGTGGTACAGTCCACAGCAGGGGTGCTGTTGATTGGAGATATTGGCATTTACTGCATTGGGTTTCCCTGCCTTTTTGCAATTTGCAAAAAAGTACCAAACACAGAAACTCCAAATCCTCCCGCACAGCAAAATATGACAGCAGGGCTTTTTATTAAAACTTTATGTATGGCATTTGCTGCAATGTATCTGGCAAACTTTTTGTATATGTTTGTGATGGGGATGTTTTCACAGGTGAGTGGTCATTTTGTGGATGAAAACCCTTTGCTGGATGTTATTATGAAAAACAACCTCATTGAACGGATTGTTTTATTTTGTGCTGTGCCACCCATTTTGGAAGAATTGGTATTCCGCAAATATTTGTATACCAAAATTGGCAGCTATGGCGACAACGCATTTATTTTGGTTTCGGGGCTTTGTTTTGGAATGTTCCACGGCAATTTAAACCAGTTTGTTTATGCCTTTGCATTGGGTTCTTTGCTTGCATGGCTTTATGTAACCACAGGAAATGTGGTCTGGGGAATGATAATTCATACAATTATCAACCTGATGGGCAGTATCATTGCACCTATGGCAATGGGAAACGAAAGTTTAAGTATTGTGGTTGGTATTTTTGTTGTGGGTGTCATCATTGCAGGTCTCATTATCTTTTTCCGCTCAAAACGCAGCGGAATATTTGCACCCCCGATTACACAAGAGCAACAGCCTAGATTGTTTGTAAACACAATCTTTAACTGGGGCATGGCAGTATTTATGGTTATCTTTTTGGCAGTATCAATTATTATTCTGGTCGGCATCCTTAAATAAAAAAGCGTTTGCACCATGTTCACGGTGCAAACGCTTTTTTGATTTGGATATCTGTTTTCAAATATTCAAATCAGGGTGACAAAAAGAAATTGTAATTGTGAAGTTTTTTAAGCGGCTTTCTTGGCTGAAAACATTTGAAAGACGCATTTCTACAAATTGCTTATCATTATAATTTTTCATCATTAACAATGCCGCATATTGAGAGCGACTGAATTGACAGAAAATATCATCTTTTCGCAAGGTGGATAAAATAATTTGGTGTGCCAGATTCATTGCCAAAGAAGTATCTTGACGAGAACCAACTGCGTTTTTTCGAGGATGCAAAGAAATCAGCATAATTGCCAAAGCAAAATTCTCCCGTTCGGCGGTGCGGACAAAAATCGGGTAGATGTGCCGAAAAGAGTTGTAGCTGCAAAAATAGGCTCCATTTAGGATTGGCTCTGATTGAATGGTTTGGGATAAATCCATTTGAATACGCATCAAATCTTCCTGCTCCAAACGGCTGTTTTCGGCTGCCCAATGGTAAATTTGCCGCACTGCCCGTGGGACAGGCTTTTGAAGGTGATTATAGCAAACCTCCAGAACCATGGGGTAGTAATTCAAAATGGAGGTTTTCATTTCCAACTGATGCATAGCTTTGAATAAATAGGGTAAATATCTTCCCGTTGGGGGCAAATCATGGATGCGTGGCTGCAAATAGAAAAGGCTTCATAAGCAGAGGTATGTGTGTTTTCTTTTAATAAAATATTGGAAATATGACATACAACAGAAATATAATCAGAAATCAGTTGATGATTATAGAACAATACCCATGGGCGGGCAGCAAAACAAGGCAAAAACTCGCCTGTGCATAAATTGAGTGCCTGTCTGCCCAATTTTAATTGACAATCAGAAGTTACATCCTTTTGCTTCATTTGTTCAAATAATAACAAGCAGCGCCGAACATCGGTTTGTATGGAAATATCAGGGTTGATTTGGTATTGCTGCCCTGTTGTTAAAATAAAAGGAACATCAGGGACAATATCTTGCAGCAATTTTCGCAGAGAATAAACCGCATTTTTTAATGCACCTGCTGGGTTGACTACATCATCCCACAATAAATTCGTCAGTTCTTGATTGGTGAGAGGCTGATGGCTGTTGAGCAATAGCAATGCGAAAAGTTCAATGTTTTTATTCATTCGACAATTGGAGTCAACAAGAATTGCAGAGCCCCAGCGGACAGAGAATTCACCAAGTAACTTTACTTCCAAAAAAGGCTGCATTTAGATTTTCCTTTCATATAAAATAATTCAAAAAAATTGAAGTTTGTTCTATAAAATATGAACAAAATCCCTTTTAACACATTTGTGCTAAAAGGGATTTCGGATAAGCAGAGGCTATCTGAAAAGTTGAAATTTTTGTCTTTTTCTATAATAAACAGTATTTGCTGCCTTAAAACAGAACAAGAGAACTTATTTGATAAAGTTGTTTTCTGTAAATTCCCGCATTTCTTTTTCGCGGCGTTTAGCAAATTGTTCTTCAATATGGAAAATGCTGTCAATGGGCTTGTATGCCAAAAATAAACCACTGAAAATAGGAAGCCACAAACCAATCACAATCAAAATCGGCAAGGAAAGCGGTAAGTATAACACTTGAACCACAAACAATGCAATTTCAATCAATGCTGCGGGCAGACTGCGGGGCAAAAATCCCAAAGACATCCGCAGGCTGTTTGTGAAAATAACCTTCATGCTCAAATCCAGCATCACCAACTGCGGAATGAAAAACAGCATGACCATTGTAATCAGCAAAACATCCAATGCAAGCAGTGCCATCATCCAAACAGATGCCTGATTGCGGAAGTATAAAATAAAACCAAAGACTTGAATCAGAAGGACAAAGGTGAAAATAATGCCCACCAATGCACCCTGTTTGAAATTTTCTTTAAATGCTTTTTTGTATGTATGCCAAAAGAATTTGGGTTCATCACGCAAACTTTTCAGCATCAAAGCCTGCATCGCGCACAAGGCAGGGCCAATCAAAAAGCCAAGTGCAGAGCCTAACACAATGCCCAACAGCATCACAAGCAGATTTGGGTCTAATAAAAGCCAAGTCATAGTGAGTGCTGCAACAATGCCAGTGGGAGCAAAACAAGCCGCAGTAATAAAATTGGCTTTGGTAAAATCCCACATATCTCTGCCTACAATTTCCAACCAGCGTGAAATTCCTGTTTTACGGGGTGCATCTTTTTCGACGCCAGGGCCGGGGCGGTCGTAATGCATATTAAAAAGACCCATATAAAAAAACTCCTTTGTTTCCAATAATAGCAATGAAAGCCTATTCTCATAATCATAGAACATTTTTATGCAGTTGGCAATAGACAAGCTGTGCAGTTTAACAAAAACAAACGCTTTTTGTATAAAAAGCAGAGAGGATAAAATGAAATTTGTGCATAAAAACGATTCAGCAAATATAAACTTTAAGCACAGTTTTGAAAAGTGTGTAAGAAATATAAAATGCTATTGACCCAGTATTGAAACATCAAGTGAAAAAGGATACAATATTCAACAAAGACGATACAGCTCATTACACGAAAAGGTGGGTGGTATCAGTGCAAAATAAAGCAAAACAAAGGAGGAATTGCAATGCGCACAATAATTTGGTTTTGCTGGTTTTGGGGGCAGCTTGTGGCATTGATGCCAAAATTGCATAAAGCCAACCGTGCAATGGCACAAGGAGATGACAAAACAGTTGATGAAATGGTGCAGAAAATGGTTCCAATGTGGGCAGGGGGACTGTTGAAGCTGGCAGGTGTAACAGTTGATGTAAAAGGCAAAGAAAATATCCCCACAAATCAAGCAGTGGTATTTGTGGCAAACCATCGCAGCTATTACGACATTCCATTGATGCTGACCAGTTTGGACAAACCACACCCCTTAGTGGCAAAAAAAGAAATTGGCAATATCCCAATTGTAAGGGGCTGGATGCGGTTGCTGCGCTGTGTGTTTTTGGACAGAGATAATCCACGCAAGGCAATGGAAGCAATGAATAAGGCAATGGAAAATCTAAAAAAAGGCTATTCTGTTACAATTTTTCCAGAAGGAACCCGCTCCAAGGGAAGTGAGCTGGAATTGGGCGAATTTAAAGCAGGTGCATTTCGGATTGCCACCAAAACCAAATCTCCCATTGTTCCGGTTGCCATTCATGGCAGCCGTGATATTATGGAAAACAATGGCGGCTGGATGAAGCCTGCTCATGTCACAATCGAAATTTTGCCTTCTATTCCGACTGCGGAGTTGACAAGAGATGAAATAAAACAGCTTCCCGGTCAGGTTGAGGAAAAACTTCGCAATCAGCTAGCAAAAATGCAGTAAGGGAGAGGAATCTATCATGGCAAGTGCAAGATATACACGCAACATAAAACCGGAAGATTTACAGCCCGACCAACCGTCGCAGCCTATGACACCAAAGCAAAAACGAGAAAATTTTTGGTTTTATTATAAATGGCATGTTTTGGGTGGAGTTTTGGTTGTGGCAATATTGGGCTTTTTTATTCATGATATGGCAAGCAAGCGGCTGCCGGATTTGGAAATTTCCATTGTCACTTCAAAAATGATGCCCACCAGTGTGCTTACAGCAATCAGCGAACAACTGGAAACAAACGGAGCAGTTTCCGACATCAATGGTGATGGAAGCATTGTGGTGCAGGTGAACCAGTATAATATTTCCACAGATGAGTCCGACCAAACGGTGGACTATTCTGCACAGATGGCTGGAACGGTGAAGCTGTCAGCAGACATTCAGGAAGGAATTTCGCCTATTTTCATCACCGATAATTTAGAGGGGCTAAGCCGTTTGACAGGTGCATTCCTGCCGGAAGAAGGCATGGTTGCAGTGCCTTGGCAAGAAGCACAAGGGTTGAGCGGTTTGGACTTGGTGATAGAAGATGATTTGTTAAATACACTCATTGATTTGAACGAAATGATGAAAGATTTTGAGGTTGTTCGCAGAGGATATATGGGAACCGAAAAAGAATCCACTCTGCAAACGGCCAAAGAGGGCGATAAGCTGTTTGAAAAACTGACAGGGGTGCCGGCAAGATGGTAACAAAGCAAGAGTTTTCTTCCCCATATCGACGCTTTTACACCAAAGACCGCACATGGGAGCAGCTTGTGAAAAAAGTGCGGGAAGAACAAAACAGCGAAAAAGAAAACAATTTGCCTCAATCTTTGCCATCTTTGGAAAAGCGATAAAAAATTTTCAAACAAAAAGCGGCTTTGTTCACAAAAACAAAGCCGCTTGATTATTTTGCAAATAAACATTATCGTGGAATAATCGAAATATCCCCATCACGGAAAATAACCTTGTGGTGGTTCCATGTTTTCTGAGAATGATAGGTTGATGAACCGATATGAATGGTAGCAGGGGGATAAAATACATCGGATGCAATTTCGCAAGCCTCTGAGTCAAAGGATTCCTCTGCTTTTTCAATGGTTTTCTGCAGCTTTCCAATGTGCATATTGTCAATGCTGCGTTGAAATTTAAGCTGCTGCAACAGTTTTTTATATTGTTGGTCTAAGGCTTCTTGGTGCTCCAAAAACTCAATATTTTTGCTTGTTTCGGCAACTTTGCTTTCCAGTTGCTCCAGTTCTTTTTTATTTTGTTGCAGTTCTTGAAGAATTTCAGGATCCATACCCATCGAAATTGTGATTGCACGGTTGGTAGAGTTTCCGATGCTTTTTGCAGAAATTTTATGACCCACACGAACATTACCCCCCACAAGGGCACCTTTTCCGTGGGTAATATAAATGTCATGCAGTGCAGAAATATTGCTATTAACGATATATTCCGCAGTGATATTGCCCTTTGCACGCAAAGTGGCGTTTTCCACAAATTTGCAGTCGATATTTTTGTTGGATTCGATGATAGCTGCACCATCGCTTTTGACACCAATATTGATTGTAATGTCACCCTGTGCTGATAGATATGCGTTTTCCACAACTCCCTCAACAGAAAGGTTTCCTTTTGCATATACCGTAAAGCCAGACAAAACATTTCCTTTAATCACCACATCACCGGGCATCACAATGTTTCCCACATTGCCGTCAACATCACCATTGATTGTCAGACGGGTTTCAACAGAAAACGCATTTTCACAAAAAACCAGCCTGCCTTCACATTGTGCAATCAGCTTTGTTTTGTCAGAAGAATATTTTACATTTGTGCCGATGGGAATATGTGGCATCTCTCCGTTTTTGGCAGGAATGGGTTTTCCTGTAACAGTTTCCCCGGGGACACCTTTGACAGCAGGAGTAATATTGCAGATGACATCACCTGTTTTCACGGTTTGTATCCAGCCCAAATCACGATAATCCACAGTGTCATCGTCTGTTATATGCAAAGTCGGAGCAACCTTTCGTGCAAACAGTTCCTCAACATTTCCGTCTGTTCCGTGAACAGGGGCAGAGCCTTTTGCAATGGTGAATGCAGTGAAGTATTCCATGCAAGCATTTACACAGGCAACTGCATCAATGCCCGTTACAATGCCTTGCGCAGCAAGTTCTTCCGAAATCTGTGCAGGGGACACAGCAACACCTTTTCCCACAGGCGGCAGAACCATCATCCATGCGGTGATTGCGTCCGACGAGACTTTGATAATACATTGTCCGTCCAAAAAAGGCGGCTCAACAGGCTCACCGTCAACATCTTCGGTTGGGGCAGTTGTGTCGCTGTGGCTTTCGTTCCATTGCTGAAGTTCTTCAAAAGTTAAAAGCCAGTTGGGAAGATAGCTTTTTTCCACATTTTCCACAAAATCCAAGATATAGTCATTCACAGCTTCTTCTTGATTTATAAATTCAGAAAGATTATTATCCGACGAAACTTTTTTTAATTTTGATAATTTTGCTGCTTGAACCAATAGACTTTCCATAACAAACCTCTTTGCATAGGTTTACCAATCAAACCCATTTTTTATATTATTTATATTATAATATATATTGAATATGACTGCAATGTACTTTGTATACAAAAAGATGGTTAACCGTATAAAAAGAGGCTTGAATTTTGATTGGCAATCGGTCAAGAAATTCCCTGCTGTTTCAGATATGCGGCAACTTTAGTGTCCTGCATACGGATATGTGTGGTGAACCATGACGCCACATTGCGGTTGATTTCTGCCAGCAAGCCTATAGATGCCCCTTCGGCTTGAATACGCTTTGAAAGGGTTTGCACAGTGGTTTTAAATTGGGCATGATAGGTCAGGTGGTTTTGAAAATCGGGATAGTTGTATTTGCGCTGTAAGTTTTCCTCGTCAGAAAAATGCCTGATGGTGTATTGCTCCAAAAAGCGGATGGTTTTCAGCATTTCTTCTCTGCCTTTGCCTTTGGAGCAGGCGTCCATCAACTCGCCAATAATGCGGATAAGCTCTTTGTGTTCTTGGTCAATCAGGCTGTTGCCGGTTGCAAGGTCGTTTGTCCATATAAAATTCATTTTAGTTCTCCTTGATTTTTTAAAAAATCTATTTCAAATCAAATGATATGTAGGATAAAAGTTATGAAAACTTTCTGTATTCAGTTATAACACGAATATAATTGATAGTAAATATTTTTTGATAATAATTATTATTTATTGAAATGATACGAAAGTTTAATTGTAAGATTTTAGAAGTAGAAGAAAACTTTGGCTGTGCAAAGTTTGTAAAAAATTGTTGTACTGCTTTGCTTTTGGGCGAAAAAAGTGATACAATTGTGGAAAATACAAATTGAGTTTAAAAATTTGAGGAGAGTTGAAAATGGATATCAAATTGAAACATGTTGCTTTGGATTATTTTCCAGAGTTTAAATGTTTGTGTGATAAGTGTAACTATACCTGCTGCTATAGTTGGAAAGTTGGAATTTATCGCAACGAATATATGAAGTTGAAAAACTTGCGTGGCACACCCGAAATGCGTGCCACCATGCGGGGAGCATTGGCTCGTTGGAAAGACACAGATACTAATTTCTATGGAGAAATCAAGATGAATAAAGGCGGATTTTGCCCCTTTTTGAACGATGATAAAATGTGCAGTTTGCAGATGGAATATGGTTATAACATATTAAGCAAAGTTTGCAAGCAATTTCCTCGTATGAATAGTGCATCTCCTGTGCAATACGAAGAATACTGCACATTGGGCTGTGAGCAAACGGTGAATTTGCTCCTTGCCCGCCCGCAAGGTTTGCGGATAGTTGAGCTGGATACAGACCAATTCTACAAAGTTGATTCTGAGGAAGTGTCGCTTTGTTTGGAAAGAGAACCACGCTTGCACTATTACAAGGAATGCCAAACCTTGTTCATAGGAATTTTACAGAACCGCCACTATTCTTTGCCTCATCGTATGGTGCTAATGGGATTGGCAGCACGAGATTTGGACAAAGCTTCCACCAAAGAAGAAACTTTGGCATTTTTACAAAAGAGCCTTTCCTTGCTTAAAGCAGACAACCAGATAGAGCAAATGCTGGAATCTTTCCCTACCAACCCAATGGCGGCTGTGCAGGTATCACTGTTTCCGATTTTTATGACAAATCAAACAGAATCAACAAATAATAAATATTTCTCTAAAATGTTTGAGGATATAAAGAAAAATCTTGCAGTCAAGTATATACAAAAAGATGGGAGTACAGAGATAAAAATTGACCCAGAAAAATATCTGCAAGCTAAAGAGCATTTTGACAGTTTGGACTATGTGGACTATTTGATGGAAAATATTATGGTAAATCTTTTAATGCTAAATCAATTTCCCTTGTACTCCACAGAAAAGAATAAAGCTGATGTGTGGGGAGGCTATCTTGAAATGTGCGTGGGCTATATTATGTTCCGAGTTTTAGGCACTGCTTATATGGCAGATAAATTTCTGCCTAAAGACATGGTACATTGTGTGGTGTGTGGCGCTAGAAATGTTTTTCATAATAAAGAACAACTCGATAATCTCATAACTATGCTAAAAACAACAGAAAAAGATAATTTGGGGCAAATTGCACAAATGTTAAGTTGTTGAAAAAATTTTCAGCAAAAAGCTTTCATTTTGCAAAAAAGGTTGGATAATAAAAACGAAAGGCAAAATCAAACTGTGTTTTTGTCTGGTATAAAGTTAGTTCCGTTAACAAGGCTTGAGCAAGTATGGAGCAAAGGTTTTGTTGGCGAAACGATATAAAAACAAACAGTCGCCTTTTTTAAGAAGAAAACAAAGGCGAAACACTAAGGAGGATAACTACTATGGGTATGGTCGTAAGAACCAATGTTATGGCAAACAACGCATTCCGTCAGTTGGGAATGAACAACAAACAGGTTTCCAAGAGCCTGGAAAAATTGGCATCCGGTTTCCGCATCAACCGTGCAGGCGATGACGCTGCTGGTTTGGCAATCAGCGAACGCATGAAGGCACAAATCAAAGGTTTGGATGCAGCGTCCGCAAACAGTCAGGACGGCATCTCTGTTGTACAGACCGCCGAGGGTGCTTTGAACGAAGTGCATGATATGATGAACCGTATGGTAGAACTGGCAACCAAGGCAGCCAACGGCATCTATACTGACACACAGCGCACTAACTACGCCGACGAAGTGAAAGAGCTAAAGAGTGAAATTGACCGCATTGCAAAAACCACCGATTTCAACGGACAAAAGTTATTGGACGGTACTTTGGGTGGTTATGAAGGAAGCAACGCTGCGAAAACTGGTATCGCAAAAGATGCCATTACAGTTAAAGGTGGCAAGTTAGATGCTAACGATAAAATTAAATTCCAAGTTGATGGAGATGGAAAGTTTACCCTTGAAAACACTGGTAAGGATACTCTTGTAATTGGAGGGGTTGAACTCAAGGCTGAAAATGCTAATGGTAATTCGGCTGATCTTAAAGTTGGTGGTACTGGTAATGCTGTTGCAACAATTACTGCTACCAAAGTTCCTGAGAAAGTTGGGACCAAATGGGAAGAAGGTGGTTCATGGGAGTTAAAAATTACAATTTCTGACACCCAGAAAGCCAGCGCCACTGCTAAATTGGCAGAAGCAATTGGAGATGGAATTACAATCTCTGTTAGAACCAAAGGGTTAGGTGGTGGCGATGCTGCTGCTAAAGGTGAGTGGAAAACGACTACTGGTAAAGGCGGTGGCATGAAGCTGCAGGTTGGCGACACCTACAATAATGACAACATTTTGACCATGGCAGTGGATGCGATGGACACCAAATCTTTGGGACTGGACAAGGTGGATATCAGCGACCAAAAATCAGCAGGTGAGGCAATCAATATGATTAACACTGCGATTGACACCGTTTCCAAGGCTCGTGCCGGTTTGGGTGCAATGCAGAACCGTTTGGAGCACACCATCAATAACTTGGACACCACCAGTGAGAATCTGGATGCTGCACACAGCCGTATCCGTGACACTGATATGGCTAAAGAGATGATGGCTTACACCAAGATGAATGTTCTGACTCAGAGCGCTCAGGCTATGTTGGCACAAGCTAACCAGCAGCCTCAGGCAATCCTGCAGTTGTTGCAGTAAGTCCGTCATTCTCTCGGCGTTCTTTAGTAATCATCGGTTCCATACTAACCGATTTTCGCAAACCGAAAGGCAAACCGCCTTTCGGTTTGTTTTTTGCAATCAAAAAGGCAGACAACGCTTGTCTGCCTTTTCTTTTTGTCATCACAAGAATTGTTGCAATTCCTGCGTGTTGCGTTCCTCAAATTCCTGCAAGCGTTTTGCAAGATGCTGTACCTCGCTGCTGGCACGGGGATTGTCACGCAAGGCTTTGACACAATCGGTTGTGCCCATATTGTTGCCCTGTATCAGCATATCTGCCAAATGGCGAGTGGAATTGTCCGAAAGGGTTTTGCCTGCGATAGAAACACTTGTGCCAATTTTGGCAAGCATACCTTGCCCCTTTGGTTTTTCTGCCCCACGCATCGAAAGTGCCTGCCGTGCCTCTTGGTCAAGCTGTGAAAATCCCTTTTTTTGAATTTGTAAAGAGGACTTGAAAGCCTCGTTCTCTGCACTGTCAATGATTTGGTCCAGTGAAGATGTGCCCATTTCAGTATTTTTGATAATTGCATTCAACAAAGAAATATCGTCATCCATGAAATGCCCCTCCTTGAATTACAAAATAAAATTGCATCATCAGTATCGACCATAGCACACCAATTTATACATAAAAAGATGCACCTCACCCCAAAATGTGCTATAATAAAAGCAAAATAATGTGGCAGATTTGCTGAAAAAGGAGCAAAAAATGAAAGGCTGTAAAAAGCTGTATTATGAAAACAGTTTGCTGGTTGAGTTTGAAGCAACCGTGCAAAGCTGTGCCCAACAGGGGGAAGACTGGGTTGTGACCCTTGACCAAACTGCATTTTATCCCGAGGGAGGCGGACAACCTGCCGACCACGGAACATTGGGCGATGCGCAAGTGCTGGATGTGCAAGAAAAAGACGGCGAAATTTTACATACACTAAATAAACTTTTGCAGAAAGGTGAAATTGTGCAGGGAAAAATTGACAGTCAGCGCAGGTTTGACCTGATGCAGCAGCATACAGGAGAACATATTTTGTCAGGTTTACTGCACAGAATGTTTGGCACCGAAAATGTAGGGTTTCATATTGGACAGGAATCTGTGACAATGGACACTGACAAAGAACTCTCACCTCAACAAATTGCACAGGCAGAAGCTGCGGCAAATGAAATTGTCTGGAAAAATATAGCGGTGAAATGTGAGTTTCCTGAAAAAGAACAATTGCAGCAGATAGAATACCGCAGCAAAAAAGAAATTGAGGGTGCTGTGAGAATCGTTACCATTGATGGTGCGGATTGCTGCGCTTGCTGTGGAACGCATCTTCCTTTTTCCGGAATGGTGGGACAAATTAAGGTGATTGATTGGCAGCGATACAAAGGCGGAACCCGTTTGACGGTGGTTTGTGGCAGCCGTGCTTTGATGGATTATCAGATAAAATGCAGCCAGCTTGCTCAAATCGGCGCAATGCTGAGCGTGCCGGCCAACAATGGCTTTGAGGGTGTCTGCCGTTTGGCAGAGCAGTTGAACCAAACCAAACAACAGCTTGCACAAAGCCGTGCAAACTGGTTTGAAGCCGTGTCTGAAACAATAAAAAAAGACGATTCACCGATTGTTTTTGCTGATAACCTGCAAAGTGATAATCTGCGTACCCTTTGCTTGATGCTGTGCGAAAAAACAGCACTGCCCTGTGCTGTCTTTTCCAACAAGGAAAAGGGGCTTTCTTATGCAATCGGACAGAAAAACGGAAATGTTGCAGAACTAACCAAACAACTCAATGCTGCCTTTGCAGGAAAAGGGGGCGGAAAGCCCTTTTTGACAATGGGCAGTCTGCAAGCGGATTTTGAGCAAATTAAGCAATTTTGGAATGAAAAAAGGATGGATTTAAACAATGAGAATGCGATTTAAACCCTATGCACGCCCTGAACTGAATGCTTGCCCCTTTTCAGTGGATGAGCCTTTGCAGAATAAAGGAAAATGGCATGACACCTTTGTGCGTAAACAGCCCATTCATCTTGAACTTGGATGCGGAAAAGGGGGGTTTTTGTCCCGTTTGGCTGTGGCACACCCCGAAATTAACTATTTGGGAATTGATATTACGGACAAAGTTCTCATTTTGGCAAAACGCAACATCGACCGCCAATATGCAGCCGCCCAGCGTGACCCCGATAATGTGCAGATTATGAGCCTTGATATTGAACGCATTTACAATGCTTTTGATAGTACAGATGCAGTTGACCGCATTTATATCAATTTTTGCAACCCTTGGAACAAAAAAGCAGGACATAAAAAACATCGTCTGACCCACACAAAACAATTGCTGCTGTATCGTGAATTTTTGAAAGACGGCGGAGAGGTTTACTTCAAAACAGATGATGATGACTTGTTTGCAGACAGTCTGCACTATTTTCCCGAAGCAGGCTTTGAAATTACATGGAAAACCTTCGATTTACATAAAAATGAGCCGGAATGGAATATCCGCACCGAACATGAACAAATGTTTACCGAAATGGGTATCCCAACAAAGGCTTTAATCGCTGTGAAAAAAGAACTTCACCATCGACCAATTATCAACAAAAAGGAGAGTGCAACCATGGAAAAACAAGCAATTCATACCCAAAATGCTCCTGCTGCCCTAGGCCCCTATTCCCAAGCTGTAAAAGCAGGAAATACCATTTATGTTTCAGGGCAAATTCCCATCAATCCTGCCACAGGCGAGTTTGCAGGAACTGACATTGCCACCCAAACAAGACAGGCATTGACCAATATTTCAAATATTCTGAAAGAAGCAGGAGCGGAAATGAGCAATGTGGTGAAAACAGCTGTTTTGCTCAAACATATTGAGGATTTTGCAGCTATGAATGAAGTGTATGCAGAATTTTTCGGGCAGCCATACCCTGCACGGGCAGCGTTTGAAGTGGCAGCATTGCCAAAAGATGCTTTGGTCGAAATTGAATGTATTGCAGTTGTTTGAATAAATCATAACACAATATAAAAGGCAAGCTGAAGTTTTTAACTTTTGCTTGCCTTTTTGTTGAAAAGTATTTTGTGCAATCAGTTGATAGTGGGCAATAGACCTTCGGCTTTTGCACGAATTACATAAAATGTTTGGAATGTTTCGGGTTCGGTTGAAATGCTTTCTTTCATCAATTCCAGTCTCCGTTTGCCAATTCGTCTGTCCAGCACAGCAAATATCCGTATAAGTAAATCATCGCTTTGTAGGCTGGCTTCAATGCTTTGGTTATCAAATTCTGCAAAGGCTGTATAAAAACAGCATTGGTCGAAAACGCCCAACTTTAAAGCGGTATCATCTATATACGCCATCTCGGGATTCATGTAGTTGTTCCAATAGCATCCTTTAAGGATTTCTTTTCCGTCATATCGTATTGCTGCTCGACCCACATGGTCGGGGGACTTACTGTATGATGTTGCATAATACTGAATATGCCCTTGCAGACTTTTTGCAAGATATTCAGTTTCCAGCTTTTTTCGTATATTGCTCCATCGTTTCATTTGTATTTTCTCCTAGTTTGATTGGTTGGTCAAAAGATAAACGGAAACTGCGCTGTTTTCAAAGGCAGGAGAAAGATAATCAGGCATCAGACCAGGATAATTTTTGGAATAAATCAAACAGTTGATGCCTTCTTGCGCACAAAGTAAACGGAATGCTTGTTCCGAAAGAATGCCGGAAAAAAGCTGCTCTGTAACAGCTTGGCGATGGGAAACAATTTCCTGAGAAACACCCATGTTTGAAACAGCATAAGCCCAGCCTTCCATATATCCCTGCCGCCCGGAAAGTGCAGAGTAAACATTGGAAATGCCATCCAATTCGTTGGGGTTACTGCTGGTTCGGTTGGTGGAAAATACAATTTGGTTGTCTGTGTTTTCAGCAAGCCAAACCATTGCCTGTTCATCTTCTGCCAAAATATTATTTGCTGAGGTTTGAGGAGACAAAATGCCATTTGTAGATAAAAGCTGTTTGAAGCCGTTTCCACCATAAGTCACAACCATGCAAACTGTTGTAACAAGCCCAACAATCCCGCAAACTGCAATAGGATAAAGCGAAACTTTTTTGAAATCTTTAAAAGAGGGAATTTGCTCCACTGCCAAAAGAGTGATAAAAAAGATGGCTGCTAAGGCAAAATATGCCTGGCTTGAGTTTGGATGCCAAAACAAGTGGTATGCAAGGAAGCCACCAGCCACCACACCATTTGCAAAAATATGTCCTGCATCTAAATGAAACAAATGGCGAATGGTATGAGGCAGACCATGTAGCCATAGAATAAACTGAAATGGAATCATGCAAAAAGCATTGATAATCCCAATACATACAAGCCATACATACCCAGAGATTGGCAAGTGAGCACAAAGCCAATCTGCCAATGGGCTGAGGGTTTGATAAGCCAGAGAATTTTCCATCGAAAAAATGGAAAAAGTCATGCTGCTGTTTGCTCCGGAAGAAAATAGAACAAAATAAATCAAAGCAAAGAGTCCGCCTGTTCCTGCAAGACAAAGCAAAGCACCAAAATAGTTTGGTTTTTGAAACAACAGCACAAACACCATTGTCACAACCAAACTACATAACACAAGCGCTGCCTGTGGCCCTTTTGCAACAGCAAGCAGCAAAAAGGAAGTAAAGTAAGCTGCAAATAGTTTCCAGTTTGCTTTGAATTTTTGCCGTGCAAGGATGGTAAACAGGGCAGTGAAGATACAAAGAAAAATGCAGCCAGTTGCTTGTGCATTGATATTTGTGACCAGATGTTTCAGCATAGTGTTGGAAAATACACTTTCTTGCCAAGAAAAGATTCCCCACATCGAAGCACATTGAAATCCAAACAAAACAATTGGAAAAAGCAATGCTTTTTTGCGGTTATCCTGATAAAAACAACGCCCTAAACAATAGAGGGAAATCAGTTGCGCAGCAATAAAAACAGGCCCAGAGAAAAAGACAAAGATGTCGTAAGAAGAAGCTCCGCTCACAAGGCAAAGTCCTCCCACAATAAGTTCAGTCAGATAATGATAGGAAAACCGAACCCCAACAAATCGAATATCCTGTGGAGGAAAAGCATGTGTAAAAGCATTTCCGTTTCCGATGTTCCATAACAGGTCACGGCTTAGGTTAATGGTGCCAGCTACAAGGGGGTGAGCGTTTTCAGCACTGTGAAACAGCCCAAACAGCAAGCAGAGAATACTGCTGAATACAACAAAATAGCAGATGATTTTGTTGTGAGAAATGGATTGCACTGTATTTTTCAGCAAAGTTTTTTGTTGGCTGAACCATTGCCATAAAAACAAGACAGAAAGAACAGGTGGAACAATTTGAAGCATCCAAACAAAATGCAATCGAACCGAAAAAGACACCAAAGCAGCAAAAAAGCCTGTTCCATACAAGATAGAAAGCAGTGGTTTTAACCCTAAATGAGGAATATCAAA